>SYAD01000031.1 GCA_005789005.1 Planctomycetia bacterium | reverse complement strand
GGCGGCGGCTACGGCCGTGGCTCACGCGACTAAATCACGCTGAATTAAGTTTGATTTTAGACGTCCGTCCCAATTTGGGGCGGACGTTTTTAATTTCATATTTAAAATTCGGCTTGAAATGAAATAGAATTCCGGTTCTTTTATGTTTGTCGTCTGGAAATATTTCCAGTGATTTCATTTGCCATTGTGTTGTGGGGTGAATCAGTCGTGTGATCTAGGTTTGATTGCACTATTATTCACGTGTGGCATTTCTAGAAGTCAAAGGTGGCTCAAAGCCACAACGCGTAGAACTTGACGGCTCAACGATTTCATTTGGCCGGCTTGTGGAAAATGTTGTGGCCATTGATGACTCGGCCTTGTCGCGCAAGCATTGCGTGGTTGAATGCGTGGATGGCGTATGGCAAGTGCGTGATTTGCAAAGCCGTAATGGAACCCGCGTGAATGGCGGCAAAGTCACCACCGCGGCGCTTAGAAATCTGGACGTTATAAAAATTGGTAAGGTTGAAATTCGCTTTGTTTCTCCTGAAGATTCAGTGTTGAAGGCTGGACCAAGGGGGAGTGAATCCAACAGCGAACCCGAAACGAGACCTGCCCGGTCGAACACGATCGCGCCCAATAGTTCAACCGAAGAATCACTGCCTTCAATTCCATTGACGCGGGTAGAACGTGCGCCAACCGATCGGCCCAAGCAAAAAGTTGCATTGCCTGGTTTGGACGAACCCGTAACCAATCGTGATGCGCCAAGAAAATCCACGCCAGTGGCCAACACAATCGACATTGATTTAAATTCCGTGGTGGGAGCTGGCTCGCTCGGCGATGACCCGGAATCTCGTTTGCGCAAGATTTGCAACGAGGCTCCTGAGAAACCATTTGAGGCCTCCGATATTTCGCTGGTGGACATGCGCGGACAAATCGTGCATCAGGCCGCCGAAATGGGTGGCGATGACGATGACGACGCGAGTGAAAGTATCCGCGTGTTTCGGCTGGTTCTATTAACCGCGCTGCGCAGCCGCGCCAGCGATGTGCATGTGGAGCCGCGCATGGATCGCGCCACGATTCGCCTGCGAGTGGATGGAATGATGGTGCTCGCATCGGAGCTGCCGCTGGATTTATTGCGGAGGCTGTTGGGCATGGTGAAGATTTTGTGCCAGATAGATACAAGTCAAAAGTCGCAAGTACAAGATGGACATTTCAGCATCACCACCAAAGGAAAACGCGTTGATTTTCGCGTGAGTTTAACTCCCGCGGTGCACGGGCAAAAGTTGGTGCTGCGCGTGTTGGACACATCCAACAGTCCCACTCGCTTACACGAGCTTGGAGTGTTGCCATGGATGTACGAAAAGTTGCGGACCATGGCCGGTCGCGACTCGGGCATGGTGTTGGCGTGCGGACCAACAGGCAGTGGCAAGACAACCACGCTGTATTCATGCTTGCGAGAAATTGATGTGGAGACCCGCAACGCCATCACCATTGAGGACCCGGTTGAGTATTACTTGGAAGGTTGCACCCAGATTCCGATTGACCACAAGCAGGGCAACACGTTCGCCAATATTTTGCGCAGCGTGTTGCGGCAAGATCCGGATGTGATTTTTGTTGGGGAAATTCGCGACATTGAAACCGCGCAAGTTGCCATGCAAGCCGCGATGACTGGGCACTTGGTGTATTCCACGGTGCATTCGCGTGATTCCATGGGCGCCATTTTTCGTCTTTTGGATTTGGGCGTGGAAAGTTATCTGGTGGCAAACGCCATCAATTTAATCGTGGCGCAGAGATTGTGCCGCGCTTTATGTATGAACTGCCGCAAGGCGGTGCGCCTGACCTCGCAGCAGTTGCTCAAGATGGGCCGCGCCGCGGACGGCATGCCAAGTATTTTTTCGCCAGTGGGTTGCGGAAAATGTTTGGGCACTGGATATCGAGGTCGACGCGCGTTGCTTGAGTTGCTGGAATTTTCAGATGGCGTGCGCGATGTTGTGTTGAAGCGTCCAACCATTTCCGATTTGCGAAATGTGCTTGAGCAAGGTCACTACATCACGCTTCAGAAATTTGGTTTTCAGTTGGTGGCTCAAGGCGTGACCAGTTTTGAAGAGGTTGAGCGCGTGGCCGGGGGAGACTAAGTGCCAGATCCATTCGAACTGCTTGGCTTGCCGCGATCGTGGCGGCTCACCGTTGAAGAAATTCGCGCCGCGCAGAGAAGATGTTCGATTGTGTCGCATCCGGATCGGCACACGGATTTGGCGAGACGCGCCAATGCACTGGAGGAATCCTCGCGCATCAACGCGGCGGCCAGCGAACTTTTGGATCCACTGTCGCGGGGCAACGCCATTTTGCAGGCGCTTGCGCCCACGCCAAGACCCGCGGAACCCAAGCAATCGCCGGCGTTTTTGATGCGCATGATGGAGTTGCGTGAGGCGGTGGACGCCGCGGGACAAGACCCGCAAGCGCGCCGTGAGATCGCGGCCGACGTTGCCGCTGAATTGCGCGCGATTGAATTGGAAACGGACGAGGCCATGGACGCGTTGTTGACGCGGCCTCGGGTTGAAACTTGGCGCGCTGCGTTTGACGCGTGTAATAAGCTTCGCGCCATGCGCCGCGCGAATGATGAGTGCGCGCAATGACGATCGGCCCGATTGAAATCATGGTGCTGCTGGCGCTTCTGCCTGTGGTGGGCGGCAGCGCTTTCGCGTCGTGTTCGGAAACGGTTCTCTTTGGATTGCGCCAGTCGGAAAAAGAAAAGCTGCGGCGCGAACGGCCCGCAACGGCGCGTAGAGTGGATGAATTGCTGCGTGATCCGCGCGGGTTGTTGGTCACGGTGCTGTTCATCAATCTAACTTCAAACACATTGTTTTTTGTGATTTCAAGCGGCGTTATTTTAATGTCTAATTTGTCGCCAATGGTGGAGTTTGGCTTTGCGTTGATTTCGTTGGTGGTGCTTGTGATCGCCGGAGAAACAATGCCCAAAATTGTGGGAAATGTGGCGCGCGTACAACTCGCGGGCGTGTTGTCGGCGCCGTTGCTTTTGGCGCATCGGATTGTGGGCCCCATTCGACGCGTTCTGGATTTTGGAATCGTGTCGCCGCTGTCGCGTTTGGTTGGCGTGGCGCCAAGCAGCGGAGTTTCAATGAGCGATGTGCAAGAGTTGGTCGGACAAAGTTCCAAATCAGGCGTGTTGCGAAACGACGAAGCAAATGCGTTGAAACGAGTTATTCGATTGCAAGAGCGGCAGGTTCGCGACCTGATGACGGCGCGCGTATTCGTGGCGTTCATTCGCAGCGACGCGACGTATGGGCAAGTGTTCGCCATGGTGAAATCTTCGCGTCGCACTCGATTGATCGTGGCTGATCCAGACTTGGATCACATTGCGGGCTATTTGGATGTGCGCAATTTTTTACTTGACGCCCGCGGTGAAAAAACTCCGTTAGCCTCGCATATTCGAAAGATTGGTTTTGTGCCGGAATTAGCCACAGTTGGTCAACTTTTGGAGTGGTTTGAACGCGAAGGCGATCGCAGCGCGGTGGTTGTGGATGAATTTGGCGGTACCGCCGGCGTGGTGAGTTTGCGCGACGCCGTGGGCGAAATTTCCGGGGAGGTTTCAAGCGAGTGGACCAACGAACCTAGCGTGACGTTGGATGCGCAAGGTTGGTGGCGAATGCCGGGAGACATCGATCTCGCTTTGGCGGCTGAGCGGCTGCAGGTCTTGATGCCCGAATCGGAATCCGCCACGCTTGGTGGATTTTTTATGGAGCATTTGAATCGAGTGCCGCAAGCCAATGACTCGCTTGTAGTTCATGGACTGGACATGATTGTTGAAAGCATGGAGCGCAACCGAGTGCTGTGGGTGAAAGTGCGCGTGAGTGCAAACAACAATCAGGCGGGGCGTAAATGAGTGCCTACCAATTGACGTTCTACGTCGCCTTATTGGTGGCGGCTTTGATGCTGTCGGCAATGTTCGCCGGAATTGAAACCGGCATCTACACATTGAATCGAATTCGGCTTGCGCTTGAAAGCGGGCGCGCGCGCAAAGCCGCATTACGACTCTTGGAGGAAATTCGATTTCCCAATCGATTGTTGGCAACTCTTTTGATCGGCAATGCGTGCGCCCATGATCTTGGATCAATCGCCATCGCCCACATGTTGGAGGGCTTGGGCTTCTCGCCCTTGATGGGAATCGCCCTGAATACGTGCCTTCTTTTGCCATTGATTTTTATATTTGGCGAGACCTTGCCCAAGGAATTATTTCGCGTGCACACCGACCAATGGAGCTACCGCTGCGTTGGATTTCTTCGTGTCTTTCGAATTCTTTTTACCGCTATCGGATTAGTGCCATTGATCACGTGGCTCGGTTCGTTGATTGTTCGGCGCGCCGGCCTCGGGGGCAGCGTGACGCTGGACGCGCGGCAGCGATTTCAGGAACTCTTTCACGAAAGTTCAACCACGATTGGAGAGCGACAAGTCGCGATGGCGGTTCGCGTGATGCAACTGAGCGAACTGAGTTTGTTCGATGTGATGACTCCATGGAAGGACGCGGATATTCTTGGCGAGCAATTTTCGCCTGACGAAATAAATCGGTTGTTGACACGCTCCAACCATTCCACGTACCCGTTGGTCGATCGTCAGAATCGGTGTATCGGCGTGGTGTCCGCCATGGATTTATTGGTGGCGCCGGAAAAGCAGCCGCGTGAATTGGTTCGAGCGGCGATTGAATTGCCAGTGGAAACCCGCGTATCCGAAGCCTTGCGAATTTTGCGCGAGCGTGGCGGCACGTTGGTGGTGGCGCGCGATGGCGAAAAAGAAGCGGGGGTTTGTAGTTTGCGGGACATGTTGGAATCCGTGGTGGGCTCGTTTTTGGCGGGCGAATGAGCCGCTCAAATCCTAAAATTATTCAAAATTTCTGAGTGATTTATAAAATTATTTTCATGCTTCACTTGTGGCGCATGCTTGCAACTTCTGTTCGCCGCCAGAATGAAAGTCGTTCGAATCGTCGATCAAAGTTGGTGCGTTCAACTTCCATCTTGTCCATTCAGCGCACAAGATGGACAAGACCTACAGCGCCATGCTCGCCACGCTGAACACGCAAGCGCAGCAGAATCAGCCAATTTGGTTATACTTCCACGCCTTGCGCCAGTAGCTCAGCTGGCTAGAGCACGCCCCTGATAAGGGCGAGGTCGAAGGTTCGAGTCCTTTCTGGCGCATTGATCGCGGCCGTCCCAATTCGGGGCGGTCGCTGTCGTTTTAGCGCGCTGGAAGTCGGTATGATTTGCAACCCGCAATCGCGGCAACGAAAGGAATCATCACATGCGACGATCGAAAATATCAATCATTGGTGCTGGAAATGTTGGAGCCACTTGCGCGCACTGGGCCGCAGCAAAGGAACTTGGCGACATTGTGCTGTTGGATATTCCAGAGCGCGAAGGCGTGGCCAAGGGCAAGGCGCTGGACTTGATGCAGTGCGCGCCCATTGAAAGATTTGACAGCACTGTGATTGGCACGAGCGATTACAAAGATATTGCCAACAGCGATGTGGTTGTGATCACCGCTGGTTTGCCGCGCAAGCCAGGCATGAGCCGCGACGACT
>SYAD01000030.1 GCA_005789005.1 Planctomycetia bacterium | reverse complement strand
TTTTTGATTCATGTGCGCTACGCCTTTGGTTTGGGTTTTGGACAAGTTGAAGTGGAGATGAAGTTGAAAAGATAATACGTCAACCCATGCGAGTTGGTGTGTACGATTGATTCATGCCGGTGCATTTATCGCTTACAACACATCCACTCTTTCGGGAGCCGCGCGAACTCATGGAGCGCGTGCATTGCCCAAGTTGTCGAGTGAGTTTCGCGCCAAGCGAAGTTTTATTTGTGGCCGAGGATGCTCGGCTTGTGGGGGATCCAGTGGCTGGACCCGCGCAGCAATTGCGCTTTCTGCCAACGCGATTTGATGTGGGCGGCGCCGCGCTTGATCCCGAGGGCGCGCGTTGCACGCGTGTCGCGTGTCCGCGATGTCGAATTGAATTTCCGCGCGCCATGATTGAGTTGCCCAGCGCATTTATCAGCGTGGTTGGCGCGCCGGGGTGCGGTAAAAGTCATTTGCTTGCCGCCATGACGTGGGGTTTACGCCGTGAAAGGGCGCGTGCGGGCGCGTGCATGGTTGACACGGAGCCAAAGTTGAACGCGCGTTTGCACCGCGATGAAAATATTTTATTTGGGGCTCCGGATTCAAATGAGATTGTGCGCTTGGCCAAGACTGAAATTTCAGGTGACGCGTTGTTGTATCGCACTGTGCGCGTGAAGGGCAAGGAAGAAACGCTTCCGTTGCCGTTGATATTTACTTTGCATCTGGGAGCGCAAGCGATTGGTGAGTTGACAAATAGCGAGTTGGACATGGCGGCTCCCACGAAGCACGCGGCATCGCTGGTTGTGTTGTATGACAACGCTGGCGAGCATTTCTTGCCCGGCGCGGATGAATCCACGCAGCCGGTGACGCGCCACTTAAGCCAAAGCCGCGCTATTTTATTTGTGTTTGATCCAACCCAGGATCCGCGCTTTCGCGCGGCGGTGGGCATGTCCGAAAACGGCGGCGCCAACATTCGCCAAGATTTGGTGCTTACCGAAACTTTCGCGCGCGTTCGACATCATCGCAGTCGTCACGCCGCTGATGATTTGGATGTGCCGCTGATTCTTGTGCTTTCCAAAGCCGATGCGTGGAGCAAGGCCGCTAATATTGATTTAAGTGTGGAGCCATATTTGCCAAGTGGCGGACTTGATTTTGCGGCGTTGAAAAAAATGGATCACGCGTTGCGGCCTCTATTGGAGGGCGCGTGTCCGGAATTTATGACCGCTGTGCGCGCGGCAAGTTCGCGCGTGTTGATTGTGCCTTGCTCGGCGCTGGGACCATGCGCGACTGCCGACGTTGGCGCCGACGTTGGCGCAGACATTGGCGTTGGCGTGACGCGCGGCGTTGGCGTGCGGCCATCGCAAATTCGTCCCCAATGGGCCAGCGTTGCGTTGTTGGCAAGTTTGCCACTGGAGGTCGACGCGACTCAAAACGCGTCGCTGTGGATATGAGCGTTGAACTTATTCACACATCGTTGGCCAGCGGACTTGATGGCGGTAGCGGCTACACCGTCGCGGGACGCACTGGCGGAATGCCCGCGGCAATGTCCGACGCATTGAGCCGACTTTCGGGTTTGCCGCCCGCGTGGAATGACGCCACGCTAGAGGAAAAAATACTGTGCGCGTTTCGCCGCGTTGAATGCGCGGGACAAACTTTGTCGGTCGTGAGTCGCATCACTCCAAGCGGAATGGATTACACGGGGCGCGCGAATCGCCTTTCGCACCACAGGGTGATTGACGCGCGCGTGATGAGCGAGTCGGATCCGGCGGCGTTGCTGGAAGATGACGCGTTGTGGCGGCAAGAGTGGGTTGGCGCGGCGCGTGAACTCAGCGGCGGCATCTTGCCGGCGCGTCTAGCGCGTGATGATGCTCCACTGCACACATGGGAGCGTGAATTTGGTGACGCGGGATTTGCGGCGAGCGTGTTGGACGTAATTATGAAAAGTGGAATTGGAGTTTGGTTGGTCGTGCCAGCGATGAGTAAACGTTTGCGGCTTGCTGCCGAAATGATGTCGCTTTTGCCGCAAAAGCAACGCTGGCAATTCACATTTGCCACGCGTCCCGTCGCGCCCGGAAGCGAATCGAGCGTGAAAATATGTTTTGTGGATGAACGCGAGCCTGAGCTTGCGGCCCATAGCGCGGCAAGCGCGTGGATTCTTCGAGCAGGTGTTGGCGCGCTCGCGGCGCAACCTGTGGGAGAGTTGGCGGATCGCGCGCGGCGTGGACGGGGTCATGAACTTGCGAATGACAAAGCGAACGCACGCGAAGCTGGTGGACAAATACAGTGGAGCCCGCCTGCGAAATTAGCCGCACCGCATGAACCTGAATTGTGCGACACGCCCCAAGCGTCGGCCATGCAAGGGGGCGCGGTGGAGCGAGCCAAGAATTTAGGCGAGGTTGTGATCCAAGTGCGACGTGTCGCGGCGCCATCATCAAGCGGTGGTGTTTGGAAATGGTTCGCCATGGCTTTCATCCTGATCGCGGCGTTGGTGTGGTTGGCCGTGAAAAGTGGGGGCGCTTTATGAGCATGAATGATCGCGAAGTGGTGGAGGCGATTCGCCAGTTGGTGCTGCGCCCCCAGCCTGATGCGCAATATGTGGCGGAAATCGCGCGCGAGTTCGCGCGGCAGGTGTCCAACGCAAATCACAATCTCAATCGATGTCAACGTTGGATTCAGTTGGGATTGTTCGCCGAGGCGGTGAGTTTTGGCGAGGCGCTTGATCTTGCGAAATCATCGGCGCGTTTGTTGTTGCAAGGCATGTTTGGGCAGTGGGGCGAATTGTGCCGCGCGGCGAATGTTCCCGCGCCGCAATCCATAGACCAAAGTTTGCTTGAGTCATACGCAGACGCGTGGTCGCGATTTCACTCGCTGGCCCAAAGCGAAGCCAAGCATAGATTGTTGTCGCTGCAACGCGCGCCACTGCTTGAGCGCTTGCAAGTGTTACGCGAGTTGGTTGATCTTGATTCTAGAAATCCAGAGTGGTTGCGCTCCATCACTCGTTTGCAACGGCAGGCCGCCGGGGAGTTGGCGCAAATTGTCGCCCAAGCATTGCTGGAAAAAGACGACGCGTTGGCGATCGCTGTTTCGCAATTGGTCGACGCATGCGCGGGCACGCAGATTGAAAATCAGGCGCAATTTGAGCAGTTGAAACAGTTCGCGGTGGCGGCAAAACGGCGCGTCGCTTTCGCCGCCGCGCGCTTGGCGTGCGATGAAATGCACAACGCCGCGGTATCCATGGATTTGCAAGAATTGCGCGCAGCCAACCTTCGTTGGCAAGCGGCGATCCACGAGTTTGAGCCGGATGAAGACCTGCGCCAGTCGGCCGCGGCGAGTTTGCAGTTGCTTGTTGCGCAGCAGCAGCGCGAGCAACGCGAGCGAGACCAACAAGATGCGTTGGGTCGTTTGGAATTGGCGCTGGACCAAGCGAAATCGTTTGTGGAAATCCAAAGTCTGATTTCGCGCGCCAACAATGTGGACGCCACAATTCCCAAGTCACTCGCCATGCGAGTTGCCGCGCTTCAAGACGCTCACACCGCCGTTGGCCGAAGGCGCTTCGCGCGAAGAAGCATCATGGTGTCGATCGTCACAGTGATTCTGGCCGTGACTGCATGGTGGATTATTCAATGGCAGAGATCCGTGGAGGAGGTCGACACGATCGCGCGCGAAGTGGAGGCGCTGTTGACATCGGGTTCGCCCGACACCGCGTTGAAATCACTTTCAAGTTGGAAGGAATCACATGTTGAGTTGTCCACCGCGCCGCAAGTGGTTGCGGTTAGCGCGAAGGTGACCGCGGCGCTTGATACCGAGCGAGCGGCCGTTGCCGCGGCGACGCAGAAAATAGAACAAGCCCAACAATTGCTTCAAACGCCGGCATATCCAGCACAATTTGAGCAAGCCGCGCAAGAGTTGAAACAATTGGCCACGCGCTCGCCGAAGTCGATTCAACCGCAACTGCTTGCGGCGGTGGATCAATTGTTGGCCAAAGCCACGGCAAGTCGCGCGGCCGCCCTCGATCAGGCGCGCGCGGACTTCAT
>SYAD01000029.1 GCA_005789005.1 Planctomycetia bacterium | reverse complement strand
TGCGCGATGAGATTGCGCCGCTTGATATTGAGCAAGGAAAAAAGCCGCCGATTCATTTTGACACCGACGAACATCCGCGTCCGGACACCACGCTTGAAAAACTTTCTGCGCTGAAGCCCGCGTTCTCAAAGGCGGCCGACGCCACTGTGACCGCCGGCAATTCATCAGGCATAAACGATGGCGCCGCCGCGCTTGTCTTGGTTGAAGCTTCACGCGCGGTCGCGCTTGGCTTAAAGCCGCTCGCCTTCGTGGGAGCATGCGCCTCGGCGGGTGTGGATCCAGCGCATATGGGAATTGGGCCTGTGCCTGCGGTCAAAAAGCTTTTTGCGCGCACTGGGCTTTGCGCCAACGACATGGATCTAATCGAGTTGAACGAAGCGTTCGCGGCGCAATCCATTGCGTGCGTACGCGAACTCAGCTTTGATATGGCGCGCGTGAATGTGAATGGCGGAGCGATCGCGCTTGGTCATCCGCTGGGAGCAAGCGGCGCGCGTATTGTTGTCACGCTTGTCCACGAAATGCAACGTCGCAACGCCAAGCGCGGCATCGCTTCGCTTTGTGTTGGCGTTGGACAGGGACTTGCAACGCTGTTCGAGAGGGCTTGAGTGTGTTCAGCCAATCTTCTTTAGGCCAGTTTCGATCGCGCCAACCAGCGCATCAATGTCGGACTCATTCATTGGCGTGGACAACATACCCGTGCATGTTCCAACCATCAGGAAACCCTCGGCAAAGAGATGCTCAAGCATCATCTTGAGTCGGCGGTTCTCGTCGGGGTTGGTGTACGCCTCGCGGTAATTCGCTGGGACAGTTGCTTTCATATGCAAGCGGAACATGCTTCCGCCACCGGTCACACTTGCGCACGCCTTGGTGCGATGAATCGCTTGCGCAATGCCATCGCGCGCGCGGTCGCCAAGCGCGTTCAAGCGCGCAACAGCGCTTTGATCAAAGTGTTCCATGGCAACGCGGCCCGCCGTCATGGTGACAGGATTTGCGGAGAAGGTTCCTGAAAGTGGAAAGAGCAATTTCGCCGCGCCAGGATTCAGCACCTGCATCACATCGGCTCGGCCAGCAAGCGCGCCCACAGGAAAGCCGCCGCCGATCATCTTGCCCAGCGCGGTGAGATCGCCATGAATTCCGTAGCCCTGTTGCGCGCCGCCAAAGTGCGTGCGAAAGGTAATGACTTCATCAAGCACAAGAAGCGCGCCGTTCTTGGCGGTCCACTCGCGCATGGCGCTGACAAACTCGCTTGACGCTGGCTTTAAACCCACGCGGTGCGGCAGAAGATCAAGCAGCACGCATGCCAAATCACCGCGGTGCTCATTCAGCAGCGCGATGGATCGATCGACATCGTTGAAAGGAATAATCACCACATCGTCCATGGCGGATTGCGGCTGACCATGCACCAGAGGCACGCGATTTGGATGATCAACAGCGCCCCAGTTGGCGGGCGACGAACCTTGACTGGTCTCGACATAGTCGTAGGCGCCGTGATACGCGCCTTCAACTTTTGCAATCTTGGGGCGACCCGTGAACGCGCGCGCGGCTTTCAGCGCGGCCATGACGGCCTCGGTACCGGAATTCACAAATCGAATTTGATCAAAGCCATCGCTGCGTGAGCAGATGTGCTCCGCGTGCAAAACTTCCTGCTCGGTGGCCATCATGAAAGCGCTGCCGCGCGCAAGTTGCGCTGAAGCAGCTTCAACAACTGGCGCGTACGCGTGACCGTGAATAAGCGATGCGACATTGTTGGCAAAGTCAATGCGCGTGACACCGTCAATGTCCGTGACGCGGCAGCCTTTTCCATACGCAACATAGGGCGGAACCGACGACCACAACACGGTGTTGCGGCTCACACCGCCAGGCATCACTTTCTTGGCGCGCTCAAAAAGTTGCGCACTGCGGCTGGTGGCTGGAGTGGGGGCGTCGTTGGCGGAGTTGGTTGCCTTATTTATTTCCTTGTTCATAGAATTGTTCATTTCTTTTTAATTTAATTTTTTAAATTTCTATTTTGATTTTTTAAAATTTCTTTTTGAACTGCCTTGATTATCTTCTGGCTTCAAGTGCGTGGCTTTGAATGATCGGCGCGCCAGTGCGCTCTTGCACAAAGTCAAAGTTTATGCCAGGCGCCAGTTCCACAAGCGCAAATCCGCGCGCGGTCACATCAATCACCGCCAAGTCAGAGTAGATGCGTGTCACCACGGCGCGGCCAGTGAGCGGGTAGGTGCAGTACTGCACAAGTTTGGGCTCGCCTTCCTTGGTCATGTGCGTTGTCATGACAAATACGCGCTTCACGCCAGCGACTAAATCCATGGCGCCGCCCACGGCGGGAATTGCGTCGTCGGCGCCGGTGGACCAATTTGCCAAGTCGCCGTTGGCGGCAACTTGCAGCGCGCCCAACACGGAAAGATCAAGATGGCCGCCGCGAATCATGGCGAAACTTGTGGCTTGATCAAAGAACGCGGCGCCCGGCATCATGGTCACGCGACGCTTGCCGGCGTTGATAAGTTCGGGATCACCTTGGCCCGCAGCGGGTGATGGACCCATGCCAAGCAAACCGTTCTCGGTGTGATAAATAAATGTGCGACCCGCGGGCACATGGTGCGCGACAAGTTCAGGAATTCCAATTCCAAGATTCACATATGAACCGTTGGGAATGTCATGCGCAACACGCTGCGCGATTTGGTCGCGCGTCCAACCCGTGGTCGTTGCGCTGGTCATGGGTAACTTGCTCCCGCTTCATTCAACGCGGATTCAAGCGCGGGTGAAGGCACATGCACAACGCGGTCCACAAAGATGCCGGGCGTGACGATGATCTCTGGATCAAGCGCGCCGGCTTCTACAACTTCCGCCGCTTGCACAATGGTGACGGTGGCGGCGGTGGCCATCATGGGCGCAAAGTTTCGCGCGGTGCGGTGATACAAAATATTTCCGTGCGTGTCGGCGGTGCGACCTTTGATCAGCGTGAAGTCGGCGCGAATGCCGTGCTCCAGCACATGTTCGCGCTCGCCAAACACGCGCGATTCTTTGCCTTGCGCCAGTGGCGTTCCCACCGCGGTCGGCGTGTAAAATGCGACAATTCCTGCGCCGCCAGCGCGAATTCGCTCGGCCAGTGTTCCTTGCGGCACAAGTTCAAGTTCTATTTTTCCCGCGCGATACAAATCGGGAAACACGGTCGAGCCGGCAGTCTTTGGAAATGAGCAGACAATCTTGCTCACGCGCTCCGCACGCAGAAGCGCGGCCAGTCCAACAAGACCCGTGCCTGAGTTGTTGCTCACCACGGTCAAACCCTTCGCGCCTTGATCAATCAGCGCATGAATAAGCTCGATTGGACTTCCTGCTTCGCCAAAGCCACCGATCATGACAGTGGCGCCATCAAAAATATCAGCGACCGCTGAACGGGCGCTATCAAAGCGCTTGTCGATCATCTGCAGGATGTTGTTGGTGGTGCCGCGTGTGTGGCGCGCGCACTCTTCACGCGCGAGTAGTCAAAGAGACCGGCCTCGTCATACAGAACACGATCCGCATAACCGTCAAACCACAACGCCTCTGGATTGCGACCCACGATGCAAATCTTGCCCTTGTCTTTGGCGGCGCCAGAGTTGCGCAGAATCTTAAATATGACAACGCCGTTCTCACTGCCCTTCAAGCCTGGGATTGGTTCGTTGGTGACCGCGCACACTTCCGTCTTGCCCTTGTAGTGGGTAATGGAAAGTCGCGCGTGGCTTTCAACGCCGGACAAACCCTTTTGCGATTCATTCAGAATTTTCCACACGGTCTCAATGGGTGCATTGAAGGCGCGGTAGGCAATGATGTCGCGACCACAGAAGAAGTAGTGATTCTCGCCGCCCGCGCGCTTGAATTCGCGTTGCAAAATGCGCAGCGCATCGGGATCGTCGTTGATGCCCTTCATGATTGGCGTTTGATTCTCAACGCTTAACCAGCCGCGCGACACAAGGCGTTGCATGGCGGCGCCAGTTGATGGCACCCACTGCAAAAACCCTTTGTCATTGTGGATGTATTTGCCGTCGGCGTCTTTGGCAAGAAATTCGTCCGGGTGTTCAAAGTGCACCACAATGTGCAGGCCAACATCTGGGTAGCTCTGATGGAAGCCATCAATCATGGCCATAAACGCGTCGTCAAATCGATCAGGATAAAATGCCATTTCCTTGGTGCCGATGCGAATCGACTCAACGCCCGCCTCCGCAAGCGCGCCAAGCCATGACGCAATCTTTAAATTGGTAAGCACCATCGGATCGCCGCCCGACATAAGAACCTCGCGAAGTTTTTCACGGCCACACGTTGGATGACGTCCACCGTTTGCGGCAACTTCAGAGTTGAAGCGCTTGATGAACTCCGTCACCTCTGGAATATTGGCCATGCCCTTCTTGGCAACGGTGCCGTCTTGACGCGTAATTTCTTTGCGCGCGATCAGTTCCTCGCGGTAACAGAAGCGGCAGTGCGCGGAGCAGGTGGACACAACATACAGAAGACCCATTTCGTATTTGTGCAACATGCCTTCCACGGGGCTGTAGTCCATTTGAAAGCCGGGATCCTCGGAGCCCGCAAGGTCCATGGTTTCCGCGGGGTCCGCCTTCACAATGCGGCGGATGGGCGCGCTGGTCTTGGCAAGTTCAAAGTAGTGGCGCGTCATCTTCACTGGCATGCGCTTTTCAAGGTCGCGATCGGTGCCCTTGAGCACGCGCAACTGCACAAGTTCGCTTGAAGAGTAAAGACCCAACATGTCGGCGGGCGCCTTCTCATCAAGAAAGGGGGCGAGGCCGTTGATGATGTTGCGCTCGTGGCGCGTGTCTTCAACTTTGGACAAGAAATTCTGCTGGCGCTCGGTGGTGACGTACTCGGTAGACATGGTTTGATCCTTGAAAGGGTTCAACAACTGAAAGACGTACGCGTTTCAATATAGCGGATGGGTGCGGGGAAACCAACTCTAAAGCGTGGTTGTAATGTGCCAATGATTTTCATGCGGCAGAATTGCGGATCGCATTTTCAGTTTGTCCGGCACGCGCGTATTGAAAAACCACGGTCATTTAGCAGTTGACCAGCACGCGGTGTTCGCTGTGCCACGTAACGGCGCGCGCAACTCTTGCTTAAACGGGGCATGTTCTTACACTCCAAGTCTGTATCAGTTTCATTGTTGATTCAAGCAGGAGGACACGCGTGACTTTCTCAAAGGATTTACTTTTAACAATGATCGGCCTCAGTGTTCTGATTGTGTACTTGCTGAGTCAGGACCAGGCGCTGAATCAACCCATTGAACAATCCACCATCTATAGATTGATGATGCTGCTTACGGGCGGAGCTGGTTTATTTGTGGCCTTGACGTTGTATCACCAGGCGCGCAGTCAAGAAGTTGCGACCGAGAAGGACCTGGAATTGTCCACCATCAGGATTATCAAGGATCTATGGATTACCCCAAATTTTCGGCTTGCGAATGACTATGAAAAGTTGGGTTCGATGCCGGCAGAGATGTATCCAGATCTTTCGATCGCGTCATCACAGGACATGCATCAAGTGGCGTTTGCAATTTCCGTGTTCCAAATCTTCGAGGATTACAAGACGATTTATTTGCACGATAAGACCGGACTGAATGTTTGGCTGGGAAATTTCCTCAATTGGGCGCAAAGCGACACGCTGCAGAAATTATGGCCGCGCCTGCGCATCAACTATCAGCCCAGCACAATTCAAATGACCGAGGCTCTGTTCTCAGCCGCAAATGAG
>SYAD01000028.1 GCA_005789005.1 Planctomycetia bacterium | reverse complement strand
GTGTGGGCAACTCATCATCCAATGGTGCGGGAATTGCAGCGGCAGATTTTGCGGCTGGCACGGAGGCAGCGTTTGCGCTTGGTGAATCTAAATCATCAAGTTCCAATGAGAACACATCCGAGCCTGCGCTTGATTGTGATGCGGGCGCAGGAATTTCGGCGCTGGACATTGAATCAAGTTCAAGTGACAAATCATCTTCAATGCTTTGTGGAGCGGTCAGCCCAACAGGACTATCGCCCTTGGGATCCGCGATCGTGGCTGGCGAGGCGGAGTCGGTAAGGTCAAGTTCGAAACTATCGCTTTCGCCACCAAGATTGACCATGTCCGATCCCATTTTCAAATCAAGGCCGTCATCAGATTCAACATCGGTGGCGATGCTGTTGACATCTTCAACCTTCAGCATCAACTGGCCTCGATCGCGAAATTCGCGCAACTTGCCGGATTTGATCAAATCCATAACTTGGCCGTTGTTCTTACCAAGCTTGCCGCACGCTTCTTCAATTGTGTAGAAAATTTTTGCCATAACAATGTGGGGATCTGTGTGCCTTCGAGAGGTCGGGTAGGTTAAATGGGTAGCGCCAGTGTCGCAAGGGAGTATTCGCCAAAGTGAATAGAAAGGTTGCCAAACAAGTGCCGAATGTGCAAGCCATTGCGGAGCGCTTGGAAGCTTGGTTTCCAAGTGTTTTTCGCGATCTTCCATGGCGAAAAAGGCGCACTCCATGGCGGGTTTTTGTGAGCGAAGTCATGTTGCAACAAACGCAGGCGAGCAGGGTTGCGGAAAAATTTCCGGCATTTTTGAGGCGATTTCCCAATCCAAAACGCCTCGCTGAATCCACCGAGTTGTCCGTGCTTTCTTTGTGGCAGGGTTTGGGTTACTACAGGCGCGCCAAAAATCTACGCGCCGCCGCGCAAATGATGGTGGCGCAATATGGCGGACGAGTTCCGCGTTCCGTGCAGGAGTTGCAAGCGCTTCCGGGAATTGGCCGCTACTCGGCTGGCGCGATTGCCAGCATTGCATTTGGGCAAGCGGCGCCAATTGTGGATGGCAACGTGGCGCGCGTGTTGTCTCGAATTGCGGATCGACGTGAAACCACAAAAGGCACGATCGCTGATGAGTGGTTGTGGAGCACCGCGCAAAAATTAGCGCTCGCCGCAAAGTCACCGGCGGTCTTGAATGAAGCGATGATGGAATTGGGCGCGACTGTTTGCACGCCTCGCGCTCCACGCTGCGGTGAGTGTCCGTTGCAGCGCCGTTGTGGGTCCTTCAAAGCCAACTCGCAGGAATTTGTTCCGCTGAGCAATTCCGCGGCGCCACGAAAGACCGTGGTGCATCACGCGTGCGTGGAAATTCGTGGCTCAAAGATTGGTGTTGAGACTCGGCCAGCCACGGGTCTGTGGTCGGGAATGCTGTCGCCACCTGTTGTTGAATCTTCCAGCGTGTATTCCACCGCGAAGTTGCTGCGCGAGCGGCCCGACATCAAGAGGATAAAAAAATTCCAGCGGGAATTTGAATTTCTCACAACCCATCGAACGGTGCGCATTCGCGTGTATCAAGTTGAATTTGATTCAGGCGCGAAAGTGCGCTGGGTTGATGTGGCAAAACTCAATAAATTAGCCGTAAGCAACGCGGTTTTGCGCATAGTCAAGGCGGCTTTGCAAAACATGCAAGCATGAGAAGTGGGTAAAGTGTTGGTCGTGAATAAAATTGAAATACATCTGGCGCGCGGCACGTTGTTGGCGTTTATTTTTTGCGCCGCTTGCTCCACGCCAAAACCAATCGTTGTTTCCAACGAGGTGTTTCCCAAGGATCTTGCCAGCGTGAATCGAGAACTCACGTCGGCGGAATCCGAGCGAGTGATCAACACCATGGCTTCAACGCGCGAGCAGAAAGACATTGACGGCGCGAGGCCGTTTGAGAAATGTCCGCAGGGGCGGTGGTCGGAGGTGTATCAAGCAGCAATTTTAGGAGCCAAGACAATCGAATTGGCTGTCATCTCTAAAGTCGATGAAGTCGATGGTTTGCGCATAGCCGTAATCACGCTGAACAACGATCAAGGTGAGCTTGTGGTCAAGGGTGATGCCGTGAAAGGCGTGCAGAGCGCGAAAGCCAAAATAGGTTTGTTTGGTGAGCGTGTGAAGGAGGCGGACGCGTTGGTGGACGCTTTTTATTCGCAACTGTGGATGCTGGGATCAATACCAAGACCGACCGAATCAGCTCCGATCACCACCGCAACAAAGCAGTGACGTGGCGCTTGCTTGGCTTTAAGAAAAATGAGGAGCTTGGCGAACGAGGTCTGGAAAGAGTTTCTCGACCATTCGCGCGGCGCGCAATAATTTTGCGTCGGCGAAGGCGGGAGCTTGCAGGTGAATACCAATTGGCAGCGAATGAGGGCCATCTTTGGCAAAGCCAATTGGCAGTGAAATAGCGGGTAAACCAGCGATATTTGTGTTCACGGTGTAGACATCGCACAGATACATTTGAAGCGGATCGTTCATGCCGCCAAACTTGAATGCGGGTGACGGACTCGCAGGTCCCGCGATCACATCGCACTTGGTGAAGGCGTTGTCAAACTCCGCCTTGATGAGGCGGCGCACACGTAGCGCGCGGCCGTAGTACGCGTCGTAATAACCCGAACTCAACACATAAGTTCCAAGCATGATGCGCCGCTGCACTTCGGGACCAAATCCTTCGGCGCGGCTGCGCGAGTAGAGCGTGTCCAAACTTTCACCTGTCTTCAAGGCGGCGCGGTGTCCGTAGCGAATGCCGTCAAAGCGCGCAAGGTTTCCACTGGCCTCCGCAGGCGCAATCACGTAGTAGGTGCTGATGCCAATGTCCGTCAACGGAAGATCCACTTCAACAAGAGTCGCGCCCAATTTTTGCAGGCGTTGCAGAGCCTCGTTTACGTATGCGTTCACCTCGGCGTCATTGGCGTCGCTTAAATATTGTTTGGGCACGCCAACGCGAAGACCTGCGATTGGAGTTTCAAGATCCTTCATTGGATCTTCCACGGCGAGATCCGCGGTGGTGCTGTCGCGATCATCAAGGCCGGCCATCACTTGATAGGTGAGCGCGGCGTCGCGCACGCTGCGGGTGAGCGGGCCAACTTGGTCAAGACTGCTTCCAAAGGCCACCAAGCCGTAGCGGCTGACGCGGCCGTAGGTTGGTTTGAATCCAACGCAGCCACACAAAGAAGCGGGCTGACGGATGCTGCCGCCGGTGTCGCTTCCTAGGGAAAAACCGCATAAACCAGCGGCCGCGGCTGCGGCGCTGCCACCACTTGAGCCGCCTGGAACACGCGTGGTGTCCCACGGATTTTTTACGGGTCCCCATGCGCAATGTTCCGTGCTTGAACCCATGGCGAATTCATCCATGTTTGTTTTCCCAATCACCACCGCGCCCGCGGCTTGCAGACGCTCAACACAAGTCGCCGTGAATGGCGAGCGATAGTGCTCCAACATTTTGCTTGAACAAGTTGTTCGTCCAACCTTGGTCGCCAAATTATCCTTCACGGCCATGGGCACGCCAGCGAGAGGTCCAGGATTTTTTCCAGCTTTCACTTTTGCGTCCACGGCGCGCGCGGCCTCCATGGCTTCGCTCTCAAAGATTTCGTGGAACGCATTCAATGAGGCGTTCGCAATTTGCGCCCGGCTTAAAAATTCCTTGGTCACTTGCTCGGCGGTGGTGGCGCCGGAGCGAACCGCTTCGCCAATGGAAACGGCGTCCGTGAATGGCGCGCTCATGAATTTTCCTCCGCCAGAACTTTTGGAACCGCGATGAAGCGGCCTTCAACTGCGGGGGCGTTCATAAATAATTCTTCCAATGAAAGCGTGGCGCCAGGTTGGTCAGCGGCAAGTCGGTTGGTGGAATCCACCGGACTTGTGAGCGGCTCAATGCCATCCACGTTGATGGACTTCAACTTGGCCACATGGCCTAGGACATTGGCCAGCTCGCCGCGGTACTGTTCCAGCTTCGCGGGCGCAATTTCCAGCCGCGCCAATTTGGCCACATGCGCTGTTTCCTCGATCGAAAGTGTGTGTTTCTCTGTCACGCATTTGAGTGTAACCAAGCGTGGCGCAAGGTCGGTTAGATTCCGTGCATGGCAGATCGCAAACAACGTTTCACTGGTCCAATTGTTGGTGTGGATTTGGGCGGCACCAATATGAGCATTGGCGTGATTGACGAAAAAGGAAAAATTGTTGGGCGCTCGCGCCGCAAGACCAAGGCCGCCGAGGGCCGCGAGAAAGTCCTCACTCGGATGGTTGAAGGTATTGAGCGCGCATGTGAAGACGCAAAGCTTTCCATGAAAGATATTGAGGCTGCCGGCATTGGAGCGCCAAGCGCCGTGGATTGGGACAAGGGCAGCGTGATTCACGCGGGCAATCTTGGATGGAAAAAAGTTCCCCTGCGCGAGATCATGTCTAAAAAGTTGAACATGCCCGTGGTGGTGGACAACGATGTGAATGTCGCGGCGTTTGGCGAAAGCCGTTTGGGCGCGGGTAAAAATCGCGGCGATTTGTTGGCCATGTGGATTGGCACCGGCATTGGTGGCGGGATGATTCTCAATGGAAAATTATGGCGCGGTCCATTTCACACCGCGGGCGAAGTTGGGCATGTTGTGCTTTTCCCGGGCGCTGGTCCAGGCCATCGAACGCTGGAAGATCACTGCAGCCGCACGGCTTTGGTGCGCAGCATGATGATGTTGCTTGGGCATTATCCCGACAGCATGTTGCGTGAATTTTTGAACCGGGAAAAAGACGACGAGGGCAAGCCAGATCCATCCGCGATTGGTAGCGGAGTGCTGGCGGAGTGCTATTCCAAGGGCGATCCGCTTGTGCGCAAGGTTGTGGATGCGTCGGCCGAATTGCTGGGTTTGACCATCGCCAATCTGATCACCGTGATGAGTTTGCAAACCGTGGTGTTGGGCGGCGGCGTGTCCGAGGCGCTTGGAAAACCATATCTGTACCGAGTGCGCGAGAGTTTTGAGCGCGTTGTGTTTCCGCAAACATTACAGCGATGCGAAATTGTTCCAAGTCAATTGGGCGACGACGCCGGCATGTTGGGCGCGGCTTTGTTGGCGCGTGAAACATTGAGTGAAGCAAAATAAGTGTACGCATGCGCGCCAGGACCGCGCGGCATTTAGTTGGCGTTCAACAGTGGGCAACTCAAATAAATCCCGCCGCGACCTAGGCGCGCAATATCCGCGCGGCGAG
>SYAD01000027.1 GCA_005789005.1 Planctomycetia bacterium | reverse complement strand
GCCAACAACGCACCGACATTCCAGAAAATACTTTGTTGCGCGACGCCATTTGTCCGCTGGGCGAGGTCGTGGATTTTCAAGGTCGCTCCATGCACATCACCGCGTGGTCGAGAAGATTTCTTTTCAAGGACGCGCAGCTTCTGCAAACTGTTAAAAATCTTTCTGGTGGCGAACGGGCACGCGCGCACATTGCGCGCATGATGCTTGAGCCAGCCGACATTCTGGTACTGGACGAACCCACCAACGACTTGGATATTCCAACGCTCGAGGTGCTTGAGGAGTCGATTGAATCTTTTCCTGGCGCCGTGTTGTTGGTCACGCATGATCGCACCATGTTGAAGCGCTTGGCAAAAAGTATCGCCGTGATCGGCGCGCCCGACGCCAGCGTTTCGGTGGTTGCAAGTCTTGATCAAGCCATGGCGTGCCTGGAGCGCGCGGAAAAAGAAGTGGCCGAGCGCGACCGCACAACGCGCATGGAAGGAAACCGCGCCGCCAAAGCCGCGGGTGTGGCCACAAGCAAGCGGACGCGACTAAGTTTCAAAGAGCAACGCGAACTAGACGCCATGGAAACCGCGGTTGAAACCGCGGAAAAAGAGCGGCTTGTGGCGGAGGCGCGCGTGGCGGATCCAACCGTTGCCGCCGACCATGTAAAGATGGCCGCGGCGTGCAAGTCGCTTGATGAGGCGCAAGAAAAAATACACACGCTGTATGTGCGCTGGCAAGAGCTTGAGACCAAGCGGGGTTGAAAGATTCTGATTTTATTTTGCCGCGCTGCTGAGCGCCTTTTGGGCCGCCACCAATTGCATCATGGTGGCGTCATTCAGAGTCATTGGGTGTCCTTGCCAACGCACAATGCCGTCGCTTGAAACCACCGCGCAACTTGGAATGCCTTTGACTTCAAAGAAGTCCTTCAGTTTGTGTTCTGGATCGAGCGCCAATGAATAATTGAATGAGGCTAATTTTAATTTGGCCTTGATCAATCCCGCGTCAAATGCGCCTTTCGTTTCATCGCTTATGCCAATACACACAGCGTTTTCAGCGAATTTTTTTGAAAGCCCGTTCATGTGGGGAATGGATGCGACGCATGGACCGCACCACGTGGCCCAAAAGTCAATCACAAGAAGTTTTTTATCCACGGCCGGTTGCGTTGTGATCCATTCTTGCGGCGCCAAGGCGATCATGCGCTGGCCGCGTCGATCCTTGGCGGCATCAACTGGGTTTGAAAATGTTGGAAATGTAGTGGGTGCCGCGGCCGCGGTGCCCGTAGCAGGGCCGCCCGCACTTGCGCCCGCATCAGATGGCGCAATTTTTTCGGTGAGTAAAAATGCGCACGCGCGTTTCAGTCCACTGGGGGTTAGCCCCGCAAAGCGAATGTTGCCGCCCTTGTCCACCACTATGTTGGTTGGTTTGGATGGCAAGCCAAGCAGCGCGCTCCACGCACCTTCCGGATCAAGCGCGATTAGAAGCGGCGCCCTCTTCTCAAGTTGCTTTTTAGTTTTCTCCGCGTCCGCGGTCGACATAATCACCACAAATTTCACTTCCGGCGGAAGATCTTTTTTTAATTTCTCCGAAGCGTTTAAGCCAGTGGATTTGTCGAGCGCGCTTTGAATCACGGTCACACAATTTATGAACGAGGTTGGCGCGGCGCCGCCAAACCACTCGACTTTTGAGGATGCGGGCGCGATTGGCTTTCCTAGCTTTTCGGCGAGCGATTTGCGGTCTTCGTCGTCCATTTTAGAAAGCCATTTGGTGTTGGCGCCACCATCGGCGGCGGGTAGGTCTATAGCGGGCGGCTTCTTTGTTTCTTTGGTGTCTTTGTCGCCAGCGATTTGCAGCGCGCCAAAAAGCGCGAGCATGATCAAACCAATGTGTACGCGCCGTGGTGCAATTTGCATGCGGGCATCGTAACGAATGAAGTGGTGTTACTTGTCGAGCGAGTCGCTTTGCGCAACGGTGGTCACTTGCGCGCGCCCCGCGCTTCGGCGCGCAAGTTGAATCACCACAACGCCACCAAGAATAAATACGGTTGCCACCGCTGTGCGCAAGCCGGGTTGTTCATTTAGAAAAATCCATCCAAGCACAATGGCAACCAATGGGTTCACATAGGCGTACGTGGAAACCGACGCGGCGCTGACATGGTGCAACAACCAGACGAACGCGGTGAAGCCAATCATTGAGCCGAACACGGCTAAATACAGCCACGCAATCCATGCGGAATTGTTCCACGGAATTTCAGCGATGGGTTTCCATGCTTCAAAGCACGCGCTGAAGACCAGCAACAGCACGCCGCCGGCGATCATTTGAAACGCGCTTGAAGCGAGCGGATGCGGAGGTTGTGAAACGCGCCGGCCCACAATGCCGCCCACGCTCCACAAAATACAACTGGCGAGCACCATCAAACAGCCGACCACATCAATTGGCGCGCTATCGCTGGTTGTGAAAAGTTTTCCGCTCATCAACACGCCCACTCCAAGCAAGCCAACAACAAGGCCCAGCACAATTTGTGGCGTGAACTTTCCAACGCCTGTTTGCCAGCGATCAAGCAGTAACATCCACAGCGGAGTTGTTGCCACGATCAGCGCCGCAAGTCCTGATGGCAAACCTGGCCGCCCCAGGCTCATGCATAACAAACCGTTTGCGCCAAGCATCATGAACGCGCCTACTAGAAATGCGCCGCGCCAATATGCAGGTTTACCCAGCCAGTGAAATTTAAATTTTCCCAGCGCCGCCAAGATCAGCATGAGCGTTGTGCCCGCCAGAAAAAAACGCGAGCCGCCCACAAACAGCGGGGGGATTTTTGTCACGGCGATCTTCATTCCCAAGTACGTGCTACCCCAAATGACATACACCAACCCGAAGCAAGTAATAGTCATGGCGACATGCGATGAAGATTTTGAATTCACCTGCAAGCCCCGTAAAATAATGCCTTTTTGGCGCGCGCTTGGGTGGATTGGTCAGGTCTATGCGCGCGCGCGTTCATTCTGAATTCAATGGTAGCGATGACTTCGATCTTTATACAAAATTCCCTATGATGATTGGCGGTGGATTGCCGCCTATGGTTGTATTTATGCTTGAAAGGATCCAATGTCTTCACTGAAATCAAATACTTCTGATCACGTCAACACTCCCGCGCAGGTGCCCGCAACCGCGGCGCGCGCCGTGAACCCAGAGGCCGTCACGCTGTCTGGTTATGAAGTTGAACAACAATACGGTCCGAACATTTCCACTACCGAGGCCAAGGATTTAACCAAGCCGCATGCGCGGATTGGCCAGCCTGGTCAATTTCCATTCACGCGCGGCGTGCATCAAACCATGTACCGCAATCGTTTGTGGACCATGCGTCAGTTCGCTGGCTTTGGTAGCGCCGACGATACCAATAAAAGATTTAAATATTTACTAGATAATACCAAAGGCACCAAGGCAAACACTGGTTTATCAACTGCGTTTGATTTGCCAACGCTCATGGGCCGTGATTCAGATGATCCGTTGGCGGCTGGTGAAGTAGGTCGTTGCGGCGTGGCTATTTGCACCATTGACGACATGCACCGTTTGTATTCCGAAATTCCTGTGGGCGAAGTCACAGTAAGCCAAACTATAAATGGTCCAGCGTGCGTGATTTGGGCCATGTATTTGGCCATGGCGAAGCAACGCGGTATTTCGTGGGATTCGCTGGGCGGAACGCTGCAAAACGACATTTTGAAGGAGTTCCACAGCCAGAACGAATTCATTTATCCGCCCGAAGCCAGCGTGAAGTTGGTTGTGGACACAATTGAATTCGCGGCGCAGAACACTCCCAAGTGGAATTCTGTTTCAATCAGCGGCTACCACATCCGCGAGTCTGGTTCCACAGCCACGCAAGAGTTGGCGTTCACGTTGCGCGACGGAATGGAATATGTGGAGGCGTGTTTAAAGCGCGGTCTCGATGTTGATTCATTCGCGCCTCGATTAAGTTTCTTCTTTAATAGCCATAATGAGTTCTTTGAGGAAATTTGCAAGCTGCGTGCCGCGCGACGCATTTGGGCCAACGCCATGCGCTTCCGGTTTGGCGCTAAGCAAGAGCGAAGTTGGCTTATGCGCACGCACGTTCAGACCGCGGGTTGCTCGCTCACAGAGCAGCAGCCCATGAACAACATTGTGCGCGTTGCTTATCAAGCGCTCGCCGGAGTGTTGGGCGGTTGCCAAAGTTTGCACACCGACAGCATGGATGAAACTCTTGGCTTGCCAACCGAGGCCGCCGTTCGCGTGGCGCTTCGCACACAGCAAATTCTGGCGCATGAAACTGGTGTGCATCGCACGGTGGATCCGCTTGGCGGAAGCTGGTTTGTGGAGGCGCTCACCGATCGCATGGAAACCGACGCCAATGAATTCATCAAGGAAATTGATGACATGGGCGGAGTGGTTGCCGGCATTCATAAGGGCTATTTCCGCAGGCAAATTGCCGAAGCCAGCTACCGCTTTGGCCAGGAAATGGAGGCCGGCGACCGCGTGATCGTTGGCGTGAACGCGTATCCAGAAGGCAACGAGGATCGGCAAATGGAGATCCTGCAAATTCCGCATGAGGTGGAGTCCCAGCAGAATGATCGCCTTTCCAAATTCCGCAGTGAGCGCAACGCGGACTTGGCCAAGAAAGGTCTTGATGGAATTCGCACTGCGGCGCGTGCCGGCGAGAATGTCATGCCATCGCTTGTGCAAGCGTCGCTTGATTGTTGCACGCTTGGTGAAATGGTGCAGGCCTTGGCTGATGTGTATGGTCGGTATGCGGGCGGCCCCGAATGGTGATTCGATATTTACTGGCATGCGTTGTTGGCGCCATGCTTGCGTTCACATGGGGCGGCATTGCGTGGGGAAATAATTTGTGGTCGTGGGCCATGAAGCCCGCCAGCGCGCCGGTTGAATTATTGAGCGCGGTGGAAATGAACATGAGCCAAAGTGGCGCGCTGTTGTATCCCGGCTTTCCTGTGTTGCCCGCCTCTGCAACCGCCGCTGAAAAGAAAGCCAGTGAAGATGCCATTGTTGCGGCGTACAAAAAAGGTCCGGTGTTCACGGTTCTGTTTCACAAAGATGGCGCCGACATGAGCGATCCACGCGTGTTTGTGCGGGGTTTTCTCATTGAATTGTTCGCCACCGCGGCGCTCGTCGCGCTGATTGGGTTGGGCGGCTCAGGCCACGGACCGCTTCGGCGATTCATGGTGCTGCTGGCCGCGGTTGTCTTTATGAACATGGGCGTGCATTTGGTGGCGTGGAACTTTCAGTATGTGCCCACGGATTGGACGCTGGCCATGATCATGGATAGCGCGGTCACGTGGACGCTCGCTGGTTTACCCGCGGTGATATTTTTAAGATCCATGCGCGAAGGCGACACGCCCAAGGAATTCAAGACGGCTTGAATGATCCGCGCACGTGCGATTATTGTATGCAACAGACTCAACACTCCAAAGAAGGTATCGCTCGCGTCATGCTTGCGGCCACCATTGGCAATGTGATGGAGTGGTATGACTTTGCGGTCTACGGATATTTAGCTACCACGCTTGGACCGCTTTTCTTTCCCAACGAAAGCCAGACTGCGCAAACACTTTCCGCATTCGCGGTGTTCGCGGTGGGCTATCTCATGCGGCCAGTGGGCGCCATGGTGCTTGGACCCATAGGTGATCGCCTTGGTCGGCGCGCCATGCTTGTCATCAGCGTGCTCATGATGGGGCTTTCAAGTTTGTTCATGGGATTGCTTCCAACATTCGCGCAAGTTGGTTTGGCCGCGCCCATATTGATGGTGCTGTGCCGAATGGGTCAAGGCATGAGCGTGGGTGGCGAGTACACCGGAAGTATGACGTATTCCGCTGAAATAGCGCCAATTCGCTGGCGCGGCACACTGAGCAGTTTGGCATCAGTGGGGTGTTTGACGGGCTTCTTGTTGGGCTCGGCAACGGATTGGATTTTAAAAGAGCAACTGAGCGCCGAGGCGGTCAGTGCGTGGGGTTGGCGCATTCCATTCTTGCTTGGTCTGCCTATTTGCGCCATCGCAGTATGGTTGCGCTCCAGTTTGCCCGAGACCCAGGATCAAAGTGCGAAAGAGGACTTGAGTGTGGGGAAGGTCTTCAACGACATCACGCGCAATTATCGCAAGGCATTTGAAATTATTTCAATCGTCACTGGCGTCAACATTGCGTTCTATTTGTTCTTTGTGTGGGCGCCGGATTTGTTGCAGCAGGGCGTTGCCAAAGGCCAGCCATGGGTGCAAGGTTTCAACACAATGTCGATGGCGTATCAAATTCCATTGATTCTGGCGGGTGGTTGGTTGAGCGATCGATTTGGTCGACGCTTGATCAGTATTATCAGTGTTGTGATGTTGTTGATTGTGTCCGTGCCTGCGATGCACTTGTGTCAATCTGGAATCAAGAGCGATTTTGCGATCGGCCAGGCGTTGGTGGGAATTCCAATTTCCATTTTGTTTGGCTTGCAAGGCGCCATGATTGTGGAACTCACTCCCGCCGTCATTCGCTGCAGTCTTTTTAGTGTGGCGTATTCACTCGCAATCGCCCTGTTTGCAGGCACTTCGCCGCTGATTGCCACATGGTTCTTGGAGTCATTGAAGTGGCAATGGGGGCCAGTGACTTATTTAATGGTGGGTTTATTGGTGAGCCTTTGGACGCTCTTCACCCTGCCTGAAACACGCCATCGATCAATAGCCAAAATGAAGTCCGCGCGCTGAGGTGTTGGCGCGGGCGCGTTGCAAAGAAGGCAACTCACTGTTGTTGTGAATTCCCTAGTATCTCAAACTATGGCAGACTTTCAAAGTCCAAAGGGAACGCGCGACTTCTATCCAGATCAAATGGCGCTGCGTCGCCATGTGGAAAATATTTGGCGCAAGGCCAGCGTGGATTGTGGATTTGATGAGATCGAAGGTCCCACCTTTGAACATTTGTCGTTATTCACCGCCAAGAGCGGTCCTGGAATTGTCAGTGAGCTTTTTTCTTTTCGCAGAGCTGGTGGCAGTGATGACTATGCGTTGCGCCCGGAGTTTACGCCAACGTTGGCGCGCATGGCCGCGGCGCGAGCTGGAACATTGTCCGTGCCCACAAAGTGGTTCGCTATTCCTTTGCACTTTCGCGCGGAGCGTCCACAGCGTGGAAGGTTGCGCGAGTTTGTGCAGTGGAATGTGGACTTGCTTGGAAGCGAAGGCGCCGCGGCCGATTGCGATGTGATTGCGTGCGCCGCTTTGGGTCTTGAACGGCTTGGTTTAAAGCCCACGGATGTGCGTTTTCGCTTGGCTCATCGCGGCGCTTCCGCGGCCGTGTTGACCGCGGCGGGCGTGGCGGTCGAGCACATTGGGGAAGCCTTTGAATTGCTTGATCGACGCGACAAATTGTCGCTTGAAGAATTCCAAACACGCGCGGTGAAGCTAGGACTTGATGATGCGGCGCAGAAAAGATTCGCCGCCATCGCGGGAACCAAACTTCCAGTTTTGGCAAGCATGAATGATGTCGCCGCGTCGCTTGGGGTTGACGCGGATGTCCTGGCGCCGCTTGCTGAGTTGTCTGAGAAATTAAATTCACTTGGTTTGTCCGATTGGTGCCAATGGGATTTTGGGATTGTGCGCGGACTTGCGTACTACACCGGAACCGTCTTTGAAGTGCACGAATGCGCGGGCAAGGAGCGCGCCATCGCTGGTGGCGGGCGCTATGACGGACTTGTTGAATTATTTGGCGGTCCAAAAATGCCTGCGATTGGTTTTGGAATGGGTGATGTTGTGCTTGGGCTTGTGTTGGCGGACAAAGGATTGTTGCCAAAGGATGGCGGGCAACTTATGCCTCGGCCCGATGTGTTTTTAATTTCAGATGGAAGCGACGCCGCCGAGAAGGCGTTGCCCAAGTTGGTGATGCAAATTCGCCGCGCTGGTTTGCATGCGCGGCACTCTTGGAAAGCCACCAAAAACGTGGGAAAATTGCTGAGCGATGCCGGCAAGTGCCGCGCGCGCTCCGCTTTGATTCTGGGCGCGGAAATGGCCGAGGGCGCCGTTGCGATCAAGGACCTGGATGGCGGCGGGCAGCGCGTTGTGCCGCTTGAAGAAGTGGTCACGACATTGCTAGCCATGACAACGGCCAACACATCCAATCCGTCCAAATAAATTTAATTCATGGGTTGGCGGCTTTCGCGAAAGCCGCGGCGAACGCTTGGGAGCTCAGCGATTCATCAATCGCTTTCAAGCGAGACAAACGCATTGTGGCGCGTTCGTCCCAGCGATTGGCGGCGCGCAAAATTTCCAACTGCCGCAATTGACACAGCCACCAAGATGGATCGCGCAACGCGGGATCGGTTTCATATTCTTTGCCCGCTAAAAGTTGTTTGTAAATTGACATCGCCTCGCCAAGGGATGTTGGATCGCCATGCGCAAACAGGCATTCAGCTTTACCCAGCAATGCTTCCTTGGAATTGGATTTCAACTGCAGCGACTTTTGGTAGGCACTCTGGGCCAGCTCAAATTCAGCGGAAAACCGCAGTAAATCAGCCAAGTCAAGCCAGGCCACGGCGTCCGCCGAGTTGCTCATGGTGAGCGTCTTAAGAAGCGACGTGGCCGATGCCGCAAGATTGGCATTGCGAGAAGGCAAGGTTGCTGGCCATCGATCGCTCGGCATCAACGCGCGCAGGCGTCGCGCGGTGAGACCCGCGATCAGTTCTGGATTTTTCTGATTCGCGGCGATGACTTCCGTATCCGTGGAGATATCTTTTGCCAACGCCGCGTTGGCGGAAATTTTCGCGGACAATCGCCGCGCCGTCGCGGTTGGACCCAAAGATCCACCGTTGCTTCGCGCCAAGCAATCAAGTGCGGCTTGGGCGTTGCCTTTCTCAGATTCAATCCAAGCTTGCGCGGCGTTCAAGCGATCGCGCAACTCGTTCACCGCCACAGAACTTTGCATGATTGCGACTGTGGGCGGCGAAATTTCCAGCGCGCACGTTCGTTGATCGGCCAGCGCCTCGGTGGCAAGAACCTGCCGCTCCAATTGCCACAAGCCAAAATCTGGATGATCTGGAAATGTGCTCGCCCCCATTTGCACAGCCTTTTCCAAGCGATTTCGTGCAATCACATCTTGGCCATCAACGCCCTTGTCCAGTTCACGGCTCACACGAATTGCCAGGGCGATAGCGGCGGGACTGGCCGCGTCCGACGCATGCTCCTTGGCCAGTCTCATGGAGCGGTCCGCGGCGTCACTCCAATGATCGGCGGCAAGATCCATGCGCGTCAATGTTCTCAAAGCCGCGGCTTGCATAGAGCCAAGCACGGCGGGATCGTTGGTCAGCGTCTCGAGCATGTTGATTTTTTCTTGAATGGGTTCGCCACGATCAATTGCTTGATCCACAGAAGCGATCAAGCACATTGGATCGCGCTCTGGAAGAGGTGTGCCGTCGCGTTCAATTGATGCGAGTTTGGAAAGCACAGCGTCGCGCGTGCTTGAAAGATCTTTTGTAGAACTGTGGCGCAGCATATCGGACAGCGGCGCTGTCCAAGCACGTTGTGTGATTTGTAAATCAACACCTAATTCCCCCAAGGCTTGCTTGCGCAATCGGCACAGCAATTCCGCGATCGCAAGTTGCCGCATGATGGATCCTGAACCTTCAAGAACAACTCCGGCGTCGGCCGCTTGGCTTGGTCCTCGAAGCAAACCTGCGGCGCGCAAAGAGGCAAGATCCGCAAGAGTGAGCAAAGCCTCATCTTGACCAGCTTTTTGCCGTGAAAGCGAGAGATATTGGTTGGCGCGTTGCTCGTCGCCTAGGCGCGCCGCGGCCAAGCCTCCGTATCTGCTCACAATGCTCGCGGTGCGATCATCCAGTTCGCTGATCAACGCATCAAGACGGGCAAGGGCCGCTTCTCCCATAACCCTGCGCTTTTGTGCGTCGTACTCGTGGGTCTCGGTGTTTAAAATTTCCGCGAGAGATCGAAGCAATGGAATTCTTCGCGCGCGTTCCACCTGCTCCAACTGAGCGATCAATTGCGCGGTGGGTTGGTCGCGTCCTTTGCGGGCAATAACAATCACCGCGGCTGAGTCCGCCTCTTCAGCCGCGAGCAACATTTCGCGGGAAAGTTCACGTACTCGCCGCCTCGCGTCAGGACCAGCGAGACCAAAAATTACACGGTCCACATCTCCGCCAGCGGGAAGCGCGATTGTGAAACAATCTTCCGCATGATCCGTCAACCAAACTGGCCAGCGAGAATCATTTTTGTTGGCGGAAAGAAGTCCGCGCCGAATGGAGAGAAGTTCATCGGCGGCCGTGCGTTGGGTGGCTTCAGTGGGAGCAATCTTCACGCGTTGTTTCAGATTTGCGATGCTCTCAAGAGCCGTCGTGGAAGAATCGCTGGCTGTTTGCGCTGGAGGATCCATAGCGGTGGGGTCGGCGGCTTGAGGCGCTCCATGTGTTTTTATAGCAATAAAACAGCCTATACAGACCAATTTCCAGATTCTCATTGCGGCCCCGCGAAGTGAATCTGTTGATAGCCGGCGCGAACTAAGCCGTTGAATGCGGCCACGGCGTCATCCCATGGAACATCCTGGGAGGGAGCGAGTTCAATCGGTTGATCGGCGGGAAAGAGTCCCGATGGATTCTCGGTTGAATACCGTTTTGAATTGAAGATGGCGGTGAGCTGCTCAAAGGTGTCTGGCTGAGCCATCGGAGCAATAATTTTTATTTTTGTCTGTTGCCCAATTCGCAATAATTCAATTCGAAGCGGGGGCTCATCCAGCGCGAGGGAATTTGGACTGACAACGGCGCCGCCGCGTTGACTTAACTCCGTGCGTAAAAATTCCTCGCGATCCAACGTTTTATTCGCGCACACAAAAAACACCAGTAGAAAAAATGTGACATCGATCATTGGAATCACATTAAGCTTGATGCCGCGATTTCCTCGACGCGCGGCACGCTTCTCGGCCAACTTGTCATCCAGTATCTGCAAGGGGGCTTCCATCGGCTCCGTGCCACGGGCCAATTGATCCAGCGCCGCCGCAAGAATGGCCGCTTCAGCCACCGTGATGCTCCGGCTGCACAGCGAGTCTGAGCTTCACCACATGTCCCGGAATCGCCTTGGTCGCGGCTTTGCCAACTTGATCTAAAACCGGTGAAATATAGGTGTATTTCACATTGGAGTCGGCGCGCAAATGAACCTCTGCCGCGGGATTGGCTCGAATGGAGGCGGTGACCGCGTTGCAGAGGGATTGAATTCCAGCCGGATCCGCTGCATAGTCTTCATTTAAAAATCTCCAGGCGCTGACCTCGCCTTGCTCATTGGCCATGGCATTGATCACAATCCGGGGTTCGTTGTGTGGAGCGACAGCGGCCGTGGGTGAGGGCTTGGGTAAATTCAGTTTCACAAAATCTGTAATTCCAATTTGCGACACAAGCGCGAAGAAAACCACCAGCAACATTGCGATGTCGATGAGCGGCGTGATGACCGCCTCTATTTTCACCGGACCTCTCGTGAGCATGCTCTTCATGTGGTGGCGTCCGCCATCACGCTCGATCGACCGTCCGCATTCGCACGCGCATGACTAGGAGCAAATCGACTGATGGTTTTTTCAACTCGACGCACTGATTCCAATGTGGCGGAGTCGACCGTGTTGCGCATGGTCGCGTACGCGCCAAGGGCTGGAATAGCGATAATCAATCCCCAAAAAGTTGCGACCAACGCGGTTCCAATTCCAGCCGCCAAAGTTACGGGATCGGCGTTGCCGCCAGTTTGGGCGATGGCTTGAAAAGCCATAATTACCCCGTACACAGTGCCTAAAAGACCAATCATTGGACTCACTTGACCGAGCACATTCAATGGCTCCAATTTGCGAAATCGTTTCACCGTCACTTCCTCCCCTGTTTGCTCCGTGGCCCGCAGCATGCTGGCGTGTCCCGCCGGCGCTTGTTTCAATGCCGCGCT
>SYAD01000026.1 GCA_005789005.1 Planctomycetia bacterium | reverse complement strand
GAACCTTGCGCAGCACATCCATTAAACCACTGGCATCATTCAGGTCGCCGTAGTGCAGACGAAGGCGCGCGCCCTTTTCATGTGGATCTTGATAAATATGATCTAGGCGCTCCGTATTGAAACTAGAACTTCTGCGAATAATTCCATGAACTTCATAGCCTTTGCCAAGCAAGAGTTCAGCCAAGTAACTTCCGTCTTGACCAGTGATTCCAGTGATGATTGCCTTCTTCAACTTTGTGGCTCCTTCTGTTCGTGACTGGCGACCAGCATTGAATTTCAAATGACCAACACTTTGGGCGCAGGAATAGAGTAACGCCACCACCGCACCTTAACCTTCCAATCATTGGGTACCTTTATTGAAATGACTTCCACATCCGCACAACCTTTCCGCGGCAAACGCATTGTTGTAACGGGTGGCGTTGGATTTCTTGGACGAGTTCTTGTGGGCAAATTAAAGGCGCGCGGGGCGGAGGAGATTTTAATTCCTTTGCAAAAAGACTTTGATTTAACCACCGAGGCCGCCGTGGTTCGCATGTACGACACCATGAAGCCGGACGTTGTGTTTCACTTAGCAGCAGAAGTTGGTGGCATTGGCGCCAACATGAAGAATCCAGGGCGTTACTTCTATGCCAACATGGCCATGGCTCTGCATTTGATTGAGCACGCGCGCCAACGTAACTTAGGCAAGTTTGTTCAGGTTGGAACAATTTGCGCGTATCCAAAGTTCACACCGGTACCGTTTCAAGAAAGCGAGCTTTGGAACGGCTATCCAGAAGAAACCAATGCGCCGTACGGCATTGCCAAGAAGGCGGCAATGGTGATGTTGGACGCGTATCAACGGCAATATGGTTTGAAGTCAACGTATGTGTTGCCCGTGAATTTGTACGGACCAGACGACAATTTTAATTTGGATACTTCGCATGTCATTCCAGCGCTAGTTCGCAAATGCGTTGAGGCCGTGAACACAAAGGCTGACCACATTGAATGTTGGGGCACGGGTTCTGCAAGCCGCGAGTTTTTGTATGTGGACGACGCTGCCGAGGGTTTGATTCGCGCCGCTGAAGTGCTAGACACTCCCGAGCCGATCAACTTGGGTACTGGCATGGAAATCACCATCAAAAATTTGGTCGCGCTTATCGCTAAATTAAGCGGATTTACAGGTGAAATTCTCTGGAATTCCTCAAAGCCAGACGGGCAACCGCGGCGCTGCTTAAATGTAGAACGTGCCGCGAAGTTGCTGGACTGGCGCGCCCAAGTTGGATTTGAAGATGGATTAAAGCGCACGATTGAGTGGTATCGGGGGCAACATAATGCTTGATTGCTTTTGCGCTATCTCAACGAGCGTTTCAGCAAGAGCGCAAAAAACAATCGAAGGAGTCCGCTGAATGTGCGGCATTATTGGCGCATGGGGCGCCGCATCCGCGCGTGTGAGTGCGGCAATGGATTTCATCAAGCATCGCGGACCCGATGACACCGGAATTTTTACCGCAGTTGGCACGCCGCTCACGCTTGGACACACTCGGCTTTCCATTTTAGATTTGTCGCCACTTGGTCATCAGCCAATGCTTGATGAGAGTGGAAAAGTTGCGCTGGTGTTCAATGGAGAAATTTATAATTTTCCAGAACTTCGTGCCGCCCTTGCTAGCGCTGGCTACAACTTTAAAAGTCATTCAGATACTGAAGTGTTGCTTGCCCTTTATTTAAGCAAAGGCATGGCGATGTTGCCAAAGCTCAACGGAATATTCGCGTTCGCCATTTGGGACGGTAGAAGTCAAGAATTGTTCGTGGCCAGGGACGCCTTGGGCGTGAAACCATTTTATTTTTGCGCCGATGCCACAGGGTTTTCATTTGCCAGCGAAATCAAGGCACTTCTTCAACTACGCCCAGATTTGCGGGAATTGGATCCAATTTCGATTCACCGTTACCTCAGTTTTTTGTGGTGTCCTGGTGAAGGCACGCCGCTTCGCGCGGTGCGCAAACTTTTGCCGGGTGAGGCGATGGTGATCAAGAACAACTCAATTGCTAAGAGGTGGTTTTGGTATCAACTTCCCGCCTTCCGCGGAGTTGAGCAAAATTTATCTGAACATGACGCCATCGCTGGAACGGAAAGCGCGTTGCGTACGGCGGTGCATCGGCAACTACTCGCGGATGTTCCTGTCGGGGCATTTCTTTCTGGTGGACTTGATTCAAGCGCGGTTGTTGCAATGGCGCGTGAGCGGGCCTCAAACATTCGGTGTTTCTCAATTGAATCCAAGGGTGGCGCGGAGGCGGGTGAAACGGAAGATCTTCCTTACGCCAAGTTGGTTGCAAAGCATCTCGGTGTTCCGCTTGATGTGGTGCAAATTGATTCATCGCGGATGGCATCGGATATCGAACGCATGGTGTACATGCTTGATGAGCCGCTTGCGGATCCAGCCACGCTGAATGTTTTTTACATTTCACAACTCGCGCGCGAGCAGGGAATCAAAGTTCTTTTGTCGGGCGCTGGCGGCGATGATTTGTTCACCGGATATCGACGACACCGCGCCTTGTCATATGAGAGTTTATGGTCATGGCTGCCAGGATTTGCGCGGCAAGGTTTGGAAAATATCACTTCGGGGCTTGATCAAAGAAAGCCACTTTCGCGGCGTTTGGCAAAGTTATTTCGTGGAGCGGCTTTGGATGGAAACGCGCGCATCGCAAATTATTTCGTATGGCAACAGGAAAGTCGGTTGCGCTCTTTGTATTCCAAACAATTTCGGGATTCACTTGTTGGGCAATCCGCGGTTCAACCCATGATTGATTTTCTTGCGCCGCTTCCAAAAAATACACCGGGCTTGGAGCGGATGCTGGCTTTGGAGCAACGGTTTTTCTTGGCCGATCACAATCTTCCTTACACCGATAAAATGTCAATGGCTGTTGGACTGGAGGCGCGCGTGCCTTTTCTGGATTTGGATCTTGTGGAGTTTGCCGCGCGCATTCCGACAAAATTCAAGCAACGCGGCAGCGAAGGCAAGTGGGTATTAAAAAAAGCCATGGAGCCATACTTGCCACATGATGTGATCTATCGGCCCAAGACTGGCTTCAGTGCGCCGCTTCGTCGTTGGATGCGATTTGAATTACGGGAATTGTTTGGCGATCTTCTTTCAACTCAAAGTTTAAATCAGCGCGGTTTGTTCGACCCAGTCGCGGTTCAGAAACTGATTCAAGACAACGATTCTGGCCGAAGCGATGCCGCCTACACATTGTTGTCTTTGATGTGTGTTGAAATTTGGTGTAGGCGATTTCTTGATAATAGTGGCGCTTGAAATTTCTAGGCAAATTAAGATTCGCCGAGTCATTCATAAAGTCTTCATATGTCCAAACCATGATTCGCCAAGCGCAGTATCTTTGAAAGTTATTCAACGATTTCTAGAAATGCGCCGACAAATCCAATCAACTCCATGAAACAAATTCTCCAAAATCTTAAAGATGGTCATACCGAAGTCGCAGAAGTTCCCGTGCCGCGCGCTGGGCGAGGTTCATTGCTTATTCATTCTTCGCGAACGCTTATTTCCGCCGGCACTGAGCGCATGATGGTGGACTTTGGCAAGGCCAATTTTCTGGACAAGGCCCGCCAACAACCCGACAAGGTGAAGCAGGTCTTTGAAAAAATTCGCACCGATGGCCTGGCGCCAACATTGAACGCCGTCATGAACAAACTTGATCAACCACTTGCAATGGGCTATTGCAATGTTGGAACAGTGGCGGAAATTGGCGCTGGCGTAAACGGGTTTGCCATTGGTGATCGCGTGGCTTCCAACGGCAAGCATGCCGAAGTTGTGAGCGTGCCCGTGAACCTAAGCGCAAAAGTTCCCGCGAATGTTTCCGATGACGCCGCCGCGTTCACTGTGATAGGCGCCATTGCATTACAAGGTGTGCGTTTGATTCAACCAACTTTGGGCGAAGCGGTTGTGGTGACTGGCATGGGTTTGATCGGCCTGATCACCGTTCAGTTGTTGCGCGCGCACGGATGTCGCGTGCTTGGAATTGATTTTGATTCCAAGAAATTGGCCATGGCCAAACAATTTGGCGCTGAAATTGTTGATCTTTCACAAGGGCAAGATCCAATCGCCGCCGCTGATGCATTCTCGCGCGGGCGCGGCATGGACGCGGTCATTGTTACAGCCGCAACCAAAAGCAATGAGCCCATGCATCAGGCGGCGTTGATGTGCCGCAAACGCGGCCGCATTGTGCTTGTTGGCGTGACTGGACTTGAATTGTCGCGCGATGATTTCTTCAAGAAGGAAATTACGTTCCAAGTTTCATGCTCATATGGTCCCGGTCGTTACGACGCGAAGTACGAAGAGAAGGGCCAGGATTATCCCGTGGGGTTTGTGCGCTGGACCGAGCAGCGCAATCTTGAGGCGGTGCTTGACATGATGTCCGACGGCAGGCTTGATGTGACAAGTTTGATTTCTCATCGCTATCAAATTGAGGAAGCGGAGAAGGCGTATGAAGTTGTGGGTGGTTCCGAACCATCTCTTGCGATTTTGTTGGAGTATCCAGGCGCAAGCGCGAAGAATGAAAACCTAACCCAGCGCACCGTGAAATTTACGCAGACCACCAACGCCACGGGCGCGGGTTCAGCGATCAACAATGTTGGAGTAAGTTTCATTGGCGCTGGCAACTATGCCACCGCTGTCTTGATCAATGCTTTCAAGGGAAGTGGCGCGCGTCTTCGCAGTGTGGCTTCAAGCGCGGGAGTAAGCGGCGTTCACGCGGGTCGTAAATACGGATTTGAAGAAACCACCACCGACACCGATAAACTTTTCACGGACGCGGGCACCAACGCTGTTGTGATCACCACGCGTCATGACAGCCACGCGGGCTTCACACTAAAAGCCCTCGCTGGCGGCAAGCATGTTTTTGTGGAAAAACCTCTGTGTTTAACGCTGGATGAGCTGGCGAACATTTACACCGCCGCTACTGCTAGCAAAGCCCTTCTAATGGTCGGCTTCAACCGTCGCTTCTCGCCGCAGGTGCAAAAAGTGAAGCAGCTTTTGAAAGCGGCGACTGGTAGAAGCGGCGAAGTTGATTCTTGAATCGAAACAACCGATTCTTTATGTTGGTGGTGGCGTATTGAAAGCGCGTGCAGCCGCTGCTTTGCGCGAACTCGCAGAGTTGATGAACATTCCAGT
>SYAD01000242.1 GCA_005789005.1 Planctomycetia bacterium | reverse complement strand
GGTGCGCCCGGTGCTGCTCGCTGGAGCGCTGGTGGCCTTCCTTGGCGGCTGCCAGCGCGTGCTCTTCAACCCTGACGAGCCGTACAACCAGTACGCCCTGTGGCGCTAACGCGCATTTGGAGTTGGCGGGCGTTTGTTCAAAGCCTGCGTAGGAACACATGGAGCAATTTGCGTGCACTGTTCCCATACCTGAGCCAGCGAGCACGGTCACGGCCATCGCGCTTAGGAACATCACGGCCACAATTGCGGCGGGTCGAATGTGAACTGTTGAGCGCTTGGCGAACACGGTAATTCATTATGAGAGCGAATGGCTGTATAGGCAAGTGAAATATCCAATAAGTTCTATGATTTGACCATGCAGACCTACATGATCCACTCCACAATGACCCTAGGCTTGACTCGTATATGACACAGGAAATCGTCAATAAATCCGCGGCACACACGCATGTTCTGCGCATTGATGGAATGCATTGCGCGGGTTGCAGCGCGGCGATCACCCAAGAATTGCAATCGTTAGCGGGCGTGCGCAATGCCATCGTGGATCACCTTTCTGGAATGGCTACGGTGGAAACCGATTCGTTTGTCACGGATGAAAAACTAGTCGATGTGGTTGTTGGCAGTGGCTATCAAGCGCAGCGCATGGATGAGATTGTTGATCCAGTGCTCATGCAGGCGCAGGCCGAACAAGCGCAGGCGCGCGCGGAATTTTTATGGCGTCGCAGAAGTCAGATTGGTTTCGCGTTGTGGCTGCCAATGGAGTCGCTTCACTGGATCACAATGTCGCAACACATTCACAACAGCGCGGTTGATATTACGTTGCTGGTTGGCAGCACGTTGTCGATGGTGTTGGTTGGCAGCGGATTTTGGCGCAGCGCGTGGAGCGTGCTTCGAGTGTGGCGCACCAACATGGATGTGTTGATTTCGTTGGGCGCCACCACGGCGTATGTGGCCAGCCTTGTGATCTTCATCGCGCACCTCACGGGGCAATTGCAGGGACAGTCCACTTGGTTTAGCGAGGCCGCGGCGTTGCTTGCGATTATTTCGCTGGGGCATTGGTTTGAAGCCAAAGCCACCAAGAGCGCGGGCGCGGCGGTGCGCGAGTTGCTGGAATTGCAGCCGGAAAAAGCCGAGCGAATCAACGCGGAGGGTGCGAGCGAGTTCATTCAATCACAGGACATTCGCGCCGCGGATTTGATCATGGTCAGGCCAGGTGGACGCGTTCCCATTGATGGCGTGATCGAAGTTGGCGAGGCGGATTTAGACGAGTCGGTGATGACGGGCGAGCCACTTCCGGTGCGAAGAACATTTGGAGAGCGCGTGAGCGCGGGAACAATGTGCTTCAGTGGAATGTTGCATGTGCGCGCCGCGACAACGGGGCGCGAAACTTCGCTCAGTCGCATCGCGCGTCTTGTGCAACACGCGCAGACAAGTCGTCCGCCCATTCAGCGCATGGCCGATCGCGTGGCGTCGGTGTTTGTTCCGATGGTGCTTGTGATCGCGGCTGTCACGGCCATCGGGTGGGGCATGGCGGGTTCATGGCCAACTGGAATTGCGGCGGCCACCGCCGTGTTGATCATTTCGTGCCCGTGCGCGCTGGGATTGGCGGGACCCATGGCGGTCATGGTGGGAACTGGTGAGGCAAGTTTGCGCGGCATCTTGATCAAGGACGCCGCCGCGCTTGAAAGAGCGGGCCGTATTGCCACAATTCTTTTTGATAAGACTGGAACGCTGACCAAGGGCGAGCCTGTGGTGACCAACATTGAGTTGTTGGCGAATGCTTCTGCAAATGCTTCTACAAATCTGGCGCAAAGCCAGGCGTCAATCGATCCGCATGCCGACAATCAAACGAGCCAAGCATCGCGCCACGCAATTTCTTTGCAGCAAGCGCTCGCATTTGCCGCGGCGGTGGAAAGTTCAAGCGAGCACCCAATCGCGCGCGCTATTACGCGCCGCGCGGCGCTAGAAAATGTTGCGGTTCCAGCGGCGAGCCGCTTTGAATCAACGCCAGGTCTTGGTGTGCGCGCGCAAGTGAATGGCCAAAGCGTTGAGATGCGACGCGACGCGAGTGCCTCGTGCGTGTTGCTTATCGATAACGTCGTGGTGGCTCGCTTCACATTGGCCGATTCGTTGCGCGCAGAGGCGCCCAAGGTGATTGAGGCGCTGCGAGGCGGTGGCATGAAGATGGGTTTGATCACAGGCGATCGTCACGCCGAGGCGCTACGCATTGCGCAAGAATCTGGCATTGATCAAGACATGATCACCGCGGATGCCACTCCAGAAAGCAAACTGGAAGTGATTCGACGCCACGGCGAAAGCGCCATGATGGTGGGGGACGGAGTGAATGATTCAGCGGCACTCGCGGCGGCTGGATTAGGCGTGGCGATGGGCGGCGGAACAAGCATCGCTAGCGAGAGCGCGTCGATTGTGTTGGTGGGCGGCACGTTGTCGTCGCTTCCGGCGTTGATTGATATTTCCAAAGCCACGCTGCGCTGCATGCGGCAAAATTTATTTCTAGCGTTCGTCTACAACGTGGTCGCCATTCCACTGGCGGCCTTCGCATTGTTGGGCGCGTATGGTCCGGCAATCGCCGCCGCTGCAATGGCGTGTAGTGATATCAGCGTGGTGGGAAATGCGGCGCGGTTGAAGTGGTCGCTGAAGCGAGCGCGCATGCGCGCGGCGCGCCCTTCATAAATCAACGCATGAATCGTGCTAAAAACATGATTGCCATGCAGTTCAAGCGCATCCATGTTCGCATGGTTTATTTGCTTGTCGGCGGCTTCGTGTTTGCAAAATCTTTAGCGTCAGTGGCGGTTCCATCAACGCGCGTGCGTTTGTAAATGGCGTAGGCCTGCGGCATTTGATTTTGCAACAATTCAATGCGCGTGTCCTCGCTTGGATGCGTTGAAAGAAACTCTATCTTCGCGCCGCCTTGCGATTGCATGCGCCGCCACAATGCGATTGCCGAACGTGGGTCGTAGCCTGCTTGCGCCGCGATATACAAACCAAGTTCGTCCGCCTCGCTCTCATGCTTGCGGCTATACGGAAGAAGCAGACCAGCTTGCAAACCAAGAGCCGCGCCTTGCGCAACGGCCTCACTATTGGTTGCCACTCCAGCGGCATTGGCGCCAAGTTGAGCGGCCGCGCCGTGCGTCATGCGTTCACCACCATGGCGCGCGATGGCGTGCGCGGCTTCGTGACCCATCACAACCGCAAGTTCATCATCCGACTGGACAAAATTCACAAGGCCTGTGTACACGGCGCCGTAGCCCCCGGGAAGCATCCATGCATTGACCATTTTGGGATCGTCAATCACGGTCCACTCCCACACCATGGTGTTGGCGATTTCTGGATGGCGCTGCTTGGCGGCTGCGGCAATTCGCGCGCCAATTTTTTGCACGCGCTCGTACACCGGTCCGCTGCCGATGATCTTGGCGTCCTTCATTTCCTCTTGATACGCCTGCGCGCCCATCGCATTTTCCTGGCTGGTTGAATACACATTGAATTGTTTTCTGCCCGTGCCTGAAACAGTGGTGCATGCGGTGCACAGCCCAAAAATTGTGGCGATGCAAAAAGTTATCGCCGTGCAAAAAAACAAACGTGTGGCTCGGATGGGCATGCGACAAAGAATATCCGACCAAACTTTCTTCAGCGCGCGCTTGAATGTTGCGGCGATCGTGGGAATTCAAAGCCAGGCATTGCGCTTATTCAACGCACGGATGCAAGCCAGGCGCGCCGCGCCGCGAGCAGCATCAATCCAAATGGAATCCACCACATCAAATCGTTGGTGAGAATGTTTGCGCCAAACTTCCAGGCAATTGTTCCTTGCCAGGCGGTCCAGACAAAACCAATTGGACCCATGACTTTTCCAAACAGTCCCACGAACACAATTGGCCAGTGCCGAAGTGGCGCCCGCGCCGCGGCGATATATCCAAGCCCATACGCGGCCAACACCATTCCTAAACATTGCCAAATCGCGCGGCCTGGTTGCGCAAGTGGAGGCATATTGGCGAGTGACATTGGCAAGTCGGGCGCGATCACCACCACGCTTCCCCAGACAATGTTGTACACGCCCGCCGCAAGCAACCACCACCTCATCCATGGGCGCGTGAAATGGGTTTGGGTGGTGTCGCTCACAAAAATAGCCTAGCTCGGATTCGAACCGAGGTCTTTCCGATTATGAGTCAGGAGCTCTGGGCCACTGAGCTACTAGGCCGTGCAGGGAAGGTAGCATCCAAAGTGTGAATCGTATCGACACCATTTTCGCAGATCTTCGTGCAGGCCAACGCAAGGCGCTCATGCCCTTTGTTGTGGCTGGGTTTCCGTCTCCGCACACATTGGGCGCAACCCTGGAAAGCCTGCAAAAAGCGGGTAGTTCCATTGTTGAAATTGGCATTCCATTTTCCGATCCAATCGCGGATGGACCTGTAATTTCACAGGCCATGGACAAAGCCCTACGCCAGGGAACTACGCCCGCCGCCATTTTGCAAGAGGTGGCTGCAGTTCGCTCCAAACTTACCATTGGAATTGTGGCCATGGTGAGTGTTTCCATTGTGCAGCGTCAGGGCAATGAAAAATTTGTGCACGCGCTTGCCGATGCTGGCTTTGATGGAATTATTATTCCAGACTTGGATCTTGATTGCGCCGCGCCCTTATTCGCCGCCGCCAAAGAGCGCGGCATGTCCATGTCCATGTTGATCTCGCCGCTGACTCCTCCAGAGCGCATCACAAAAATCATCGCGCTGTGCCGCGGCTTTGTGTATTTGCTGTCCAGGGCGGGAATTACTGGCGAGCAAACAGGCGCGCCCGACGTTGCGGAATTTGTGAAACGCGTTCGGGCGCAAACCAACTTGCCGCTCGCGGTTGGCTTTGGCATTTCAACACCGGAACATGTGCGCGCCGTTGTGCGCCATGCCGACGCCGCCATTGTGGGAAGCGCGCTTGTGAAACTCATGGGCAGTGGTGATGCCAAGCAAGCCGTTGGCCGCGCTGAAAAACTCACGCAAGAACTAGTCGCGGCCCTTTGATGTCTAGTTGCGCTGATAGCGCCGAAGCACGCCCACAACAACCCCCTGAATCACGCACTCTTTCACGATGATTGGCTCGAACTCCGGGTTGGCCGGCTGCAAGCGGAATGTTCCATCGCGTTCCTTGAAAAAAGTTTTCAAAGTTGTTTCGCCGCCAGGCAAAAGCGCCACCACGCGCTCGCCGTTGCGCGCCACATTGCGTTGCTCGACAATCACATAGTCGCCGTCCAAAATTCCCTCGTCGCGCATGCTCATTCCGTCCACTTGTAATGCGAATAAATTGCCCCGTTGTCCCAGACGCGTGCCAAAAATAGTGTCCAATCGAAGCGTTTCCGATTGCTCGTACTTCTCAACGGGGTGCCCCGCGGCAATACGGCCAATTAACGGCAACTCATGCTCGTTGGCGCGCTCGTCGGGAAGTTCCGCGTCAGTCGCAATCTCCAAAGAGCGAGCCTTGTTGGGCGTGCGTATCAGCGCGCCCCTTTGGATCAGAGCCTCGACGTGTTCGAACACGGTGACCTTGCTCACTCCGAGCTCGTTTGCGATCTCCTGCATCGTCGGGGAATAGCCCTTGCTGTTGCGGTAGTCGCGTACAAAGCGGAATATGCGAATTTGTTGCGGGGTGAGGCTCATTGACATGTTGCAAAGTCCTTGCGAGTGTGTTTGAAATGGAGAGTTGGGCAGACCAGCGACCATGCCTCCAAGGCGATGGACCAGCGTTGCCAGACGATGTGAAATTGGGCGAATTGAAATTGGCAGAAGTTGAATTGGTCGCAGTGAAATGGGGCGCGATGATTTTTGTCGGAGTGATTTGCTCTACTGGTTCTTGCACCGAGTGATTGATTGGCGCGGATGTTGGCGCGCCGTGTTCCAGCCAGCGCCATCGACGGATTCCAATCATGCGTTCCATCCAATCTGAAACTTCGCGAACCAGCGATCGATGTCCTTGTGGTGGCTGACCGGCAACCGCCATAAGTCCGCCGCGAAAGGAGTGGTAATTGGTTACGAATGAGCCGCCGGGACCAAACCGCAACAGTGGTTCTTGCTCCACAGTTGATTGCGCTTGTGAAGGTGTTTGGCGCGTTGATTTGTTGGCCTGGGCAAGTGCTCTGTTGATGGATTCGACGCCTTGAAACAAGCGTGCGAGGCCGCCAAATGCAGCAAGGCGAGCGACTGAAATTGTTGTTGCGTGCGAGTGATTCATTTTGGTACTCCAATGTGTTGAACGGAACAGTTGGAGATGCATCGGCAGGTTCGGTATTTGTTCTGTACATTTGTTAGGCACATGTTAGCCAAACAAAACACGATCGGATAAAAAAGGCCTAATTTCTCTCAAAAAGTCTGTTAAAGTTACAAAATGTCCATTTCCATTCAGCCTCCGCAGCCATTTGGACCTGAAATTCGAGCTCAATTTGCCTTGGACCCCACATTAACCTTCCTAAACCATGGGTCATTTGGGTCTCTTCCGCTGGTTGTTCGGCAAGCTCAATAGGCGTGGCGCTTGAGGATTGAATCCAATCCAATCGAGTGGATTGGTCGGCGCAATATTGAATCATTGGCGGCGGTGAAAAAACCTTTGGCGCGCTTTGTGGGTTGCCAGCCGGATGATCTTGGATTTGTCACCAATGCGACCGAGGGGGTGAACGCAGTGTTGCGCTCGCTGCGGTTTGAAGTGGGTGATGAATTGCTCACGTGCGACCATGTCTATAACGCGGTTCGGCAAGCTATGAAATTTCGCGCGCAAGAAACTGGCGCGCGTGTGGTTGAAGTTCCAATCTCGTTGCCGGTGCGCGATCAAGATCACGCCATGAATTGCATCTTGAACGCAATCACGCCGCGCACGCGCTTGATCGTGATTGATCACATTACAAGTCCAACCGCGTTGCTCTTTGATGTGCGCAAAATCATAGACGCCGTGAAAGGAACGCGCGCGCAAGTTTTAGTTGATGGCGCGCACGCGCCAGGCGCGCTGGATCTATCGCTTGATGCGCTCGGCGCGGATTTCTACTCCGCCAATTTGCACAAGTGGACCATGGCTCCGCGTGGCAGCGCGTTCGTGTGGGTCGCGCCACAATTTCAGAAAGACATTCATCCCTGCGTGATCAGCCATGAATTTGCCAATGGTTTTGCTGCGGAATTTGATTGGCAGGGAACGCGCGATCTCAGCGCGTGGAATTCCATTTCCGCCGCGTTGGCTTGGTTTGAGGAGCTTGGCGCGGATCGAGTGTTGCGCCACAACCATCAATTGGCCGCGTGGGCGCATCAATTGTTGTGCGCGGAGTTATCTTTTGAGCCGATTTCGCCGCTCGACGGCTCCATGCTGAGTTGCATGGCCAGCGTTCGCTTGCCCAACGCGCTGCGGAGCAAGTTTGAAAAGCCCGAGGCATTTCAAAAACAACTTCTGGATGTTGACCACATTGAAATCCCCGTCTTGGATTGGAATCAACAGTGGCTTTTGCGTCTCAGCGCCGCCATTCATAATGAGCCTGCGCAGTATGAACGCCTGGTTGTGGCGCTTAAAAAATATTTGGCGTAGAGGAAATTTTTCGCGTCTAGGATTGTGCCCATGCAAGAACCCAAGAAGCCCAACGATGTCGCGCTGCCGATCGCAGCAGTTGATCCCGCCGCCGAGCGCGCGGCGGAGCAAAGTATTTACGTGCAACTTGGAGCGGAAAAATTCTGGCAGATCGCACGCGCTTTTTACGCGCGCGTGGATAAGCATGAGCGTCTTCGTCCGATTTTTCCCGAGGATTTGCAAGAACCCATCCGCAATCAAGCGGAGTTTCTCATTCAATATTTTGGTGGCCCGCAAACCTACAGCGATCGCAAGGGGCATCCGCGCTTGCGCATGCGCCATGCGCCGTTTCCAATTGATTTAACTATGCGCAATGATTGGGTGGATTGCATGCGCGGAGCATTGATTGACGCGGCAATTCCCGAGCCCATTGTCGCGCCCATGATGGCGTACTTTGAGCGCACCGCGACGTTCATGATGAACAAACCGTAACTCGCTTGGGACTGCGGCGAATAAGATTTTCAAGAGTGGCGCACTCGCGAGCTCGCAATTGTCTTTGGGCGCTCGTTCAAACTTGAGAGGCGTTGGATGAATTCAAACAAATCATTGGATTCATATTCAATTTGGATTTTCCACCACTACGAGATCTTTACGGCCAAGTTTTTTCATGGCCTTTTCCGCCTCGGCGCGCGAAGCGAACTCGCCCAAATACACAATCCACACTCTTTGTCCGCTCTTTGTCTTTGACGCCACCACCTTGGGAACTTCAATCCCATTTCTGGATGCGGGCTTGGTAAGTTCTTTGGCGCGATTCCTGGCGCTGGTTTCTAAAATAAAACTTCCGGCTTGAATTACGAACGCGTCGGAATCCGCCTTTTTGTCTGCTTTTTTGGCGGGGGGTTTATCGTCAGCAGGCTTTGCGGGCTTGGCGGGTTTTGCCGCGGGTTTGTCGTCAGCAGGCTTTGCGGGCTTTGCGGGCTTGGCGGGTTTCGCCGCGGGTTTATCGCCGGCAGGCTTCGCGGGCTTGGCGGGTTTCGCGGCGGACTTGGCCGCTGGCGGTGGGCTGGAATCTTTTTCAAATCCATTGGAGGTCGTGTCGGTTTTGGCCGCGATGGTGGCGCTGTTTGTCGGCGCTGGAATAATTGGCGTGGCCAGATTATTTCCATTCAAGCTCATGGAGGGCTCGGCCATGGACAACACGTTTGCCGCACGCGACGGATCCCTTGATGCCGCGGCCAAATCCCTGGCTCGTCGAGAAGAGTTGCCTGAAAGTTTGTCCGCGGCCGCGTCGTAATAATTCGCCGCGTCACCGTAACGCTTTTGGTGCACCATTAAATCGCCAAGCATTACTTTGCTGTCGCCAGCGGTTTGCGCGTCCATGCTTTGCTCGGAAATTTGAAAGCGCGTCTGCGCCTCTGAATAATTTCCAAGTTGATACGCGCTCAGCCCCGCTAGAAATGCCGCTTGGTCCCGCACAGTTCCAGAAGAATCATTCTGCACCGCGCTTGATTGCTCGAGTGATTGCTTCCAATTCTTCGCCTCATAGTTGGAGATTGCGCCATCAAGTCTGTCAGACTGCGCGCTTTGACACGCCGTTGCGCTTGCAACAGCCAACACGGCCACGAAATAAATGAGCGACCGAGCCACAATGCAAAGCAGATTCGCGCTGGATACTTTTGGCTTGGATATTTCTGTGCCCGAAGTCTGGGATTGATTTTGGCCGCGCGCGATATTTTTATGGCGCGATGGTTGCGCGCACGATGTCAATGCAAATAGCGAGTTCTCCAATTGAATTCCTTTCAAGCAAGTGCAGTCAAATTAGGTTTGGAAAAGTTCCGTTCAAATTTGATTCAGCAAGTCCAGTTCAATCCAGTCCATATTCAGCGCATTTGCAATCGCATACACAAGCCATGCGCGTTGAGTCAGTTTGAGAAGCGGTTTCTCTTGACGTACTGTATCGCCAGAAATGAAACTGCTTCTTGATATTCAGCGCCAACTCCTGCTCCATCCAACCCATGTTTTTGTGCAAGACGATCAACGCCAGTGGAAAGGCTTCACATTGCTTGTGGCCGCGTGGCATGTTGCGCGCGCCATTGAGTGGACCACCCAACGCGAGCGAGTTGGAATCATGCTTCCCACCAGCGGCCTGTTTCCAGTGGCGTTGTTGGCCACATGGATGCTTGGGAAAACCGCCGTGCCGCTGAATTATTTATTGTCGCGCAATGACTTGGAATATGTCTGCCGCGACGCTGGCATTGATTGCGTGGTCACGGTGAAGCCCATGCTTGAATTTATTGGTGGTCCAACCGCGTCCATGAAACCGCTCATGATGGAGGACATGTCTTTCAAAGGGCTTCCGCCGGTGCGACGCGCCAAGCGCCGTGGGGAAAATGAACTTGCAGTGTTGTTGTACACCAGTGGAACCAGCGGCAAGCCCAAGGGCGTGATGTTGAGTTGCGGAAATCTTGCCGCCAACATTGATCAAGTCTTGAACTGGGCCACGTTCACCCGCAAAGATATTTTGCTTGGCGTGTTGCCGCAATTTCATTCCTTCGGCTTGACCATTCTCACGTTGTTGCCGCTGGCCATCGCCGCCAAGGCCGTCTACACCGCCAAGTTTGCGCCACGAAAAATTCTTGAATTGGGCAAGCAACATCAAGCCACTGTCTTCGTGGCCATTCCATCCATGTACCACGCTCTTGCCGCCCAGAAAACTGGTGGCAAGGAGCATTTGGGAATGCTGCGTTACGCCGTAAGTGGGGGCGAGCCGCTTCCAGCCAACGTGAGCAACGAGTTCTTTGAAAAGTTTGGCGTGCGAATTTCCGAGGGCTACGGCTTGACGGAAACCAGTCCCGTGACCAATTGGTGTTTGCCCGCTGAATATCGCAGCCGCAGCGTTGGTCGTCCGTTGCCGCGGGTGGAGCAGTGGATTGTGGACGCGCAGGGCAACAGACTTCCAGCCAATCAAGATGGCGAGATTCGCATGCGGGGCCCCAACATAATGCAGGGCTACTGGAATCTGCCGCAGGACACCGCGCAAGCCTTTGATGACAAAGGTTTTTTCCGCTCAGGCGACATGGGGCGTTTCGATAACGATGGGCACTTGTACATCACTGGACGCATCAAGGAAATGTTGATCATCGCCGGGGAAAATGTTTTTCCGCGCGAGATTGAGGAGGCGCTCAATCGCCATCCAAGCGTGAAGGCGAGCGCCGTGATTGGCGCCGCCGATGAAAGTCGTGGCGAAACCGCGCTTGCGTTTGTGGAAATAAACGAAGGCTTCACATTTGACGAAGCCACTCTGCGCGCCCATTGTCGCGAGCATTTGCCGCAGTTCAAAGTGCCACGCGCAATTCGCGCGCGCAAAGAACTGCCGCGCAACGCCACGGGTAAAATTATGCGTCGATTATTGTCGGCGGATACGCCCAGCGATTAGTAGATCGGTTAATTTTTTTGTATACAAACTTCCCGCGCTCAGTGGCGGGGAGCTTGAGTCAAGAATTGCGATTACGGGCACGTGCCAAAGTTGGCCAGCATTTGCCCCAAATCCGAGCTGTCCACAAATCCGGACGCGTTGAAATCCGCCGAGCAATTTGGGCAAAGACCATACTGTCCCAACAGTGTGCCAAGGTCAGCCGCGTCCACAATTCCACTTTGATTCAGATCTTCAACGCAACAGGATTGCGCGCTTGAAATCAAAGTGACATTCACCGTGGCGAAACCTGTTTGCCCAGTCAACGATGCAATTCGGATCAAGTATGGAGTCGCGCAATTCGCGGCAAGCGTGACGCGACTCGCATAATTGGGGCTGCAAAACACGCTGTTGTCGGAGCACTGTTTCAGAGTCAGGCTTGAGCATGGTCCCGTGAAGACATCCATGCGCGTGTCAAAGGTCGCTCCACAGACATCAATTTGATAGTCGCCGGATATTCCTTGCGGCGTGGTCCATCGCAACCAAACGTCGCCGCCCGACACGGCGGAATTTGCCGCACATGTGAAAGCGGGCGATCCTGCGGTGGACCCCAACAAAGTGATTTTGGTGGAGCCAGTTGAAATATCCAGCGGACTTGCGCATGAGTCATTCACGGGCGCGGGTGCGCCGCAATCTTGCGCCGCCAAGATGGCGCAGTCCGCGTCCCAAGCGGTTTCGCAACAAGACGCGATGTAAGCGCACACCAAGGAGCAACAAGATGGATCAACGCAACTGGGCGTTCCATGCACATCAAAGCAACCGCCAGTGGCGTTCACGCAAGGTAACGCGCACGCGGCCGCGGTTTCAACTTTCATCCAGTATCCGCCGTTGGAGCAATCAATTGTTTGGCTTGAAATAATTCCGTTGGCTCCAGGCGCGATCACAATCCAGTATTGCGCCGGGGCCACGCAATTCCAATCGCGGCCCGAGGAGCAACCCGCGCCGTTGACCAAAACTTGGGCGCCGGGCAGGGCAGTTTCTGTGGAGTTCACCGGCACTAGCGCGGCGAACACCGGGCGCACCGCGGCAAGCGTGATGGAAACTTTCACTGATCCGTCTTGGTCGGTGTCCGCGTTGCGCAGGTCGATGGAGTAGACATCCACATCAACAACAACATTTGCACCGCTGTTGGTGGTGAAAATTTTTCCGCAAATTGTGGCTTGCGCGGCGATGGATTGAGGCGTATTGGGACCGACGCTATCGGGGCGGATGCTTGGGTCATTTGTTATTTGCGAGCAGATTTCACTTTCATTGGTCGCGCCTGCTGGACAAGTCAAAGTGCAATTTGAGTTGCACAATTGCACCGCCACGAAGGCGCAAAGATCATCCCACATCACTTCGCAGCAACTGGGCGACCCAGCGCACACGGATTGGCAACAGACCGCGTCGGCGCAACTGGAATTTCCGTGGGGTTGCATGCAGTCGCCCGCATTTGGATCCCCGCAACTCATTGGCGGAGGAAGCACGCATATTTCTTGCGCCGACCAAGCGCAATTGGTGTCCCAACTGGATTCACAACAGAATGAATCAATTGCACACACCAATCCGCAGCACTCTGAGTCCGCACAAGAGGCTTTGATATGTGGAATAAAACATGATCCCAATCCAGGAATGCCACAAATTTGACATGTTTGATTGGCGTAAAATAAACAGTTCTCATCCCAATTTGTTTCGCAACATACAGGTGAGAAGCTGCACACCTCTGAGCAACATCCACTGTCCACGCATCCCGGTCCGCTGTGGATTTCACCGCAGGGGCCCAAGCCGCAACCAGTTTGTTGCGCATGCGATGAAGCGATGCAACACCACATCATGATGAAAAGCGCAAACAACGGAGACCACGATTTAGAATTGAACACTAAGACTTTCCACGTGGTTGGAGTGCGGATACATGTGTGGCGCCATGAAAACCCAAAGTTCCCAAAATATCCAACCAATAAACAATATGTGGATTGGAACGCATCAAGGCACTATAAGTCCGAACCACATCAAATCAAAGTTCCACATAAGTTTAAACATGCTTTACAGAGGGCAGGGTCCAAACGAAAGTAAAATAATTCCCAGATCGGCCGATGAGACTTGCCCGTCCCCATTCAGGTCGATTGGACCACCAATTTCTCCAAATTGAAGCAAGCAAATGCCCACATCTGCGCTGTTGACCACTCCCGAGCCATCAAAATCCGCGGGACAATTGCAGGTACTGGCAACTATTGGGCTGACAGAGAGAGTTATTGGTCCACCCACGCCCCATCCGCCCACTCGAATGAGAGCCGTCGATCCGCAGGTCATTTCAAACTCGGTCATCGCGCCTTCGCCATCGCAAGCGTCATCGCTGCATGCGATCAAGTCGCCGCCGCAATCGCTGTAGACCGCGATGCGCGAATCAAATGTGAGCGCCGAGCATGTGTTCACTTGGTAACTGCCCGAGCCATGCGCCGTGAATTTAAACCACGCATCGTGGGTGAACGCTAGGCCTGCGCCATCATCGCAACTTGTTGGCAACCATGTGCTTTCACTGGTCGCGTGAGTTGTGTCCGTAAGTGTTTCACCAACATACACCGGCGAAGCCATGTCGCAGCGATCATTGATCAATCGTTCGGGCGTGCAAGGCGAAACGCTGGCTTGAATGGTGTAGCGCGAACGATCGTCTTGGCACGAAATATTTTCAAACAATATTGATCGCACCGCCACCCGAGTCATACCTGCGGGCACGCACGCGCGCGTGATTGACGAGCAGCCATCCACGCCCTCCGCGAACGTGGTTGGCGGGCACTGGTCATCCACAATCGCCAATCCAATGGAGCCCGTGGTCCACATTTCAATGCTGATGAATTGCGGTGAGTCAAGCCAGATTTCAAACCAATCCACATCGCGATCTGTGTCGGTGGACCAAGCTTGACCTCCCAATTTTAAATTTGGAATGAGCGCTCTCACATCTTGAAGATTTTCACAATCCTGAGGCAGATCATTGTCACACATCGTCATCTCGTCTAGATCTGGTATTGGCACTTCGCACTCGGCCGTGGCGCGGCACGTTTGGCACAGAACGCCGGCCTCTAAGGCGCAGCGTTCATCCCATGCAATAGAGCAGCAAAACGGATCAAGCAAACACACCGTGTCGTTGCATTCTTGATTGACGCAACCCATTCCAGCATGCGATCCGCAACATGGATTGTTTTGGGCAAGCGTTGGCGCACTGATCAGGCAACAAGCCAACATGCATGACCAAACCAAGGCGCAAATCACTCGCGTGCTTTCAGGCAACGGCAACGCAATGTGGCGCGCAGATGCGGTTGCTCGCAAGGCACTCTTGTTGCGAAATAGAGTAAAGCGAGGCAATTTCTTGGACAAATCAGAACTATTCAGTAGGCATGCGATGTGGCGGTTCATCGAAGGCTCCATTTCTCCGCTTTGAGCGGTAAGTGAAATCATGCCGCGCCAAGAGTGCCGATTTGAAAGTTCCTGCCTTTTTTCTTGATGATTGTGTTAATGCCCGTTTCGCTTCTGTAAAGTTCACTTTTGGCTGATACAGCGAGTATTTTTTGTGGATAGGTGGTGCAAGAGTGGCCATCTTGCTACCGTGTCACTTCAACGCTCGCCATTGCGGCGAACCTTCCGCACCATTTGGAGTTTCAGCACATGCTTATTTCAGTTGGATCAAAGGCACACGCATTCGCGCTTCCAACCAAACCTGGTCAAGTGGTGGATTTAGCCACAGTCATTGGGCACGAACCAGTTGTATTGTTATTTTTTCCTTTGTCATTCAGTCCAGTGTGCACCGCGGAAATGTGCCATTTTCGAGACGGGTGGAGCAAGTGGAGCCAGGCGGGATGCAAAGTGTTTGGCGTGAGCGTGGATTCCCCGTTTGTCACTGCCAAGTTTAGTGAGCTGGAAAAAATTCCATTTCCATTGTTGAGTGATTTCAACAAGGATGTCTCAAGAAGTTACGGCGCGCTGCATGAGGATCTCATGGGACTCAAGGGCGTGGCCAAGCGCTCGGCGTTTGTGATCGACGCAAAAGGTATCGTGAAATACGCTTGGATTAGTGAGGATCCAGGCGTTCAAGTGGAATTCTCGGCGATTGAAAAAGCCGTGCAGTCATGCTGAAACTTGGATTGACCATCGCGACCCTCATGGGCATTGGCTGGTCATTGTGCGCCTGTAGTGGAGGGGGGCCATCACCCATCATGGCCATTCGACGTCTGTCGTCGGTGAAATTGGATGCGGCAAATTCATCAATTGATCAAGGCGCAGTTTTGGATTTGGAAAATTCACTGGACAAATCCATCAGCGTGGGTGAAGAATTTAAAGTGGCGTTGGAATCAAACGCTGGCACGGGATATGAGTGGCAATGCCAACTGAAGGACGATCCAACTATTCTGGTTGACAATCCGCCGGAAATCGCGCCTGTGGACACCGGAGTGGTGGGAGGTCGCGTGCGAACCATATTTGTGTTGCACGGAAAAAGCCAAGGCACTGTGAAAGTTCTCTTTGTGCTGGTGCGTTCATGGGAAAAAGATGTTGCGCCAGCCAAGTCATTAACGTTGACATTGACCGTGATGCCAGCGTCCGCCGCAACCAAATAATGGACGGCTTGCATGAAGCGATTTTCGACCAGTTCGACCGCGAGTTTGCCCAAGTCATCAAGTAGATTTTTATTTTCATTCGTTCGCGCGTGTGTCTGCGTGGTATTGATTGCGTTCGCATCCGGACTTTCTCAAACTCAACTGAGTCAGACAAGCGCGCCGGCGCGTATAAAATTACTGACGCTGGATCTTGGTTGCGCCAGCCAGCGCAATGCGTTGACGACCGAGCAGCGCGTTGAGCGCGCCAAGAATATTCTTGAGGAATTTCCAGCGGATATTGTCTTTATCGCACGCGGTGAATGCGCCGCGGTGGCGTTGGCCGCGGCCACGCACAAATCGTGGATACCAATGCCCGCGGCCGCTGCAGGCGCCGGATTGTTGACCACATGGACGCAAACTCCGGCCAAGGATGGTGAGTTATGGAAAGGCTTGGGCGCGCGCTTGAAAGCAGCGGACGGACGCGAAGTGATCGCGTTTGCTATTGAATTTCCATTTTCCCCATATCAGCCGTATCAACTTTCCGGCGTGGCCCATGACGAGCAACCATTTATGAACTCGGCCGAGGCGGCCATTGCCGCCGCCAACACCACGCGCGGTTTGCACTCGGAACATTTGGCCGTGGCCGTGCGCGCCGCCAACATGGCGGTGGGGTTGCAGTCGCAACGTTTACCCGTGATCGCGGCGGGCATGGTGAACGAACCCAGTGGCGGCGATTGGTGTGATCAAGCGGTGCGCGTGGAGCTTTGTCCCATGCGCGTGATGTGGCCAGCGGTTCTAAATTTGGAGCGCGCCGGTTTGCGCGACGCCTTCCGCGCCTCGCACTCCAACATTGTCGACGCGCCGGGATCGACATGGCCAACGATCCCCATGAAGCGCGACCGATCAGATCGAATTGATTTTATTTTCACCAACGCGCTTCTGAAGTGCGCGGCGATTGAAATTCTTGGCGAGGCTGGCACGGCGAACACGCGCAATCCCAAGCCCACCAAAGGTGGATTGCCTGGCGAACACCGCGTCTTGTACGGCGAGTTTGATTTGACGACAACAAAATAATTTGGCGGCTCGCTTGATCAAACCTTGATGGGGCACGGTCGCAAGTACGCGTAACCAAATACGCAAGCGAAAGCGGGAGACGAGACTTGAACTCGCGACATGCAGCTTGGAAGGCTGCCGCTCTACCACTGAGCTACTCCCGCAGTGAGGATCAAAGTGTACGGTGTTGCGCCAATTATGACAGCCGATTTCAACGCCCGCAATTGGCGCATTCTTGCGGCTGGAATTAACCCAGCACGCTTGGCAGGTTGGGATAGAGCCAACGAATAAATGTGTTGAGGAATTGCGCCAACACCAAGTTCAACATCACGATGGCCATGAAACTGGCCACAAAGCTGGCGGTTGCCGCTTGCCCCACGCCAGCCGCTCCAGGGCGGCAATGGAATCCCTTGTAGCACGACACCACTCCAATCGCCGCGCCAAAGAACAAGCTCTTAAATAGACCGCCCGTGGGTTCCCTCCACGAAACAAATTGCGCCGTCCAGTACCAATAGTCCGTGCCGCTCACGCCAAACACTTTCACGGTCACAAGCCAGGCGCCCAAGCTTCCCAACATGTTGGAATACATGGTCAGGATTGGCGTCATGATGGTGCAGGCCAGCACGCGCGGCACAACAAGTTGCTGCATAGGGTCGGCACCCATGGCGCGCATCGCGTCCAACTGCTCCGTCACGCGCATGGTTCCCAACTCCGCCGCAAGCGCGCAACCCACTCTGCCCGCGACCATGACGGCCGCAAGCACGGGACCAATTTGTTTCACAACGCTGACATTGATGATGCCACCAAGGCGATCTTCTTGACCGAGCGCCGCGAATTGATTGAAGCCCTCCATCGCCAAGATCATTCCAATGAACGCGCCAGTGATCGCCACAACCGGAATGCTGAGCACGCCCACGGCGTAAAGTTGCGGCCCAAGCAAGCGCCAACGAAAACATTTGACGGGATGCATAACAACACGCAGCGCGACGCCCGCAGCGAAGTCACTGAAGCGGCCAAATCCACAAATCTCCCGCGTAATGGCCGCGCCAAATTGTGTGATTGTGTTGTCGGTCACTGCGCGGCAAGAATAGCTGCCATGTGCAAACGCGCACTCGAAGTGGATTGATCACCACAGCAATAATTTTGGATTGCCTCGCGCGCAATACGTTGACGCGCCAAAGAAAATCCCCCCGGTCGTGAGACCGAGGGGATTGTTTGCGCTCACATAATTCGGCTCGTCAAGCCGATTTTCACATCACTCAGTCGGACAAGGTCCGAAGTTTCCAAGCATGCTTCCCAAATCAGAGCTGTCAATGACCAGATCATCATTGAAGTCACCTGGGGTACCTGGTTCACAAGCGCCGAATGAACCAAGCAAACTGCCCATGTCTGAACTGTCGGTGACACTGTCACTATTCAAATCCGTTGGACACAGATTCACAACTCCACCTGGGCAATCCAAATTCTGCGCGCCTGGGGTGTCAGTTGTTAGAAGCGGATCGATAATTTCACGAGCGCCAGTCTGCCAGTAACCGATCGAGTTGCAGCGATAAATATGCCATGCAAGTCCACTGGCATTTGGTCCAACGCGGGCTCCGTACCACCATTCATTGCTTCCTGTAGGAGATGGCAAGTAGGTTTTAACGATCGAAACCTTGTCAACAATGCTCGACCAAGGAAGAACATCATTGAAAGTTCCATTGTCGTCGCTGTCCACATCGGCTTGACTCGTTCCAGTGAAATCTTGAACCAACGCCACGGTTACATTGTCAGTATTTTCTAGAATCAAAGTGGCAACTTGCAGATCTCCAGCAACACCAAGCACAATTCCGTCTTGTGCCGGAGTTTGAGTTGGGGCCAAGACTGTAACCAAGAAATATCCAGAATCACCAACCACATTGCCAGTGAGTGGAACAATGCATTCAATCACACCAGATTTCAGGGTGCCGTCTCCGATGACAATCAAGGTGAGCCCGTCAAGACTTGTTCCGGCAGGAGCCTTAATTTCAACATACTCATTGACGTCGCCACCAGCTGTTGACTCATCGAATCGAACCTCATTGATATACGCGGTTGGTGAACCACCACCGCAAGCGGTAAGAGTTCCCGCTGCATCAACGCAGAGAGCATCCCATGCCACGGCGCAGCAGTCAGGCACCATTTGGCATACCGCATCGCAACATGCCATGTTGAAGCAATGTGCGGTGCTGTGTGCGCTGAAGCAATCACCAGCTCCGCTATCGCCGCAACCAAAAATTTGTGGCAAGGAGCAATCAGCATTCACGGCTCGTGGAGTGTCATAGCCAGGGGTTACGGAACTCGCTCCCATGGTCCATGTTCCAGCGCTGTCACAACGATAGACGTGCTCAGGCACACGATCGTTTCCGCCAGTGTTGTGCGGACCAACAACAGTGCTGGAGTACGCAAAACCCGTGGTGGTTCCGTCGGTCAAACTTATCGAGTCAATTATGGAGCCGTACGGAGTGGTATTGAACACTCCGTCGTTGTCAGAATCAAGATCGTCATTGCGTGCTCCGTAGAAATTCCAGAACAAAGCAATGGTGTTGGTGCCGGTCGTGTAAAACGGCAGGCTTCCGGTGGTTTGCAGATTTCCAGTGACTCCTGGAATATTGAAGCCAGTTTCGGTGATCAGAAATTGTCCCGCTTCATCAAGCTGCAAGCCGTCGAGTTTCACAACGGCAGACACAAGGCCGCGAGCATCCGAAAAAGCCTCTTGAATGAAGACCAGTGAAACACCATTCAAAGGAGCGTTTGGAGTTCCCGTGATTTCCAAGTATTGATTGACCTGAGTCGTTTCAAATCGAGTCGCTTCATCGCTTGTGCGCATTTCACTAAGCGCAATCGCAGGTGGGCTTCCGCCTTGTAGGCAGTATGTGGTAGATGCATCGGTGCAAAGGCTGTCCCATGCAGTCAAGCAGCATGCAGGCACCACGGAGCAGACAGTGGCGCAGCAAGAAGCGCTGTCGCAACCAGGACCGCCGTGGACGACAAAGCAACTGCCACTGCCAACTTCACCACAGGTGGAGCATTCAGGATTCACAGCCTTAGGCGTATCTTTGTTGTTGCTGCCCGCGGTTGTTGGGTCGTAGTAGCCAATTTTCCAAGACCCTTGTGGCGAACAACGATAGATGTGCGCAGGCAAGTTGATTCCATCAGGGCCAACCATTGGGGTTAGACCGCCATCAGCATTGGTAACTTGGTAAGTCCATTCGCCGGTTGTTCCATCAAGCTTTGGACCTGTTGCCGCAACTTTAACTAGGCCAACGCTGTCCAACACTTTGGTCCAAGGCGTCACATCTAAAACACCATCATCCACGCCAGTGTCAAGATCTGGGCCATTGCTTTGAGTGGTAAACGCGGCGCCTGTGTACCCGCGAACAAGCAAGTGGGTTGTGTGGTCGCTGTTTTCGAAATTAAACCCAGTGCCTGCGGGCACAACCAAGTCACCTGTTTTTCCAAAAGAGACTCCGTCAGCAGCCGAGTTGAATGTACTACTCGCTCCAGTAATGAGAAAGAGTCCGTTGCTTGGAATAGTTTTGCCAGTGAGGGAAAGAGCCATTTCCACAACTCCGCTCTTTGATGTTCCAGAACCGTCTCCGATTACAAGGTAGGTGAGGCCATCTAAAGATGTTCCCGCCGCGCCAGCAAGTTCAGTATATTCGTCGGAGTTGTTTCCAAGTTGCGCATTACGAATTTCATTGATCTGAACTACGGCTTCACTGGTGCAAGCTGGGTTTGTCGCGCCAGGCGTGTCGCTGGTTGGGGTGACTTCAGCGAAACCAAGTCGCCATGCGCCAGAATCCGAGCACTTGTACACCATGCTTGGAAATGCGCCGCCGTCTGGACCCACACTTTGGGCGCTGTAAACAAAATCATTGAATTGGCCGTCCGCAGGGCTGTATGCGATCAGAGCCACGGAAGAATCGATTGAGGACCACGGTAACACCTCGTTCATTGTTCCGTCATCATTATCGTCGATGTCGTCATCGATGAAGCCGGAGAAATCTTTCACCAACATGTATGTCTTGTTGTTGTCCGAGTACAAATCCATGAATGTGTACATGTCTGGTGTGGTTAGAGTGAAGCCGTAATCGCCAACCACATAGAAGCCGCTGGCGCCAATTGTTCCGGTGAGAGGGATTAGTGTTTCGATGGAGCCGTTCTGCATTGGGGCGGTTGCAAAATCAACGTTGCCAATGACAAGCAGTGTGTAGGCGGACATGTCCGTTCCAGCCGCGCCGGCAATTTCCACATAGATTTGTGAATCGACGCCGCTTTGTTGCACGCGGATCTCATTCAGCGAGACAGTAGATTGCGCAAATGTCGCGGAAGATGTTGCTAACAGGAGTCCAGCGATGAGGTTGGTTCGCATAATTTTGGGGCCCTAGTAAATGCAATACACCGTCCGGTGCCTGAGAATCCTTCTCGGGGCGATGAAGCCGGCGGTGAACTACACACTTAACATACTGCGCTTTCCTTCAAATCCAAGAAGAAAATTGGCAATTCATGAAAACCTTTTGAATTGGCAACGCAATCTGAACGGGGCACTTTTGATTTTGGTGGATTTGCAAGCGCGAATGAGAGTATTTAGAGCGCCCTATAACAGAAGCGGCGACCCATTAATTTGGATCGCCGCTTTGAAATCATGTTGAGACCGCGGTAATGACCACTCAGCCAATTTGCCCAAGCAATTTACCCAGCTAATTTACTTGGTGGGTTCGTCGTTGTTGCTCTTGGATCGAACAGGATCGGCTTTCATGGGAACGGCAGTGGAACCGTCCTCGCTTGGCGCGCCAGAGGGCAAAATTGGAATGGTGAGCGGGCTTAGGAAAATTTCAACGCGGCGGTTTGCGGCGGCTCCATTTGCGCCGTTGGCAACCACTGGTCGATATTCACCGTAACCGGCAACTTGCATTCGATTGGCGGCTACGCCATCGGACACAAGCGCGTCACGCACGCTGATGGCGCGATGCGCCGACAGATACATGTTGGTTGGATGCTGAGCGGCGACGCGTCGAATTGGAACGTTGTCGGTGTGACCAACAACTTTCACTTCGAATTGTTGCGCAACTGGTTGATTGAGAATGCCAGCGAGTTTGTCAACCAAAGTTTTTGCCGCTGGCTTGATTGCCACGGAACCAGAATCAAATGTGAAGTCGCTTGAGAAGCGCAACATTCCAGTGCGCGCGTCGAAGGTCAACACGTCTGGATATTGCGCGGCCAAATCCGCGAGCGCGCGGTTGAGTTCAGCAGGAAGTGGACCAACGCCCATTTCGCCAACTTGCTTGAGCAAGCGTTCGTAATCGGCGAGCAGTTTGTCTATGTCGCCCTTGGCGCCGTTGCGCATTCCGGCGAGAGCCTCAAGGTCGGCGGCCGCTGCTGCCATCTGCGCGCGAAGTCGCTCTTCATTTGTGCGCGCGGTTTGCAAATCGCTTTGCGTGGCCAACAATGTTTGTTCTTGACCACGGTACGCGGTCAACAGATCGTCATACTTCTGCTGAGGTACGCACGCAGCAAACAAGACAGGAATAAGGGCAATGAACGTGATTCGCTTCCAGGCCATCGAAGGTTCTCCAGTAAATGGGTCGAATGCGATTTCTAGCGATCGCTTAAGGCGACAAGTGTAGCGCAAGTGGGTGAAACGCGACGTGTTGAAACCACGGTAATTCACGCGCGGCGCTCTTATCTGTATTTGTCACGGCAAAGAGAAATTGATTGGGTTGTTGTTTGTGATAAAATCTCGATTCTATTTGACCGCGGCTAAATTTGACCTACGCTAGTGAATATTCATTGGATTTCAAAGACCATTGGAATTTCAATTCAGCCGTTGCATCCAAGTTTCAATAGTCATTCAACCGATACATAAAGAGAACCGTGTCGTCAGAGCAAACCCAACAACCAAACCAGCAACCAAGTCAGCATTCAAATATGGATGTTGATTTGAAGCAGCTTGCCGCGAAAGTTGGTCCCTATCCATTGACGGCCTACCGATTTGTGCGCGAGGGCTTGTCGCGCACCGTGGAGATATCCCAAGGTTTGGATTCCTCCGAGGCGGATCGACATGTTTCAGGGCAACAATTGTGCATGGGTTTGAGGGAATTTGCCATTGAGCGATATGGATTGTTGGCGCCCGTGGTGTTGCGAAGCTGGCACGTGCAACGCACCGATGATTTTGGACGCATTGTGTTTGCGATGATTGACGCCGGATTGTTGAGCAAGACGCCGCAAGATTCCTTTGATGACTTTCGCGGCGTGTTTGATTTTGACGAGGCATTTGGACGCGATCGCTTGGTCAACGCGATGCAACATCGCTGAAGCCAGAGAACTGACGAGCCACGATTCCATTTCAGAAATGGGAGCCATCACCCCTGTGGGTGGAATCGCTTAGCATTCGCCGCATGCCCGATGAACAAGACTCAACACGTCTGTCTAAATTGCACTTGTGGCAAATTCAAGGTGTGCGTGACGCGCTTGTGATCGCTTTGTTCGTGGTGATTTTCTACGCGGGCTATGCCATGCGATCGGTCACGGTTCCGTTGTTGATTGCATTTGGATTGGCGTACTTGGTGGAGCCTTTGGTGGAAAGTTTGTGCCAACGTTTGCGCATGTCGCGTCCCGCGGCGGTTGGAACCATCATGGGAACAGTGGGATTGGGATTGCTTGTTTCTTTGGTGATCGCGGTGCCCATTGTGATTGGTCAAAGCGTTTCATTTGTGGAATCATTTCGAAGCGGTCGCTTCAACTCGGTGATTGACCGCGCGCAAGCGGTGGTGCCGGAACCGTATCAAGATCAAGTGCAAAAAATCCGCTCGTGGTTCAGCGAGAATGTTGGTTCTGGCAGTGGTATTGCGTCGAGTTCATTTCCTGTGGATGCGATCGATGCGACGGCGAAGCCAAGCAATCGCGACGCGGTTTTGGATGCCGCAACATCGAAGACGAACGCGGATGCCGCACAGCACAAATCGGAATCGGACGCCAGCGCGAAGGACGCTGCGGGTTTGGACCAACCATCAAAAAAATTAGTGAACCAAGCGGCCATTGATATTGCGGTGGAGGAGGCCTTGAACAAGCGCGGGTATTTGGGCACGCAGGGTGGGGCGCAGAGTGGAGCGCAGGTTGGGGCGGGATTTTCATGGACCAATATGTTTGGCTCAAGCGTGCAAGGCGTGCTCGCCACGGCGCTTGAATTTCTCACCATTGGATTCTTGACGGCGTTGATTCCATTTTACTTTTGGTTTTTCTCTGTCAGCTTTCCATCCGCCATCGCCAAGTTGCGCGCCTTCATTCCAGAGAAGCACCGCGAGGGAACCGTGAAGTTGATCGCCGAAATGGATCACGCGGTGAGCGGATTTGTGCGCGGACGAATTGTGATCAGTGTGATCATGGCGATTCTGTTCGCGATTGGTTGGAAAGTGTGCGGCGTGCCATACGCGATCACGTTGGGACTTGTGATCGGGCTTTTTAGCGTGGTGCCCTACTTAAGCGCGGTGGGTTTGCCGATCGCAATTGGCCTGTTGATTGTTGACCAACTTGTGTTGCCCGAGGAGGCGCGCATGAGTTGGATGTGGATCGTGGTCGGGCCGTCGTTGGTGTATGCAATCGTGCAATTATTGGAGGGCTACGTTTTGATTCCAGTGATCGCCGGGCGCGCCACCGACTTGGGACCTGTGAGTATTTTCGTGGCGGTGTTGGCTGGCGCCGCGTTGGCGGGCGTGTACGGAATGTTGCTCAGCATTCCTGTTGCGGCATGTTTGAAAATTTACGGGCGCGAAGTGATCATGCCGCGCGTGAAAGCGTGGAGCAGTGGCGAGGCGGATGATTTATTGCCGCTGAATTAGCGGTTTTTCAGCGCTTTTTGCGCGACTTGAACTTGCTCTTGATGCTTTCGGTGTGGGTGGACTTGCGTCCCATCAACGCGCCAAGATTTGGCATGCCGCCAGGGCCGCCGCTCGCCATGTCCTTCATGGCTTTCATTTTTCCCATGGCGCCAAGGCCGGCGAGTTGCGTTGTCATTTTTTGCATGACTTCGAATTGCTTCACAAGTTTTCCCACTTCCGCGATCGTGGAGCCACTGCCAGCCGCGATGCGTCGCGCGCGGCTTTTTTGCTGGTCAACGCAGCGAACATCTTTACGTTCCGCGGCGGTCATGCTGCGCGCGATTCCCTCGATACGATCGAGTTGCTTGTCGTCAACGTTGACGTCTTTCATCATGGATCCGACGCCTGGAAGCATGCCCAAAATTTGTTTCATGGGCCCCATGCGCCGCAGTGATTTCAACTGCGAAAGAAAATCGTCCATGGTGAATTGGCCCTTGGCCATGCGCTCAGCCATGCGTTCAGCTTCATCTTGGTCGACTTCTTTTTGCGCCTTCTCAACCAGGCTGACCACGTCGCCCATGCCAAGCATGCGGCCGGCGATGCGCTCCGGATGGAATGGCTCAAGCGCGTCAAAGCGCTCGCCAACGCCCACGAAAAGAATGGGCGCGCCAGTGACATACTTCACGCTCAGCGCGGCGCCTCCGCGGCTGTCGGAGTCGAATTTACTGAGAATGATTCCGTCGACATGCAATTGCTCATGGAAGGATTTCGCCGCGATCAACGCGTCTTGACCAGCCATGGAATCCACAACCAACAAAGTTTGATGCGCCTCGGTGGCGCGGCGAACACCTTGCAATTCGCGCATGAGCGCCTCGTCCACATGCAGGCGGCCAGCGGTGTCCACAATCAGCGTGTCGAAGCGTCCCTCGCGCGCGGCGCGGTACGCGCGTTGCGCAACGCCAACTGAAACACCAACAGCCTTGCCATATTCCGCGCACTTGTCGGGCTCGCCAAAGAATGCCACGCGCGCGCCACCTTTGCCCTCGGCGGCAACTTGCTCGGTGACAATTCGTAATTGTTCAACGGCGGCGGGGCGCTGTAAATCGCACGCCGCAACCAGAACGCTGCGGCCTTGTTCGCTTAAGCGCGCGGCTAATTTGCCAGCGGTTGTTGTCTTTCCGGCGCCTTGCAAACCGCACAGCAGAACCACGGTTGGTCCGGGAGTGACGGACATGATGTTTGGGTCCACCGGTCCCATCAAACTCACAAGTTTCTTGTGCACCAAGCCAACAATTTCCTGCGCGGGGTTGAGACTTTTGGTGACGTCGCTGCCAATTGCTTCTTGCACAACGGAGTCGCAGAAGTCGCGCACCACTTCAACATGCACATCGGCCTCAAGCAAAGCGGTGCGGACATCCGCCATGGCTTCGCGGACATTTTCCTCGGTGATTTTTCCGCGGCCGGAGAGTCGACGAAGCGCGCCACCTAATTTTTCGGAGAGTGATTCAAACATGGTTGAGCAATCCTAGGCGAAATACGCTTTGAAACGAGGGGTAAAAAGACAAAGTTGATCGCGGAGTCGCGCGCGAAAATTATGAAACGCGAACCGTGCTTTTGGCCGCGGCGCGATGCGCCTTTGGAGCGGCTTCCACCACGGCGCGAATAGTGCGGGCGATGTTGGTCGAGTCAATGCCGGCCTCCACGAGTTGCTCGCGTCGTTCGCCTTGATAAATCCAATGATCGGGCAAACCCATGCGCGTGATGAGACGCGTGTCTAGGCCGCGTTCGTTGCAGGCTTCAAGCACGCAACTTCCAAAGCCGCCGCGCACGGAATGATCTTCAACGGTGACCACGGGAATATTTTTGCTCAGCAGCGATTCAATGAGTTCAATGTCAACTGGCTTGGCGAAGCGCGCGTCGTACAAGTTGACGCGATATTCGCTGTCAAGTGATTGAAGCGCCACAGCGCCTTCAATGGCCATGACGCCGTAGGCCATGATCGCGACATCTGGCGAAGCGTGCTCAACCAGCGCGCGCGCCTTACCCAAAACAAATTCGGGACAATCTTGTTTGGTGAACAAGTCGCTGACGGCCTCGCGTGGATAGCGAAGCGCGCTCAAGCCCGCATCATGCTTGCGCATAAATTCAAGCGCGCCCTTGAGGCTTGGCTCATCCATGGCGGCCATCAAGACGGCGTTTGGAAGCGAAGCGAGCAATGAGATGTCGCAGAAGCCGTGATGCACGGCGCCGTCGTTGCCAACCAAGCCGGCGCGGTCAAGCAACAATCGAACGGCGAGTCCTTGCAGGGCGACTTCTTGGAAAGCCTGATCGAAAGCGCGTTGCATAAATGTGCTGTACACGGCGAAGAAAGGTTTCCAACCAGTCTTTGCAAGACCGGCCATCATGTCCATGGCGTGGCTTTCGCAAATGCCCGTGTCCCACGTGCGCTCTGGAAACGCGGCGGCAACTTTGGAGATTCCGGTGCCGTCCGGCATGGCCGCGGTGCATGCGACAACTTTTGGATCACGCTTCATGACTTCGGTGAGCGCCTCTCCAACAACGCTTGTGAATGAGCGCGAACTTTTCTTCAACTCAATGCGGCAGCCTTCGCTTTCCATGTCGGGCACGGAGAATGGTCCAGGCGAATGCGTGGCCGATGGATCTGATTCGCAGAATGAAAAACCCT
>SYAD01000241.1 GCA_005789005.1 Planctomycetia bacterium | reverse complement strand
GGAAAAAGTTGGATTTATTTTTCAACAGTTTAATTTGGTGCCGCAAATTAGCGTGGTTGAAAATGTGGCAATACCGCTGCTTTTGCGGGGCGAAAACAGAAATGAAGCCTTGGACCGAGCGGAGAAATTATTGACCGAAGTCGGCCTTCACAATCGCGCGCAAAGCAGGCCGTCCAAACTTTCAGGCGGTCAACAACAACGCGTGGCCATTGCGCGCAGTTTAATTCACGAGCCAAGTATTTTGGTGTGCGACGAACCCACCAGCGCCCTTGACGGCGCCACGGGTCAGCGCGTCATGGAACTTATCCGCGAGCAGGGCCGTCGACCCGATAGGCTTGTTGTTCTTGTGACACATGACGAGCGCATTTACCATTTTGCCGATCGTATTGCGCACATGGATGATGGATTGATCACGCGGATTGTGACGAGCGATGTGGAACTTGCCGCGCTTCAAGCGGTCGCATTTGAAAAAGGAAAAGCACAATGAAAATGAAAATTCGATTTATCATTCTTCCCATCATCGCCTTGATTGGCATTGGCCTAGCTATTTACACCGTCTACAAGCAAAGTCGTCCAGCTCCCACCGCGCCGCCAAGCGGTCAGCCCACCAAGAGTCCATTTTCAAATCGTGTTGCGGGCAATGGCTTGGTTGAACCCGCCTCGGAAATCATGAACATTGGAACATCCATTTCAGGCACCGTGCAAAGCGTGACCGTGAAAGAGGGACAATTGATGAAAAAGGGCGACATTTTATTCACAATTGATCAGCGCGATACGATTGCGCAATTGGTCGCGGCCAAAGCGAAATTGGAGGTTGCCAATCGCAAAGTGGAACAATTGAAATCCATGCCGCATGCGGAGGATGTGGATCGCGCGAAGGCTATCGTGGCCCAGCGGCAATCCGCGGTGAATGACGCAACTCTTCGACTTGAAAGATTAAATGCCGTGGAGGATCAGTCCGCCATCAGCGCCAATGAAAGGCCGACGCGCATGTTTGAAATGAGTTTGACCAAGTCGCGACTTGATGAGGCGAAGTCGGAATTGGCGCGCATGATGATCGGCACGTATCCAGAAGATTTGGCCGTGGCCGTGGCGGAGGCGAAGGTTGCCGATGCGGACGTGGCCATGTTGCAAACCGACCTTGCGCAAAGCGAAGTGAAGGCGCCGATCGATGGAACCGTGTTGCGCGTGAACGCGCGCGCGGGTGAATTCGCTTCGGCCGGAGCCTTGCGCGAAGGCTTGGTAGTGATGGGTCAACTCACGCCGCTACATATTCGCGTGGATGTGGATGAGCTTGATGCGTGGCGCTTTGACCCCAATGGCAAGGCCGTGGCTATGTTGCGTGGCGGGAAAATAGTGGAATTTCCAATTGAATATGTGCGAACTGTTCCCGTGGTTATTCCCAAGCGCACGCTCACGGGCGAAAATTCCGAACGCATTGACACGCGCGTCATGGAAATGATTTATCGCTTTACACAGGACAATCCAAAAGTTTTACCTGGTCAATTATTGGATGTTTATATTGACAGCGGCACGATCACGCCCGACACATCGAGCACGCCCACGCAAACAGTTCAACCAGCGAAGTCGGTTGAATCAATAAAGCCACTTTAAAGCAAATCGCCGCCGCCAACGTTAGCGCACAATGAGAACTGGCCGCGTACTGCGATGAACCAAGTCAGTCGCAATACTTCCGAGCAATAGTTTGCTCATGCCAGTCGCGGCAGTTGTTCCAACCACAATCACATCCGAGTTGCGATCTTCGGCGACATCAAGCAGCACCTCAACGGCGGAGCCCGGACATGTCAGTCCTTGTACACGCACGCCGCCGCCGGAAAGTTTTTTGGTGCGCTCGGATAAGCCGGCGCGGGCAACGGCGTCGCTTTCGCCAGCCTCCACAATTGGAACGGCTGGAACTTCCACGCCCACAAATGGTCCGGCCACTTGCGTGGAATGCATCAAGCTCACTTCGGCGTTCTCGAACGGCGCAGCGACACGCACGGCGAATTCCGCGGCTCGGTCGGCTTCAGCGGAAAAATCGGCGCCAACCAGCAGGTTTTTGAAAGACACGGAGCGCACCGCGTCCGACGGATGCACGACCAGTGTTGGTGTGGTGGCCAATTTCAATGTTGAATCAGCAACCGAACCCATGAAGATTCGGCTGAGCATATTTTTTCCGCGGCTTCCAATCACCAACAAATCAGATCCAGACTCGCGCGCGATCTTCGCCACAACTTCCGCCGTGGCGCCTTTGAGCAATTGAACTTGGGTGGGAATTCCGCGCTCCATTTCGCACGCGGCCAAGCCGGCCAAGCACACTCGAACTTCTTCCTCGCTTAAGCCGTGGTCGTCTTTGGTGTAGGCGTGCACCAACAAAAGCGACGCTTTATGCGCAAGAGCCAACTCCGCCGCCCAACCCAACGCTGTCGCGGCGGGTGGCGAGAAGTCCGTTCCAACAGTGATAAGGCGAAGTGGATTCATGATTGATTCGATCTCCGTGAAGATAGTACGCCCAATTTGCGTCTTGTAGGAGTAGCATTTCACACATGAGCACCGCAAAGTTAGAGCACCGCGCCGCGCGTATCGCGCTGGTCACCTCCGTGGTGCTTTTACTTACCAAACTCGCGGCATGGCGTCTTACCGGAAGCACCGCGGTCTTTGGCGACGCCATGGAAAGCGTGGTGAATGTTGCGGCCAGCGCGTTGGTGATTTGGAGCGTGTGGATGGCCAATCGCCCCGCTGATGAAACGCACCCGTATGGCCACGGTAAGGCTGAATTTTTAAGTTCCGCGATTGAAGGTGGCATGATCAGCGTGGCCATGTTGGTGGTCATGGTGCGCAGCGCGCTGGAACTATTTGATCGCAGCGCGGCCGTTGAAAAAATTGATTTTGGCTTGCTGCTTCTTGCGTTCACCATCATGGCCAACGGCGGAGTTGGAATGTGGTTGATTCAAGTTGGCCGAAAAACAAAAAGCAGCGCGTTGCATGCGGACGGAATCCACCTGATCTCCGACGCGTGGACCAGTGGCGCCGCTGTCGCATCACTGTTGCTCGTGCGTTGGACGGGCTTGGCCTTTATCGATCCAATCATCGCCTTGATCATGGCGGTCTGGGTTGGTTTTGTCGGCTATCGACTCATTCGACGCGCGCTTGGTGATTTGCTGGATGAGCAGGATCTCGCGGACCTGGCCAAGGTTGAAACAATTTTAAACGACCACGTGCGTGCGGATGGACTGTTGCCGCGCATTATTTCATTTCACAAAGTTCGCACGCGCCACAGCGGGCGCGACCACTGGGTGGATTTTCATGTCCAACTTCCGGGCGAGATGGATTTAAAAACCGCACACGATGTGGCCAGTGAAATCGAAAATAAGATCGAGGCCGCCCTGGGCGGAACCGCCACGGCGCACATTGAACCGAGCCACTAAATACGACTTTTTAAGCCGTTTTAAAGCAATATCCAGCCAGTCAACGCGCATAAAACCACAATCACCGCAACGGGAATTTCTTTGCGCCGCAGCGCGGCGAACGCCGCTAAATATATGAGGATCATCACTGTTGTTGGTCCGATTAAAATGAAGCCGAATGGACGGATCACCAACGCGGGCGCTATGGAGCCAACCAGCGCCGCGAACAACAAGCCAACCACCGCGGCGTTCACGCCCGCAAGCATGCCGCGCGCCCACGCCCGGCGTTTCATCGTGTCCCAAAATGGAATCGCCGCCGTCATGAGCAGTAGGCCTGGAATGAAAATTGCGGCGGTTGCCACAAATGCGCTCCGTGGTGGTGGCAGAGGCAGATCACTTGTGGCGCCTAGAAATGTGGCGAAGGCGAACAGCGGGCCGGGAATGGCTTGCGCCACTCCATAGCCTGCAAGAAAAGTATTTTCGTTGACAAGTCCGCTGGAAACAAATCGAGTTTCTAATAAAGGTAGCACCACATGCCCACCGCCAAAAACAAGCGAGCCAGTGTGCGCGAACAAAGACCATGGAGTCCAGGTCACAAACAAACTGGCGGCGAATAATGCGCAGGCGATCACTCCTACGCGTTTTGAAATTGGACTTGGGGAATGCGTAGTCGCGACTTCGATCGGTTCATCGCGGGGCAATGCAAACACGCCAACCGCCGCGCCAAGCAACAACACCCAAGCTTGTGAAATTATGTCGCGCAATAAAAAAGCAAGCAACCCAGCGGCCACCACCAGTATTTTGCGCCGTACATCTGGCGCAAGCATGACAAACATTTGTATCGCCGCCAAAGCCACCACTGAAACCGCGGCCGCTTTCAGTCCTTGCAACCAACCCGTGTTTGAAAGTTCGCCGGGATACAACACGGTCATGGCCACCGCGTACATCATCAATGCGCTGGGCAAGGTGAATCCAATCCACGCCGCAAGTCCGCCAATAATTCCCGCGCGCTCCACGCCAATCGCATATCCAACTTGGCTACTTGATGGACCCGGAAGAAAATGCGACATCGCGACAAGATCAGCGAATCGCTCTTGGGTGATCCACTTTCGACGCGTCACAAACGTCTCCTGGAAATATCCAAGGTGCGCTATTGGTCCGCCAAATGAAAAACATCCGAGACGCAGGAACACCAAAAATGTTTCGCCAATGCTTTTCAATTTCATGTGATTGGTAGACTCGCCGCCTCAAATGCTAACTCCGTTTGTCACCACCTTGATCATTGGATTTGGCGGAGGCCTAGGCGCCGCGACACGCTTCTTAATTTATTTTTCCCTAGACCGCGGGCGTGTCTGGCCCCAGTGGAAAATATTGTTGTGCATTAATTTGCTCGGCTCGCTTGCAATTGGATATCTCGGCGGATTTATGCTGAAAATGCAAGGGAATTATTCCCAACTCATCGCCGATGTGCTGCTGACAGGATTTCTGGGCGGCTTCACCACCTTCAGCGCGTTCATGATTGAATCAACGGAAGGTTTGCTCAATAAGCGCGCGCGCGGCGTGGCGTTCTTCATAGGTGTCAGCATTGTTGGAGGCATGGCTTTGGCATGGATTGGTCAAAGGTTGAGCTCATGAATTCCAAATCACCACTCGCTCTGCCTTCGATCTGGCTCATGCTTGCGGTGGTTTTTGGCGGCGGCACCATGGGCACAATGCTTCGATATGGCGCAGAGCAAGTGTGTCCAATTATTCAGACCGATCCTTGGGTCGCCGTTCTTGTCGTGAACCTGATCGCCACATTTTTCGCCGCGTGGGTTGGTCGCAAATATTTACTCCTTTCCAGTGAACGCTTTGTGGATGTGGTTGATCCATTTCTTAAAAAAAACCCGTTGTTCAATTTATTTTTTGTCTCTGGGTGCATGGGTGGCCTGAGCACCTTCAGTTCGTTGTCGCAAGAATTGTGCGAGCAGTTCACGCGCGGGGACTTTCTTCAATTCGCACTCAACCTTGGGCTTTCGCTCATTCTTGGAATCATTGTGGGAGCCCTGGGTTTACGGCTGGGTCAAGCCTCAAGATGATCCGATAGGCTTTGTACATGCCAACAAGTAACAAGTCAGCTCGACCAAAGCCCGTTGACGCCTGGGGTGGCGCGCCGCTGAACATGACCACCTTGCGCAAATTGTGGAAGCCGCGGCGCGACGCGTATTCCAAGGCGCATTTGTATGTGGAGGTGCGCGTACGTATTCACCGCGCGCTCACGTGGTTGGAATTTTCCGAGCGCTGCGATTCCCGCGAGGACTTTGACGCGAAACTCATCGCGCAGTGGATTGCCTTCACCGCTCTCACAAGTCAGTGGAATAAAAAAACAAACGCGCCAGAATCAGATGCCACGGCGACTCGCTTGTTCATACAACAGATTCTGGATCATGATCAAGATGGCCTTATGCAAATGGTGTTGGAAACCAATGACCGGGCCGCGCGCGCGTTGTTTGAAGACGCGTATCTGGCCAAGCATTTCAAATCACGCGAGCAATCTAGAAATTCCAAGCAACGTGATGGAAGTGCCAAGCCATTTTCCACCAAGTCCACCATGGAAGATATTTTGGAACAAGCGCAATTTCAGCCCTGGCTTGAGGCTGTTCTTGAGCGCGTTCTGTTTGTGCGCAACCAACTTGTGCACGGCGGAAGCACCTACAACAGCCGCTTAAACCGCGTTGCTGTACGCCGCGCCAGTTTGTTGCTGGAACATTTGGTGGCTTGCTTCATGCAAATTCTTATGGAGCATGGCTACACCGATGACTGGGGCGATCTGTGCTACTCGCCACTTGCGGATTGAAATCTTGAACTCGTTTCGGAGTGTGAATATTTACCCGTAGCCAGTTCAGAACGAAATTTTTCTATTCTTTGTGAAGCGAAATTTTTTCCTATCTTCGTTCAAGACTGATTCGTTTGCCTCGCCCGTGAAAATTTTCGTAGCGCTTCTTCAGGTCATGTAAAAAATTCAACCCGCTTCGGGACGTGGCCCATCATTGCTGGCATCGCGCTTGTTGCGGCGACTTCCCGCGCGCGCCGCGCCGCGGTGCAATGCTTCGGGTCCATATTTGCGCGCCACCGCGTCGGTGATGGAATCAAGTTTGCGCTGAACTTCCGCGGCTGGGTCTGGAAAAAGTTCCGGTTGAATTTCCGCGCCCGCGCGATCTACGCGTTCCACGCTTAAGCCGATCAACCGCAGTGGAAGCGAGCTTTCACGGCGCCATGCCGCAAGCAGGGCATCGGCCGCTTGCCAAATTGTCCTGGTGGAATCCGTGAATGGATTGAGCGTTTTTTGCCGTGAAAATGTGTCAAAATTGGCCAGGCGTACTTTCAGCGTGACGCATTTAGCCAAACCTACGGATGCGCGCAGTCGCAGCGAAACGCGATCGCATTGCTCTTGCAGAACCGATCGCAATACAGTCATGTCGCCAATATTGCTTTCGAATGTCTCCTCTTGGCCAACGCTTTTTGCGTCGTGTTCCGTGATCACTTCGCGTTCATCAATTCCCAGCGCAAACTGCCGCCACTGCGCGCCAGATTCACCCAACCGCGTGCGCGCTTGTTCTTCGCTTAGATTTTGTAAATCACCAAATGTGTGAATGCCCGCGTTGATGAATTTTGGAAGCGTCTTTGGACCCACGCCCCACATTTTAGAAATTTTCAGCGGCGCCAACATGTCACGCGTTTGCTCGGATGAAATGATGGTCAATCCGTTTGGCTTGAGCAAATCACTGGCAATCTTTGCCACAAATTTTGAAGTGGCCACGCCAACGCTCACGGTTAATTTCAATTCCTCATACACGCGCGCGCGAATTGCCCGCGCGATGGTTGGTCCACTGCCCAGCAGCAATTGCGAACCGGTGACATCAACAAATGCCTCGTCCACGCTGATGGGTTCAACGAGTGGCGATTGGTCACGCAAAATATTCATAAATTGCTGACTGATTTCGCTGTAACGATCAAAGCGCGGCGGGCGCACGGCGGCATGCGGGCATTTTGTCAGGGCCATAGCCATGGGCATGGCGCTATGGCAACCAAACTTGCGCGCTTCATAGCTGGCCGCGGCAACAACGCCGCGACCGCCTTCGCCACCAACCAACACTGGCACTCCTTTGAGTGTTGGGTCGTCAAGTTGCTCAATACTGGCAAAAAAAGCGTCCATATCGGCGTGTAGGACGCATTTCTGCCAAACAGGGTTGTTATTCTCGGACTTAGACATACAATGTAAAGTATATATTTTTTATAATTACTATTAATTCGTTGACTGTGGATCATTTGCGTTAACAATGCGAATGTAAGTGTGTTCCTTGTAAGACCTTCAAGTCTAAATTAATTGATTTGCGTGAAATTTGTGTCTGGGTGGATTTGCCAAGATGGGTGAGAAAAGACCCAACTTGTTTGGGATAATTTTGCAAAAAAGGGCGTGGGCGCTTAAGGAAACTTAAGCGACTCACGCCTTTTCTATTTTTGTGGAATGCGGAAACATCGGCGGGCTTTTTTTCCTGTGGTGAAATTGTTTGAACTTTGAGTTTGAATTTTTTCATAGCATGAAAGAATGAGCGATTCAGCCGCAACAGTTTCTCCTTCGATTCTTGACGCGTGGCTTCAGGTTCTTGGAGCCATTCATCCGCTCATTGTGCATTTTCCAATCGCTCTAGCCATTGTCGCGGCGATGGCCATGTTGTTGCATTGGATTGGTCGGCATGAGGGCTTTGGCGATTTCGCATTTCATTGCACTTGGATTGCGGCGCTGGCCAGCGTTAGTGTGGCCGCAAGTGGTTGGTTCTTCGCCGATGCATCCAGAGAAAGCAATGAATTATTTTTGCACCGCTGGTTTGGAATAGGAAGTTCAGTTGGATTGATCGCGCTGGCGTTCATGACTTCACTTGTGCGCGGCGATTCTTGGCCGGGCCTGTTGAAAATTTCAAGATTCGCATCGCTGCTTGTTGCGGCGGGCATTGGAATTACCGCCCATTTTGGTGGGGACATGGTGTGGGGCGAGGGACAGGTTACGACGCCGCTCTCGCAAGCATTGTCAGTCAGTTGGGCATCTATTCGTGAGAAAGATGCTGAAGTTGCAACCGCGCCAACAACGCCTGCGACAACAGAAGCGCCAACAACGCCGGCGGTTGCGCCGATATCCGCGCCAACAACACCTACGCCAACAACACCTACGCCAGCAACACCTACGCCAACAACACCTACGCCAACAACGCCGGCAGTTGCGCCTGAATCCGCGCCAGAAACTTCAACCACTCCCGCAACGCCAGCCACAACAGAAGCCCCAAAGTTGAATGCGGCCATGTCCATACATGATGTGCTGCGAATGAGTGTTGCGTTTGCAATGTCTGCGACCCAGACAACGTCGCCCGCGACAACGCCACCCGCGACAACGCCGCCCGCGACAACACCACCAGCGACAGCACCAGCGGCGATTCCTAAAGACTTGGAATACAACAAAAACATTCTTCCAATACTTGAAGCGCGTTGTTGGGACTGCCATGGCAAAGGCGTTGCCAAGGGCGGCGTGGCCTTTGATCATGTGGCGGAATTGATTGTGAAAGAGCCGCTTGTAAAAAGTAAACACATCCCAATTATTCTTGTGGGCAAACCAGCGTCAAGCGCAATGATGAAAGCGATCCAGAAACCAATCACCGCCAAGGGCCACATGCCTCCAAAAGGCGCGCGGCTTACGGCGGAGCAAATTGCTTTGATTGAAGCCTGGATTCAACAGGGCGCGAAAGTTGTAAATCCGTAGTCGCGGCGCATTGCGCGCGGATTTATGGCGATTTCAATTAAGCCATGCGAATGTTCAAGCGTTCAAGCATTCAAACGCTAAACGGCGACAAACTTAACGGCTGCGATAAGCAAAATAACTCCCAGCAAGATCCGCAACATTGTTTGTGAGGCGCTACTTGCGCTCCATTTGGATCCAAACCAACCACCCACAAGCGCCGCCGCGCATGCCCACCACAACCATGATGGAAATTGCGCGCCTTGGCTCATAATGCCGCCAAGAGCGGCGAGTGAATTCAACAATATAAATGGCGCCGAAACCGCGGCGGCTTCACGCGGTGTCGCCCATGCGCACAAAATCAGCAGGGGGGTGAGAAAAATTCCGCCGCCCACTCCCACCAAGCCAGAAAGAAATCCAATCGCCGCTCCGCAAGCCAGCGCATCAAGAATCGCAATCGGCTTGTTCGCGCGCGCGTGTTGCGGCATGAACAATCTCGCGGCCGCCAGCAACAGAGTGAAGGCGACAACAATTTTGAAAGCCATTTCATCAATGATGAACGTGCCGCCCCAAAATGCGAATGCAACGGAGGTGACAATGAATGGCCAAAGCAAGCGCCAACGAAATTGACCCGCTTTGGCGAAGGCGATTGTTGCCAGCGAGGAAACCAAGATATTTAGAATCAGCGCCGATGGACGCATGAACAACGCGCTCACGCCGAAGAGCGCCATGATGGCCAGATAGCCCGAGGCGCCTCCATGGCCAACGCTGGAGTACAACGCCGCGACCATGCCAACAAGCACAATAAAAATCACCAGCGCAAAATCGGTGGGCATGTCAACAAGTTTAATGCTTGCAACTGATCGGGGTGGATTCGTGCGCCACGAAGTGAAGCGTCCCGAGGTGGATTCGAACCACCGACCTGCAGCTTAG
>SYAD01000240.1 GCA_005789005.1 Planctomycetia bacterium | reverse complement strand
CTTCATCTCCTGAAGCAACTTTCGACATAAAAACCCACTCTTCTTCGCCTGATTGAAAGGTCATTTCCACTCCTCCTGGTTGTAAGTGGCTCCCTGAATTAGGAACCACCATGTAATGAACCTACTGCGGGATTTGGAAAAGTCACGAAGAATTTGAGAATTATTTTTACTTTTGTAAAAACCGTGACACGTTATGCCTCAGAGGGTTGTATTTGGGTTGAATTGTTGTGCCACTTAAAGACCATTTCGGATGAAAAAAACCCCCTCAGAATCTTTGCGCTCAGCGACCCGCCCATTTCAAAACGCGGCAGGTTTTAGTTTGATTGAACTTCTAATCACGCTGGCCATAATCGCGATTTTGTTCAGCATCATGATGCCCACGTTCTCAATCGTGCGCAAGTCCGCCGAAAAATTAATGTGCATGAACAACTTGCGCGCCATTCATTACGGCATAAACGGATACTCCAATGACAACCGCCGTCGCTTTCCGCTTAGTCAGCACGCCGAACAAAATCGCTACCAGCAAACGATGGCCATGAGCGTGATCCGCAATCCACTAGTTGATTTTGCACAAGAATGGGATGGACTTGGTCGTCTTTATGCCGGCGGGTATCTGGATGATTGCAAGTGTTTATTTTGCGCTTCGCATCATGGGCTACATCCATATGAAGATTATGAAGGGGATTTTGTGAGTGAGAAACCCGTCCCCACCGCGGGCTCGCGATTGATCTACACCAACTATCAATACTTTGATCGGAACCCTGGAACCAGCATTCCATTCATGCTTGACTCGGTGAATCAAGAAACAATGATCGTGAGCGACGGCCTACGAACCCAAAGTGATTTCAACCACACAACTGGTGGTAACGCGCTTCGTGGCGATGGACATGTTTCATGGTTTGGAAACAAATCTGTCGGATACAAACTGGAAATGCTTCCGGAAGATCAAACAGAGATTACCAAGAAGATGCACCAAGTAAAATTATTCACGGGCATTTGGACTTCCATCCAACTTGAAGTGAATAAATAATCTTTGTAAACCAATAGATTTCGCCGCTTAACGCGGTCGCAACGACACGATATTCATTCGATGCTTGGAAACTCCGGGGTTCACCGTGACGCTTGAAACAGCGCGAATGTTTGGCGCCAACAGCACATGGTCTATGGACCACATTGGGAATTGACGTGGCCATGTGCCGCGCAATCCCGTTCCTGCTTGAGCCCACGAATCACGGAATGTTGGAAAGACGCTGGAAATAATTGTGCTTCCAGGCAGGGCGTTGAAATCACCAGCGACAATATCCACTTCTTCAAGATCACCGCGATTTATGGCCACCAAAAGTTCTTGCGCCACCCGCGTTCGCGACAAATTTGGATTGCTGGGCAAATCAACCATGGCTATTCGAAGTGGCTTGCCATTCCACGATGGCGGCCGCACAACAAACTTGGCCACCCAAACTAAATCACGCGCCTGACCAGTCACCGCAATCACCCGAGCTTCTTCAATTGGAAATGTGGTGACGCATGCAAACGGTCCAGCTCCGGCGCTGGAAAAGTTTGGACCAGCCCAGGCGTGAACGCATTCTTGCGTGGTGATTGAACCACGATTGCTGATCAAGAAGATCTCCGTGGCATGCTCCGCGGAAATATTGGCAAGCGCCGTGATGCTGCGCGGATCATTGTCACTTGGATAATCCGTGTTCCACTGCGCGATACGAATATCTTGTGGCGATGCTGCGACAGGATCTATCCACGGTTTAAAATCTCCCCGCACCGCTGCGCCAACCGCCAACGCGGCGCACGCCAAACCTCCCCACCTGCGCAGTCTGTGTCGACGACGATCTCCGGCGCGGCAGGCCAGCCACACACAACCGAACGCGACAACCCCCAATGTTGGAATCCACGAAATCCACTGCAAAAGACTGTTTCGATCTCCAACGGCCCGCCCGATAAACCAAACCGCGAACAGGCTGAACCAGGCGGAATCCATGGCAATGGCGGCCCAATCCCAGCGCGTGCGACGTGCCGAAGCCAAAGGCGTTTGAGACGTTTGAAGGGCCGCCTCGGTCATGCCAAAAATTCCGCGGGTGCCGCTTTGGCAGCACGCGCATGGTGGCGGCATCTGAAAAATGGGATTTGCGGCAACATGCTTGTTCTATCGGCTTACAAAGCGTAAATGAATGGGCATTCTTCCAAAGAGAATCAGATTCTAATATGTTTGGCATCGCTCTTGCACTATTCAATTGTCCACCCAATTTCGTGGACAGAAAAGGAACACAACAATGGCTGGAAAAATTATTGGAATCGATTTAGGAACAACAAACTCATGCGTCTCCGTTATGGAGGGAGGTCAACCAAAAGTGTTGATCAACTCCTCGGGCAGCCGCACAACTCCAAGCGTGGTCGGATTCACCGAAAAGGGTGAGCGGCTTGTTGGCCAACCCGCGCGCCATCAACAAGTGACCAATCCAAAGAACACCGTGTTCAGCATCAAGCGCTTCATGGGTCGCCGTCATAGCGAAGTGGAAGGCGAAGAGAAGATGGTGCCCTACGCGGTCACCGGTGGCTCGCAAGATTTGGTCAAGGTGGAAATTCGCGGTAAGGAATACACGCCGCCAGAAATTAGCGCCATGATTTTGCAAGAGCTGAAGAAAGTGGCTGAAGATTATCTGGGCGAGAAAGTGGATCGCGCGGTCATCACTGTGCCCGCGTATTTCAACGACAG
>SYAD01000239.1 GCA_005789005.1 Planctomycetia bacterium | reverse complement strand
TTCATCAACAAGCGCGCTGGCGGAACGGGTTTAATCACGGGTCGCAAGGCGTTCCAGAAACAAATGGCCGATGGCGTGAAGATGCTCAACGCAGTTCAAGATGTTTTCTTGGATAAGGAAATCACCATAGCGTGAAATTCTTTCCGACAGTTCTGGCGCTGTGTTTGGTCGCGTTGACTTGTGGGTGTAAATCAACGGCGGTGGCTGAATCCACCGCCCCAAAGCTTCAATTGCAGTGGCACTTGGCCAGTGAAAAACAGTTGCCGGGATTTGTTGACATGTCCAACCTTGAAGTGGTCAAAGGCGGCGGAAAATTGTGGGTTGCTCCCGATCCCATAATTCGGCTTTCAGATATTTCAAACGCGGCGCGTTCCACTTCGGGCGACAATTTTCTTTATCTCACCGTCAAAGTTTCTGCACGCAGTGGTTTGCAAAGTGACACCGGTTCTCATCTGCGTGATTTATTGGCGTTGATGTTCAAAGGCAAAATTGTGTACGTCGCCATTTTGGTGGCACCTTTGTCGCAAGGAATGATTGTGCGCGTTGGATCGGATGGAATCAGCGAGGCTCAAGCCGAAGAAATTATCCAAGCAGTGCGCGACAGCGGCGGCGGAAAATAATTTATCCCGCGGTGACTCGCTGAACATCAGCTTGGCGAGTTGGTTTCACTGGGCGAGCGGACTCCATGGAGCGGCGAATTTCCTCCGCGCCGCGCACGTCCTCGCCAAAGCGCACAAGACGCAGCGAATTGGCGATGACAAAAATGTACGCGCCCGCTTGGTAAAACGGCGTGATCCAAATTTGAATTCGTCCTGTGGCGGCCAGCGCCAATCCAATGATGGCCAACACCAACGCCGCCGCGATGTTGAGCGCGATGATGCCGCGCGCGCGCCGCGCCAACTCAAGCAAAAACGGAATGTGGCGTAGATCGTCGTTCATCAACGCCACGCCCGCGGAATTGGTGGCGATGTCGCTGCCCGACAATCCCATGGCCACGCCCACGTCGGCGCTGGCAAGAATTGGTCCGTCGTTGATTCCGTCGCCAACCACCAATGTGCGATGTCCGCGGCGAATCAGATATTTCAATTCCTCGTGTTTCTCCTCGGGCAAACATTCCGCCTCTATGGAGTCCACGCCAACAGCCTCGCCAACGCGCGTGGCCACCTCAAGTCGGTCGCCAGTGAAGATGCACACTTTGCGCACGCCCAGTTCACGCAACCGCGCGATCACCTCGCTGGCATTTTGGCGCAACTTGTCCTCAAGACCAACCGCGCCCAAATAGCGGCCGCCCAACATCACATGCACGCTGCTCATGCCTTCGATTCGTTTGCTGGCTTGGTCAACCGCTGCCGCGATGGATGGATCTTTTTCCATGAGCCATTGCGCGCGCCCGGCAAGCACTTGTCCGTCATTGGTTTGAGCGCTCACGCCGCGGCCATGAAGTTCCTTGTAATCACGAATAGCGCGGGGCAAAATACGGGCCTTTGCCGCGGTTTCCAGAATACTTCGCGCCAGCGGATGGTTGCTGCTTTGCTCGGCGTCGGTGGCGGCTTGCAAGAGAAGCGCGGGGTCCACGCCCTCGGCGGGCGCCAATCTGCCCACGCTGAATTTTCCAGTGGTCAGTGTTCCGGTTTTATCCATGATCACCGTGTCAATATTGGACGCGCTCTCAAGCACGCGCGTGGTCTTGATCATAATTCCTAAACGCGCCGCGGCCGCGAAAGCCGCGACCATGGCGGTTGGATAGGCGATCAACAACGCGCCCGGGCATGTCACCACGAGCACGGTCACGGCGCGCTCGGCGGCTTGATCGCGCACCGCGGCAATTTCACTTTTGCTTGTGAAGAACCAAACAAGCGCCGCCACCATCAACACAACTGGAACGTAATAGGTCGCCAAGCGCTCGATCAGTTCTTGTTTATGGCCCTTGGCATTTTCCGCCTCGCGAATCAACGACTCCACTTTTCCAATCGTGCTTTCACCAGCGACTGCTGTCACTTCAATATCCAACTGTCCCGTGAGGTTGGTGGTTCCGGCGTACACCGCGGTGCCCTCGCTGGCCTCGATTGGAATCGCTTCGCCAGTTAGACTTGCTTGATTTATGCTGCTTTGCCCCGCGATAATGCGACCATCCACGGGAAGATTTTCGCCCGGACGCACGCGAACTTTTTGCCCAACGCGAATTTGATCCAGCGTGGTTTCTTTCTCACTTCCATCTTGTTGAATCAAGCGCGCGATGTCGGGGGTCAACTCCACAAGATCGCGGATGGCGCGTTGCGCTCCCCAAGCGGTGCGGCTTAGGATCAATTCGCTCAGCCACAGGAAGAACGCAAGAAAGCCGGCGGCCAAATATAAATTGTTGGCAAGCGCCGCCAATACGGCCAAACTCGCCAACGAGTCGCCACTGGGTCGACCCAATTTCATTTCTTTCAACGCGCCAAATGCCAAAGGCGCCACCAACATCAACGCTCCAATCGCCGCAGGAATTTGCGCCACTTGTGGTTGCAGTCCCAGCAAACTTCCAATCCAACTGATTAGCAATAATGTTCCGCCAGCCAGCGCCACAAAAAGTCTTCGTTCAAGGCGTTCTCCACCTTGGGAAAGATCGCGGCGGGAATTTGACTTGGAAATAGCGTTGGGAAGTTGGCTCATAATTCAAATTTCATTTAGGGTCTGGCATGAATATAAACATTGTTCTTGGATGCGCGTGTAAGCCTAGCAAGAGCAAGCGTTGCCTTACACATTCAATCTTCAAGAGTTCATCAACTTACCCAACACGCTCCACTTTAACGCTGCGGCTCATGAGATCGCGGACCGCCTGCGTGGGCGGCAGATTTTCAAATAACACGCGATACACCGCGGCGGCGATGGGCATTTCAACATTATATTTTTGCGCCAAGGACCGCAAACTTTTGCAGGTTTCCACACCTTCCACCACGCTTTTTGTGGTGGCCAGGGCGGTGGCTAATGAAACGCCCTTGCCAATCTGCTCGCCCAGGGTTCGATTGCGTCCCTCGGGACTGAAGCACGTGGTCGCCAAGTCGCCAACGCCGGCGATGCCAAAAAAAGTTTCTTGTTTGGCGCCCATCGCCAGGCCAAGGCGGGTGATTTCCGACAAGCCCCGCGCCAACAACGCGCTCTTGGCGTTGACTCCCATTTGCAAACCATCCAAAATTCCGGCCGCGATGGCCACGACATTTTTCGCGGCGCCGGCAATCTCCACGCCGATCGGATCTTGACTGGTGTAGATGCGCAGCCATGGCCGGGAGAAAATATTTTGCACAAGCGACGCGAATTTCTCATCGACGCTGGCCGCCAGCAATGTTGCCGGAAGTTGCCGCGCCAATTCACTGGCAATCGTGGGGCCGCTTAAAACAGCCAGCGGACGATGTCCCGTCACGGCGAGCAACACCTCAAGCGGGGGACACAGCGATGAAACTTCCACGCCCTTTGTCACCGTCACAATTCCCGTGTTCGCGGCAAGAACCGGTCCAATGCGCCGCCACGTGTCGCGCGCAAATTGCGCGGGAATTGCGCTGACCGCCAATGTTGCCGTGGAAAAAATTTCCTCAATGGAGTTGCTCACGCGCACATTCGCGGGCAATTGAAAGCCCGCAAGCCGCGGGCTCACGCGAGTTTGTTCAAGATGTTTCGCCGCATCCGCAAACGGACTCCAAAGACATGCGTTGTGGCCGGCATCAACAATGATCGATGCCAACACAAGCGCCATTTGTCCGTCGCCCGCGATTGCGATTGTGTGTTGCATGCTCATTCCTCCTCAAATTTACTTTCAACCAATTGGCGCAGAGCCGCGATGGCTTCAAGTGCATCAACTCCGTCGGCCTCGATTTCAATTTCTGTTCCTTGCGTGCAAGCCATCATCAACATTTGCATCACGCTCTTGCCGTCCACGCGTTCTTGATTATCCATGCGATGTACTTGTATGGAGCAAGTAAACGAACCCGCCATCGAGGCGAATGCCATTGCGGGGCGTGCATGAAGCCCCAGCCGGTTCAATATCACCACGCGCGACGATTTCAAGTCTTTAGCGTACCAATGGATTGGCGTCGGCTTCTTCAAGCAAAGTGACCACATCGGCCACGGTCTTGGCTTGGCGCAGGAATTTTCTAAACTGATCCTGGGTCAGAATGGAGAACAATCCTTCCATCGCGGCTAAATGAAGTTCTGGCTTGTCCTCCGGGCTCAGCAATAAAAAGATCGCATGGACAGGTTGGCGATCAAGCGCGTTGAAATCAAGACCCGCGTGGTGCAGGCCAATGGCGGCCACGCACTTCTTCACTTCAAGTGTTTTAACGTGCGGCACCGCCACGCCGTGCCCGAAACCAGTCGAGCCTTTTTTCTCGCGCTTGATGACCGCCTTTAGAAAGTCATCGCGTTGGGCGGGCTTGAACGCGCCGCCTTTCATCAAGGCGTCAAGAAGCTCGCCAATGCACTCGTCGCGCTTGGATGATTTCAGTCCCGGAACGATTGCTTTTTCCATGACCAGTTGGCGAAGTTTCATGCGATCGTCCTATTTCCTTTCACATTTCTGCTTGCGCAAAAATATCTCTAGACAGAATGATCGACATAATTGGCGCGCGTACCGCACAAAATCAATGAGTTCGATCGGCTTCTGGGTGTTTATGGCTGCGAATGCGATCTTTATGGTCGGTTAATTGCCGCACGCCGCGGTCCAGCACCAGATCAACGCAGGCGTACAAATCATCATGCTTGCTGTTGGCGATGAAGTCCTCGTGATGCTCCACGTCCGTGATTAATTCAACATGAAAGCCATGGTTCGGCTCCTTTTCAATCACAAAAGTGATTTGCAAAACCTTGTCAAAGTGGCGTTCAAGGCGCGTCACTTTGCCGCGGATGTATTGTTCAATGGCGGGGGTTAATTCCAGGTGCTTGGCGCTGATGTTCACGAGCATGAGTGGTCCTTTCGTATGAAACTCACTGAGTGCATTTAAACCTAGGATGCGTTGGGGCAATTACAAGTTCAAATGTAGAAACTTCATCAGATTCCCGCTCGGGGTTCGAAGACATTCCCAAGAATCGGTCGAGTTCCTCCGTGGCGCAGCCAATGCGCGGCACGCTCAACGGCTTCGGGCAAAGCCACGCGCTCTTCTTCAAAGACGCGTTGCGCCAGTTGTTGCGCGTTCATCCCGCGATCAACCAGGCAGCGACGCTGAAGAATGATCGAGCCTTGATCAAACTTTTCGTCGGCCCAATGCGCGGTGCAACCGCTTTCAGTTTCTCCAGCGGCAATGACAGCGTTGTGCACATGCTCGCCCCACATTCCGTGGCCACCGTATTTTGGAAGCAGAGACGGATGGATATTGATGCAGCGATTTTTCCAATGCTCCACTCGCAATAACCGCAAGTATCCAGCCAGCACGATCAATTCCGCGCCGACATTTTTCAACTCCGCATCCAGTCGATCATCCAAAGTGTCCGCGGGAAGCGGGGGAATTTCCCTGATGGGAATGCCCAACGCCGCGGCCGCTTGAATGCCCGGCACATTGGGGCGAGTGGACGCAACCAACACAATGCGCACTGGAATATTTTTTTGAGCGATCGCATTTTGCAAGTTCACAACGCTTCGACCGCCACCGGAAATCATGCACGCCACGCGAACGGGTTTATGAATATCGGCGCTGATCATGCGTGTGATGCGTCAGAAATGTCGGGATTGGTGCGGAAATCAACACTGCGGCCCGCCTGATCCACCGCGACCATTTTTACCGTGGCGTGGGTCACCATTACTTTTTCGCCGCCGCGATAGCGCTCGGCCTCAACATCAACCGCCACAGTGACGCTGCTGCGGCCAGTCGCCACCGTCTTTGTGAAAACCGTAAGCACATCGCCCGTGAATACCGGCGCTTTGAATTCAACCCTGTCAAAAAGAATTGTGACCCAGCGATGCAGGCCATGCTTGCGGGCCTCCAGATATGCAGCTTCGTCGATCAGGCTTAAAATCTTTCCGCCAAAAATAGTTCCTTGATGATTGGCGTCCTCGGGATGGGTGACATGCCGGAGCGTGAGAGTGACGTCGCTTGTGCTCATGCATCGGAGTGTATCCGCGCGGCTATAAGGATTTTGTTGGCGCGCGTTTTGAAATTTTCTTGGTCACGGATTGAGCTGTTGGATTTTGGCTTGATTTCGCCTTTAATTTGCCTGTTTTTTTGACCGTCTTTTGAACTGTATTTTTCTCGGGCAACTTCGCGTCCATCACGGATTGATTCTGATCCAGCATTCGCCGCAAATATATTCCCGTGGCGCTGGCGGAATTCTGGGCGACAGTTTCGGGTGTTCCTGTCGCGAGAACCTCTCCGCCGCGATCGCCGCCTTCCGGTCCTAAGTCAATGATCCAGTCGGCGCACTTGATCACATCCAGATTGTGCTCGATCACAATCAGCGTGTGTCCGGCGTCGGCGAGGCGGTTGAGCACCTCCAGCAATTTACGCACGTCGTCAAAGTGCAATCCAGTTGTGGGCTCGTCCAGCACATACAGCGCGGAATTTGTGGAGCGATTTCCAAGCTCGGTGGCCAATTTAATTCGCTGCGCCTCGCCGCCAGAAAGCGTGGTGCTGGCTTGGCCAAGTTGCATGTAGCCCAAACCCACATCGCGAACGCACATCAGCATGGCGTGAATACGCGAGTGCGCTTCAAAGAACACGACCGCGTCGTCAATGGTCATGTCCAATACTTCGGCGATGGTCTTGTTCTTGAAACGAATATCAAGCGTTTCCTTGGCGTAGCGCGTTCCGTTGCAGGCTTCGCAGGACACAAAAATATCCGGCAAGAAATGCATCTCAATCTTGCGCACGCCTTGGCCTTGGCACACTTCGCAGCGGCCGCCTTTCACGTTGAAAGAAAATCGACCCGGTTCGTAGCCGCGCACGCGGCTCTCGGCAACGGCGGCGAACAACTTGCGAATATCGTCAAAAATCCCCGTGTAAGTGGCGGGATTTGAGCGCGGTGTTCGACCAATGGGGCTTTGGTCCACTTCAACCACGCGTTCAATTCCCGTGAGTCCAGTCACGCGATCATGCGCGCCCGCGGCGACTTTGGATCCATGCACTGTCTTTTGCGCCACCTTCAGAAGCACTTCATTCACCAAAGAACTTTTGCCACTGCCGGAGACACCACTGACGCAAATCAGGCCGCCCAGTGGAAATGCAACATCAATATTTTTAAGGTTGTTCTCACGGGCGCCTTTGACCACGATCGATTTCGCCTCGCTCACTTTGCGCCGCGCGCGAGGAACCTCGACGCAACGAGCGCCGCGCAGATACATGCCGGTCAAACTCGTGGCATGAGCGGCGACTTCCGCGGGAGTTCCGTGCGCCACAATTTTTCCGCCATGGCGGCCAGGACCTGGGCCAATGTCCACCACAAAATCGGCGGCTCGAATTGTGTCCTCGTCGTGCTCCACCACGATCACGGAATTGCCAATATCAGTGAGTTTGCGCAGGGTTTTTACCAGTCGGTCATTGTCGCGTTGGTGCAGGCCAATGGTTGGCTCATCCAGCACATAGCAAACACCAACCAAGCCGCTGCCAACTTGGGTGGCCAGGCGAATGCGCTGCGCCTCGCCACCGGAAAGTGTTCCGCTTGCCCGGTCCAAGGTGAGATAGTCCAAGCCAACGCTGTAAAGAAACCCCAAACGTGATTCAATTTCTTTCAGAATGGGTTGCGCGATTTGCTTTTGATTGGGGGACAACGAGAGATTTTTAAAATACTCAATGGCACGGCCCACGTTTAAATTGCTCGCGTCGGCGATGCTCATTTGTTTTTTGCCGCCAAGAACTTTCACGGCCAAACTTTCTGGGCGAAGACGTTGCCCTTGACACGCGGGACACGCCGCGCCGCGCATGTAATGAACCAGGCGCTCCTTCACAAACTCACTTTCGGATTCCAAATAGCGGCGGCGCAAGTTTGGCAGCACGCCCTCAAACTTTACGCCAAGTTTTTCGGCATCTTCCTCGGGAATTCCATCCATGAGATAGCGGCGAATTCGTGGCGGCAGTTTGGAATAGGGCAGCTCGCGTTCAATCTTGAAAAATGTGCAAAAAGCCCGCAGAATTCTGCCGTAATAAATGTTCATGCGACGGCCATTGCGCCGCCAAGGTTCAATGGCGCCATCGGCAACTCCAGCGTCGGGATTGACCACCACAAGTTCGGCGTCAAATTCTTGAATTTGACCAAGACCACTGCACTCCGCGCACGCGCCTTGCGGCGAGTTGAATGAAAATAATCTTGGCTCAAGTTCCGCAAGCGAGCACTCGGGATGTTCCGGGCACGCCAACTTCTCGCTAAATCGATGCTCATTCCAATTCGCGCCGTCCTCCACTAAGGCAAGGGCGCTACCAGCGCCAAGCTTCAACACGGTCTCCACGCTTTCAGCCAATCGTTGTCGATCACTTTGCGCGGGAACAATGCGATCCAAGATCGCTTCAATGGTGTGCAATTCGTAGCGGCCAATACCAAGCGGATTTTCGCCGCCAGCTTTCAGCGCCTCGCGGATATCGATCAATTTTCCATCCACGCGCGCGCGCACCAAGCCTTGTTTCTGCAAAGCTTCAAGCACATCTTTGTGAAATCCTTTGCGCGCGCGAATCACGGTGGCCGCCAACATGACGCGTTTGCCAGCAAATGCATCAAGAATGGAGTCCGTGATTTGCGTGGCGCTCATGGCGGTGATTTCACGGCCGCAAATTTTTCCGTCGCCGTCGCGGTGCCAACATGTTGGCGTGCCGCAACGCGCCCACAGCAAGCGCATCGCGTCGTAGATTTCCGTGGTGGTGGCCACCGTGCTGCGGGGCGTGTGTCCGCCACCGCGTTGTTGAATCGCGATTGTGGGCGGAAGACCATCAATCCGTTCCACATTCGGTTTCTGCATTTGGTTTAGAAATTGCCGCGCATACGCGGAGAGACTCTCCATGTATTTGCGTTGACCCTCGGCAAAGATGGTGTCAAAAGCCAAACTACTTTTGCCACTGCCGGACACGCCCGTGAACACCACCAGTTGATCGCGCGGAATCGACAGTGAGAGCGATTTCAAATTGTGCTCGCACGCATTCACAATTTGGATTTCGCGTTTGGGTTCAGTCATTCAAGTTCCATATGAATTTAGGCATACGTCTGAGTATGGGGGGATTACTTATAGGATCAATAAACATGCCAAGGCGCTCTTTTATTTGCTAAATTTGCGATAACGTATGTTTCTTTAGGTCTTTATGGTGGAAATATGTGTAGGAAGAAGCATGGTAGGAGTGGATAGGAATTTCTTGCGGCGCAACTCGTAGTTTCAGCCGATATACCAAAAAATCACTTGCCTGCCTAAAGTACACATATGGAAAATCGAAACGCGACACCATCCATTGCCAAGCCGAGCGTCTTCAAAGATGACTTTGAAGTTGTTCGTCGCCCTGGCGTGGATGAAATTCCAGACGCCACGGAGTTGGCGGCGTTGCGAGAAGCGTGCCGGCGAACTCGGCTTGGGCGCTCGATGATTGCGGAGAGCATCATCAGCAAGGATTGATCTGCGCCTGAAAATTTTGGTTGCGATTGTGTTGTTTCGCAACAACTTGAACCCAAAATCAACTTGATGGAAACAGCCTCGTGAAAGCGGGGCTTATTTGTTTTAGGAGCATTGCAAGCGCGCGCGAGATTGCGTGGTCAGGGTCGAATGCGTTTTCCACTGGCGCGTGTGCCAGGCATGCCGGCGTTGGTGGAGCGCTTTTGCGCGGGTTCCTCTTCGGGCAACACCATTCCCTCCACCAGTGGCGCCGCCTTCAATCGCTTGATGCGATCCCGCAACTTCGCCGCGGTCTCAAATTCCATTTCCTCCGCGGCGTTCAACATGTCCGCGTGCATGGCTTCCAGCATTTCCTCGCGGTCCATTTCCTTGTCATCTTTACGGCCGGCGGCGGCGCGCACACTGCGGGAAGCCGCCAACTCCTGCTCAATTCCTCGGCGAATCGCCTTGTGAATTGTTTCGGGCGTGATGTTGTTGGCGGTGTTGTGGGCGATTTGCATTTCTCTGCGCCGAGAAACTTCATCAATAGCCGCCTGCATTTCCTTGGTCACCTTGTCGGCGTACAAAATGGCTTGCGAGTTTGCGTTACGCGCGGCGCGGCCCATGGTCTGAATCAAACTTGAGGTGCTGCGCAGAAACCCTTGGCGATCGGCGTCTAAAATACAAACCAAACTCACCTCTGGAAGATCCAATCCCTCGCGCAGCAAGTTCACGCCGATCAGAACGTCATACACGCCTTCGCGAAGTTCCCGCAGCAATTCCAATCGATCAAGCGTTTCAATTTCGCTGTGCAAGTAGCGCACGCGAAGGCCTTGCTTGTCCAAGTGGGTGCACAAATCTTCGCATAATCTTTTTGTGAGCGCGGTGACCAACGTGCGCTCGCCGCGCGCGGCGCGTTCGTGGGCGCGCTCGATCAAATCCGCCACTTGATTGAGCGCGGGCAAGATGGTGATTGGTGGATCAACAAGACCAGTGGGACGGATCACTTGCTCGGTGACGACGCCGCCGCAACGCTCTAATTCCCATGGGCTTGGGGTGGCGCTCACTAAAATAGTTTGCGGCACCAATGATTCAAATTCTGGAAATGTGAGCGGGCGGTTGTCCAGCGCCGCGGGCAAGCGAAAACCATGTTCCACCAGCGTTTCCTTGCGCTGTCGATCCCCAAAGTACATGCCGCGCATTTGGGACACATTGACGTGCGACTCGTCGATCACGCATAGCCAATCATTTTTCTCGCGCCCGGGAATGCTGCGAAAGTAATCCAACAAGCAATAGGCGCGCTCACCCGCGGAGCGGCCATCGAAGTAGCGGCTGTAATTTTCAATGCCGCTGCAAAAGCCAGTCTCTTGGATCATCTCCAAATCGTATTGCACGCGGCCTTGTAGGCGCTGCGCCTCGACCAACTTTCCCGCGGAGCGCAATTCAAGAACGCGCGCGGTGAGATCCTTGCGTATTTCGCCCATGGCCTTTTGTATTTGATCCTCAGGCATCATGTAATGCTTGGCTGGAAATATAAACGCGGCAACTTCCTCCGCCAAAATTTCGCCGCTCACCGGATCCACAATTTCAATGCGCTCAACCTCGTCGCCAAACATTCCAATGCGAATCGCATGTTGCTCATAGGCGGGATACACCTCGATCAAATCGCCGCGCACACGGAAGGTTCCACGCTCCGGCGCCACCTCGTTGCGCATGTACTGCATGGTGGTTAAACCCAGGAAAAAGGCGCGCCGATCCAGCTTTTCGCCGCGGCGAACCGCAAGCATTCGATTCATGTATTCGGCGGGACTTCCCAATCCATACAAGCAACTCACGCTGGCCACCACGATCACATCTTGGCGCGAAAGCAGGGCGCTGGTTGTGGCCAAGCGCAAGCGATCAAGATCGTCGTTGCGCGACGCGTCCTTCTCAATATAAATGTCACGCTGAGGAATGTACGCCTCTGGTTGGTAGAAGTCATAGAAGCTCACGAAATAATTCACGGAGTTGTCGGGAAATAATTCGCGCAACTCCTCATACAGTTGCGCGGCCAACGTTTTGTTGTGGCTGATCACCAGCGTGGGCTTGCGCACCCGCTCGATCACATTGGCAACGGTGAAAGTTTTTCCAGTGCCCGTGGCGCCAAGAAGTGTTTGCCATGGACGGCCTTCCTTCAGACCTTGAACAAGCGATTCGATTGCCTCGGGCTGATCGCCAGTGGGTGCAAATGGAGCCTTCAGTTTGAATTCACGATCGCTCACCCACGCACTGTAGGAAGTGGCGCGATTGCATGCGAATTGAAAGTCACGAGTTTGTGGTGAGGAGTTCGCGCGGAGATTTTTTCAGCAGCCTTGCCACGGCGGGTAACGCAGCCAAAAGCGTGAATACAAGCAACGTGGCGCCGCCAATCATCCATGGAATCACAGGGAAAATCAGCGACAAATTGAGTCCAATCAAGTCGCGATACAAAATACATCCCGCCCACGCTAGTTCAAAACCCAATGCGGTTCCTCCCAGGATCGCTGTCATCGCCAGCATCGCGGCTTCCGCAAGCACCAAGCCCGCGATGGAGTTTCGACTGGCGCCAGTGGCGCGCAAAACCCCAAACTCATATCCGCGCCCAGACACTTGCGCCGCAATCACATTGCCCACGCCAAAGCATCCCAGCAACAACGCCGCGAACGCAACTGCGCCGCCCATGCCCAGGATCACCTTGCCAACCTCATCCACTTGCGTACGAATGCCACGGCCGCTTGCAAACATCGCGCCAGGAACGGCGTTGGCAACGGCCGCGGCCAGATCGTCATCCTGCGCGGAGCTGCCGATCGGTCCCAAATCCATTTGCATGATCACCGCGTCTCGCACTCCAAAATTTTTCGCCACTGCCGACAAGTCCATGAACACGCAACTCATGGCGTGCTCCATATAGACGCTGCGAATTCCAAACACTTGCGTTGCCATGTCCAACCCCGCGCTTGAAACAACTCCAACCACTTTCATGGTCACGCGATTTTTAGGGCCAATTAAATCAATGGAGTCGCCGACATCGATTCCCCGCGCCGTTAGAAATTGCTCCGCCACCAAAACGCCTTCGCCACTTTTCAGAAGTGGCAGGGCCGTGTCCGGTGAGCCGCGAATCCAATCCAGGCGATTCATTTTTAGGAATGAATCTGGCTCAAATCCAACACAAATCACGTTGGGCGGCGCTATGGATTGCACCCCTAAGGCCATCTTTGAATCTGTTTTCAGCGGCAAATATCCAACCGCCGCCGCGTTGCGCACGCCGGGAAGTTTTCGAAGCACCTCTTGATCGCGCGGACTCAAACCGCTGACGCGAAAAGCGAACGCATCGCCAAATTTCACCTTGGAACGAATTTCGTTCAGCACACTTTCGCCATTGCTCCATGAGCTCACCAGAATGCTCATGCCCATCATCAGCGCGCCCGCGGTGAGACCTAGTCGATATGGCGCGCGCGACACTCCACCGCGCAACAGGCCTGGCGCAAGTGAAAGCATTCGTGTCAGCACTCCGGAAAGCGCCACGCCAACGAGTTGCATGATGGGCACGCACAATAAAAACCAGCCGATATGAATGATGGGCAATCCAACCAGGGCGTGCAGCCAAAATTTTTGTTGCGTGTCCGTTGGCAGAGTGAGCACAAGCACTTCAAAACATGCGCAGGCAATTCCAACTACAAGACAAATCCAAATTCCAGCGCGCCGCACAGGCGTCGCTCTACGTCGCAATGCTTCCAGCGGCGACGTGCGAGACGCGATCCGCGCGGGGTTTAAAGCCCCAAGAAATCCGGACATAACCGAGCCGCCAAGCGCCAGTCCGGCGCCCAGCCATGATGGCGAAAATCCTTCGGGCAAACTGTCGCGGAACCACCACGTCACCAGCCAAGCCCCCGCAAAACCAAGGGGAATTCCCACTATTCCAGCGGTTGCGCTTAACACCAAGCCCGCGACGCATTGGCCCGCGAACAGTTGCCCACGCGACGCGCCCAAGCATCGCATAGTCGCCAATTCGCGTTCCAATTCCGCCACCGCCGTGGTCATGCCAACGCCAACAATAAATGAGCACGCAAGAAACGCGATCACCGTGGCCAGCGTGAATCCAAGTTGGCCCGCGAGCACCTGCTTGTCCATACCCGATGTCGCCATCTCCGCGGGCTCCAGCAGCATGTCAGGTTCGACATCTTGCGCATGGGCTTTGCACCACGCGCCAACATCCGTCGCCGGAGCGAGCAAGATCGCGATCTGCGTTGCCTCGTCCTCGCGGCCCATGGCGCTGTTCAACGTGGATCGATACAACACCACCGCTGGTTTTTGCAGCGCACCAAGCATTGGTCGTTGCACGATTCCGCAAACCGTCAGTCGCACGGGTTCGCCAAGACGCAACACCAAAAGCGCGTCTCCAATTTGCGCGTTCAAATCTTTCGCGGTCACTGGATCAAGCGCGATGTGATTTGGCGCGCTTGGTCTTTGACCCTGTTGCATTGGCATTGGATCAAATCGTGGATCTGAGAGTGGATCTATGCCGCGGGCTTGCGCCGTGGTTCGCCGTAATTTTCCAGCGGAATCCAGCGCGCCATCGGCGCGGCTCAGCGTGAGCGAGCCCAAACGTCTCGCCGAAACAGCCTCAACCTGCGGCCAAGATTTGATTTGATCCATAATGCCCGCGGAAAATGGCGCCGCTGATTGTTGCACCAATCGAGCGTCAACTTCGCCAAGCAAACTGGTCAACTTTCCCCGCACATTATTTTGCACCGAGTGCATGCCGCTTCCAACCGCTGTCACCAGCGTGCTTGCCATTGCGATCGCCACAAATAACAGCGCGCTTCTACCTGGGCGAGCGAACAATGTCCGCCGCGCGAAGCGCCAACTGGGAAGCATCCATCCCTTGAACATCAAAGCTCCCGGCCAAAAGGCCATCTCGAAGAACATGAACTCGTTCGCAGTGCGCCGCCGCGGCGGGTTCGTGCGTGACCATCACCACCAACATATTTCGCCGCGCCGCAAGACCCGCAAGCAATCGCCACAAGCGGTCGCTGGTGTCGCTGTCAAGATTTCCAGTTGGCTCATCCGCCAAAAGAACTGGCGGCTCATTCAGCAGCGCGCGCGCGATCGCCACGCGTTGTTGCTCGCCACCAGAAAGCGAATCCGGCCGATGATCCATTCGATCGCCCAAGCCCAACTCGCGCAACAATTCCTGCGCGCGTGGCGCAACCGTGGCGTGCGCCACGCCATCAAGGGTGGATGGCAACGTCACATTCTCCAAGGCGTTTAATGTTGGAAGCAGGTTAAATCCCTGAAAAACCACGCCACTTCGGCGACGTCGATGCATTGTCAATTCACTTTCAGAGAGTCCATCCAGCCGCGACTCGCCCACTTCAAGCTCGCCAGAATCCGCCGCGTCAAGTCCCGCGAGTAAATGCAGCAGCGTGCT
>SYAD01000238.1 GCA_005789005.1 Planctomycetia bacterium | reverse complement strand
TTTATTGTGATTCGGGACAAGTTGGAGTGGTGTATATCGACGGTGAAATCAGTCGCCCCGGAGTTTATAATTTGCCAACATCCGGAAGATTGACTTTAAGCCGCTTGGTTGCTGCGGCGGGTGGCGTAAGCGAACTTGCAATTCCTGAGCGATGCGATTTAATTCGCCGACTTGGAAGTGACAAAGAAGCCTGCGTTCGCATTAGTTTGGCTGCTATTCGCAACCGCGCCGAGCCCGATCTTTTTCTAAAGCCAGACGACCACATCATTGTTGGAACCAACTTTTGGGCCTTGCCGTTGGCGCGTTTCCGTCGCGATTTGTCCTTCCCAAATTCGGTCGGCTTTCAACTGGATCGCAACTTTGGAAACGACGTCTTTGGAGCTCCGCCGACTGGCGTGAATATCAATTAATTATTGGATGAAGTAGCTGCCTTTCATTGCGTGATTCAAACTATGACTTCGATTCCAAACACAACCCTGTTGGCGGGCGCGCAAGGCGTGGTCGAAGTGTCTCGAAAGACTTTGGTGATCGCGGGTGGCGTGCTGTTGATTCTCATCAGCGGAGTTTTTTGGGAATGGATTGTCCACCAAGTGGCGTGGGCATTTCGAGAACCTTCCGATTGGGGACACACGCTCATTATTCCATTGGCCAGTGGCTACTTTGTGTGGATGAAACGAGAATTAATTTTGGCCAAACCACTTCGGCCGTCTTGGTGGGGTTTGGCCATCATGATTTTAGGAATCGCTTGGTACATGATTTGTAATTTGGGTCCATCCGCGCTGGCCCACCACAACATCAGGGCGTCTGGTTTCGGGATCACACTTGTTGGAATTGGCGTGTTGCTTTTGGGTTGGGCGGGGATGAAATATGTTTGGTTTCCACTTTTTTATATGTTGGCTTTTTTCCAGACCGTCAGCGAGCGTCTGATGAATATCGTGACCTACCGCATGCAGGATATTTCCGCCAAGGGCGCGTATGTCTTTCTTAATCTGATCGGAATTGAGACAGATCTTTCTGGAAATGTGCTGACCATTTTCAAAGACGGTAATCCAATGCAATTGAATGTGGCCGAGGCATGCAGTGGCATGCGCATGTTGGTGGCTTTCTTGGCCCTCGGCGTCGCAATGGCGTACCTGTCGTTGCCAAAGTTGTGGCAGCAAATTCTATTGGTTGCGTTGGGTATTCCCATTTCCATATTTGTAAATGTGCTGCGCGTGTCTTCCTTGGGTATTTTAGGAATGTTTGATCAGAATTTCATGTCTGGAGAATTCCATCACATGATTGGCTTGGTCTGGTTGCTCCCGGCATTTTTCTCGTACCTGGCCGTGTTGTGGATTCTTTCCAAGTTTCTTGTGGAAGAGGATCCAATGAAAGGCAAGATTCATGCGAGTTGAAGTGAAAGAGAAAAAAGCATTCGTCGCGGCCTGCTTGTGCCTGGTCATCGGTGGCTTGGGTTTCAGAATGGCGATGGCCGAACTCAAAGTGTATTTGCAAAAAGAGCCAGTCGCGCTGCGAGCGCCAATTGATGAATTGCCGAGCACTCTTGGGGATTGGAAGCAGGCTGGAAAGGATCAGCAATTTTCGGATGCGATAATAGAGGAATTGGGGACGAGTCAATTTCTTGATCGCAATTACGTCTATCAAAACAATATCAATAATGGAGTGATGCAAGTTCACATCGCGTACTACACGGGAATGATCGACACGGTTCCGCACGTGCCGGAGCGCTGCTGGGGGGCGGCTGGATTAGTCATCTGGGGAGAGCCGGAACTGCGCCCTCAGAAACTAAACACTTCAAAATGGGACTTACAAAACGGTCCAACTCAGCCCGCCAGTGGCGCAAGATATCCACAGGTCACGGTCAAAGAACCCGTGACGCGCCGGGAGGTGAAAGTGAATCTTCCGCTTGGCGACATCGTCATGACTACGACATGTTTTCAAGATCCTAAAAAACCTAATATGACATTTATTGGCGGTTATTTCTTCATCGCAAATGGTTCGCTTACGCCATCGGCCTTGGCTGTGCGTAATTTATCCTTCAGACTCACGGATCGTTACGCATACTATTGCAAGGTGCAGTTTTCTTACAGGGTGAATGAGGAACCTCAAAAAGCGATTGCGATGTTCGATCAGCTTTCGAGTGATTTGCTTCAGTCACTTATTCCACAACTCATGCGAAGTCTTCCAGATTGGCCTTCGCTTGAGAATAAAACCTCAATCCCAGTCACGGCAAATTTATAATCATGGCAAAGCGCAAATTCAACTCTAAATTTTTCCTGCTCTTTATGTCGGTCGCTGTTTTCGGATCGCTATTTATTGGCGGTATTTACTATTACCAAATTATTCTTGGTCCTGAGCGTAATTTTAATACCGCAAATCAATATATGGAATCTGGAAATACTGAGAAAGCAGTCAGTTACTACGGACGCGCCGTTTCCAAGAAACCCAACAACATCACATATCTCAATGCCATGAATAAAGCATTGACCAAACTCGTTCCTAAATCCGAAAGCGAAGCGAACGAAAATTACGGCAAACTGCTCACGCTTCGGCTTGCGAGAACGCGTGCGACTAAAACCGATCCCGCGGTTTGGATCGAGGCAATGGAAACCTTGCGGGATCGCTGCGAACTTGCAAATTCGGAGGTGTTGTGGCGCGAATTTTCCAGCACCGCGGACCAAATGGATAAAGCGCTTTCTCCCGAAGATCCCGCCCGCGCATTGGCGAAATTTTGGAGCGCGCTTGGCGCCTCGGAGCGATTTTCCACATTGACAATCGAGGAGCAACAAGCACTCGACAAGCAATTTGTAGAGGTTACTCAATTACTACCTACGAGTGATCGGATGTGGATTGCGTACTTTGATTATCTCCTGAACAAGGCGCAGTCGCAAGAGCGCGGCAATCAAAAAGTTTTGGCGGGTGAAACCTACCGCCAATTCGACAACGCCTTGGTGGAGAGCAAAAAAGCGAATCCCGATGGAATAGCCGCGTCTGTTGCGTTGGTGAAACGACTCAAGGAGATGATGGTGAGCCGTGAAGGCAAAGTGAACAAGGCCGACTTGGACGCCGCGTATAAAAATATATTGGATGCGGCTCCCCGCATCACAAACGATCGAAAATTAACCATTGCCGCCGCGGGCGCAATGTTTAGCGGGGCGTCGTTTGAATCCAATATGCAGGCCATGAAATTAATTGACGATTATCTCAAGAAATTTCCAAACGATGCGGTCACGCAGCAGATCTATTTGAATCTCGCGCGAAGCATGTCTACGGGAATTGGTAGAGAATTGGCGGAAACAGTTTTTATTCAACCTAATTTGCCAACCTCAATTGAATCATTGTCGCAGCAGGGCGCCCGTGAAGCCGCGGCCGATTTGTTATACACGCTTGCCTTTGAAGACTGGCGCAAGGCGATCGATGAAACGGAAAAAAAAGACAAGCTTGCGGTTGTTCTTCAGATGCGCGAGAAGGTGGTCAAGTTTTTCAACACGCAAGCTCTTCCCTTGATGGTTGAAGACATCGAGGCGCGCACGGCCCTCGCTCAAGGCAACGCCAATGACGCCGCATTGCGCTTTGAAGCGCTGCTCAAAAAGAATCCAGATCCAACTCAAGAGTTGTATTTTTACGCCGCGTTCGCGAATATTTTACGCAATCAACCTGGCACGGCCCTGTCACTTGTGAACCGTGGTCTTGAGCGCTATCCAAATTACCCGCCACTCATCAATCTCAGCGCAAGATTAAGCGAAGGTATTGGAAAATTGGACGATGCCCGCAAATCCCTGGCGAAGTTGTTGGAATTGAATCCAGATGACCAAACCGCCAAGGACTCTCTTGAGCGATTAAGCGGGGGAACGAATAATAAAACAAAAGACGCCCGCGAATTGGAATTTGCCAGAATCACCACCGTGATCGGCGTGGCGGAGCGGGCGATGATGAAGAAGGATTATGACGGGGCAATCGCAGTGCTCGCGAAAGACTTGGCGGCAAACCCAAACACGGTTTTAATTATTCAAGCTCTCGCCCAAATTTATTATTTAAAAAATGACACCGCTTCGGCGATGGTTTTTCTCAATAAGGCTCTCGCCCTTGATCCAAACAATGAGGAATGCTTGCGGCTCAAAGTTCTTCTGAATAATTCCGATCCAATTGACCGTGTATTAGATGCAATTCGTTCAATGTATCCGGACCCCAAGGAACAGCCTGTGCAAATGTACTTGGGACTCGCAGCCACGCTTGACCAACTGCGCCAAGCGAACGCGCAAATTCCAGCGGATCAAATTCAACCCGAATCCAAAGCCCAAATTGAGCGTTGTGAAAAGTTGATGGATTCAGCCTTTGAGGCTGCGATGGCGATGAATCCGAACAACGTGAAGGTTCTTGAAATAGCCGCGGCAAACGCCACTATGCGAAAGGATTACGCCGGCGCGCAGAAATATGTGCAAGCAATTCAATCCGCCGGAGAACCGGGCTTGGCGCTCACAATCCAATCGCGAATTCTTGTCGAGCAGGAAAAATTCCAGGAAGCCATCGCCTTGTTGCAAGCCGCTCGTCAAAATGGCGAACAGAATCCAATCATGCTTCGACAGCTTGGAATGCTGATGCAAAAGATCGGCAACATGGAGGCCGCCTTGGAATTGATTCGTGAAAGTTACGACCGTCGGCCCAATGACGTGACGACTGCAACCATTTATGCGCAGTTTCTACAGCAATCTGGCGATCGAAAGAAGGCTTTGCAAATCCTTCAGCAAGCGGCCGCTGTCAATCCAGAAAATCGCGAACTTTTACTGTCTTTGCTGGAGCTTGAAAGCGATGTGGGTGAGCGGACAAAAGCATTCGGAATACGTAAGCAACTTTATAAGCAAAATCCAGCCTTAAGTAAAAATTCATTCGCTTTGGCGCAGATGCTTTTAGATACACCCGGCGACCCAAATTTAATGATCGATAGCAAGGGCCTGAGGAAATTCTCAGATCAAGATCTTCGAGATGCGAATACACCAAAGATGCAACAGGCCCTTGGAATTGCCGCCACCGCCAATGTGGATGAGGGATTGGAAATAATTAAATTTTTGCAAGAGACCGCCCCGAATGACTCTGTTCTTTCTCTTATGAACGCCAGGGCGTTGAAGAAATATAAATCAGTGAAAGAAGGTGAAGCCGCGCTTCGCAGGGATATTGCCCGTCTACCACCCGAAAAATGCGCTGGGCTATGGATTTCTCTTGGCGTGTATTTGGATGAATGCGGCAAACCAGAAGCCGCGCAGATTGCGTTTAATGAGGCAAAGAAAAATCAAGATCCGAAAACCATGTTCTCGAACATACAGATTGCGGATGATTGGTTTTCAAAATCCGAATGGGCCAAGGCGCGCGAAGCCTTGGAGGACGCGAACAAGGCTGGATTGGTGTTCAACGCCTCAGGTTGGATGAGGTTGTCTGAAATCTGTAATCGTTTGCGGGATTATGATGCGGCTGAAAATTGCCTGTCCAAGGCGGAGAGCGCGGGCGCAACTCCGGAAACCTTGGCCACAATTGAAATGTTGCGGGCAATGAATCTTCAGGGACGCGGAGAATTTGCCGTTGTGAAAGGCGATGTTGCTCAGAGCGAAAAAGATTTTGACGCATCAAGAGCCGCGCTTCAGCGGGCAACTGAAATTCTTCCAGCCTCACCGTTGGCGTGGGTATCGCTTTCAGATTTTGAAAGACGGATGTATCAACGCACCCACGATCCCAAGCGGCTTGTTGCCGCTGAGCAGGCCGCGGATCGCGTGATTGAAATTTCGGTGGGCTATTGGCCCGGAATTCGAAATAAAGAGTTGGTGTATTTAGAGCAAGACAAAATGAACGATGCCATCGCTTTGGTCGACCGGTACTTGTCTTTGGCCCCCAAAAACTTAGACGCCCGCAAAGAGTTGATTGAATTGCTTATGCGGGCGAGCAATTTGCCAAGAGCGATCGAAGTTGCGCAGGACGGCGCGCGCTTAAATCCCCGCGAGGCGGAATGGCAAACGCTTATGGGCAACTTATATTCCCGTAAAAATGATCTGCCGAATGCAACAGCGGCGTTTGACGCGGCGTTTATTATTCAGCCCGATGCGACTCAATTGCTTGCCGCTGTCATGCAGCGCATTCGTTCAGACAAAAAAGATTGGGATACCGCCATGCAGCTTTTACGAACGAATGCCAAAATTGTCGCAACGTCAATCAAGCTGCAAATTTTATTGGCGGTTGCCTTGGTCAACAACGGCCAACGGGATTCGGGTCTTTTAGCAATGCGAAATAACTATAAGAATATTCAAGATGGAATCGCCGCAGGCACCCTCTCCACAGATGAGTGGGGTATGTGGTACACGGGTCTTAATAGTTGCTTTGAGAAAAAGCCCCAAGAAGCCGAGGCTTTCATAAAGTCGCTCGCGACCAACAATCAATTTGATTACTGGAATTGCCTTGGCTTGGCAAATTTGTACACGCTTCAAGGCGAGGCGGGCGTTGCCGCGGCGGTGGATATATTGGAAAAAGCCGTGGAATTGGCCAAGAGTTCAGGAGCAAAAGATTCAAACCAATTGCAGGCCGCGGCCCTTCTACAGGCGGGCAATCTTTTGTATGTAAGTAAAAATTTTCCAAAATCCATTTCACTATTTGAGCGGGCTATAGAGCTTGCCCCTAATAATGCAGGCGCCATGAATAATGCCGCGTTTATAATCGCCCAATCTGGCGGCAATTCCCAACGGGCGGTGGATTTGGCGCGCAAGTGCGTTGAAATCAGCCCCAGCACCGATGACTTTCTAGACACCTTGGGGTTCGCGCTTCTGCGGGCGGGCAAGCCAGCAGAGGCAATGGATTCTTTGCAAAAAGCAATCTTGATTGGGCAGAAGCCGAGTTCAATGATTCATTTAGCGGAGGTATTTATTGAACTCAAGCGACCCACGGACGCGAAAGAGTATTTGGAGAAAGCCAAAAAACAAAAAGTCACGGATGAGCAATTGGAAGAAATTAAAGTGTTGGAATTAAAATTGAACTGAGTTGAAAGACAAATTCTATGAGTCGAGCCGCATCTCCCACGCCGAACACACCCGCAAAGCCCACTGCCGCCCAACCACGGCAGCGTGCGGCGGCCATATCAATAGATCCGATTCGCCTGATACGGCAAAATACGATTGGGATTGTTATTACCTTATTTGGAGGTGCGATTCTTGGCGTGATTTTAAATTATGTATTTCTTTATGTGTATCCCATTTGGAGCGGTACGGCTTATTTGGAAATTCGAAGCCAATTGGAGTCCGCGTCGGATTTAAACGCCAAGGAACTGGGTACGGAAGAATCAGTGATTCGATTGGCTCAAACCGAAGTGGCAAGAATGATGAGCCGGGAGAATCTGAAGAAGGCCCTGGAAAATACCGATGTGCAAAAGACACAATGGAGCCAATCTTCGTGGTATCGGGACGAGAATAATTTATTTAATATTGATGAAGCCGCCACTCAACTTGAAAAAGACTTACGCGCCGGGCACAAGCGTGGAACCCAGATTTTTTACATTAATTGGACCGCGCATGCCCCTGAGGATGTGCCTGTGGTGTTGAATGCGATCGCGGATTCTTATATTAAACAAACACGCAATAGCGAAAATAGTCGGTTTGCGGCGACGTTGAATGTGTTTAAAAATAATGAAGAGGCCTTATATAAGCAAACAATGGCAAAAAAACTTGAAATCCAAGACTTTGTAAAGCAGAAGGGAATGACAAGCCTCAATGAAGTATCCAGTGAAAATTCAAGAGCCCTGGAAAAAATGAGGGATGGTATTGCCAGCACCACCAGCGAGCTTTCCGTAGCTGAGTCCCGCCTTGATCAGGCGAAGAAAAAACAAAGCAGCGCCGAAAGTTTGTCGGAAGAAGATTTGCGTGAGGCGGATAATGACACGGTGATGGTTAATTTAAATCGCGATTTAGAGGATCTGTCGCGTCGCTATGAAGCCGCCAAACTTCAGTTTGAGGACACGCACGCGGAGGTGTTGCAATTAAAAGCGGCCCGTGATTCGATTGTGACTCAACGCAACAACAAGCGAGACGAAGTGATTAGCCGCAATAAACTTTCAGATTTACGTGGCGCCATCAATAGAGTCGAGTCTTTGAAGAGCTTGCTGAAAAAGCAAGTTGAGGAGTTTAATTCGGACTCAAAAAAGACAGAGGAATTCACCGCCAACATGGCCGAACTTGGAACCCTGCGCGAGCAGTTGAGCCAGATCGAAGCCCAGCGGAAAGAAGTCGGTCAAACCATCAATAATCTCGAACTCGCCCGCTTAAGAGACGAATCTCGTCGTGTTGAATTTATTCAGAAAGCCATCAAGCCCCGCGAAATCTCTTTCCCGCAATTAAAGTTCATGATTCCCGGAACTGCCGTTATTGTCTGCGGTTTATATGTGCTCATCTTGTTTATTCGTGAATTGTTGGACCAGCGCGTCAAATACCCTGGTGATTTAGTCGGGTTGCCGGGAAGGATTCTTGGCGTCATCCCTGATATTGCCGATGATCCAACCAAGCCAAAGCGGGCGGAGTCGGTTGTGCTTGAAGAACCGCATTCAATGACCGCGGAGAATTTTAGGCAAGCCAGCGCCTTGATTGCCAAGGGGCTCGCTCCAACCAATGCAAAAATTGTTCTGGTGATCAGCCCCATGCCTGATTCTGGCACCACTGCGATTGTCATCAACTTGGCCGCATGTGAAGCTTCCGTGGGGCGAAAGACTTTGATCGTTGGCGCAAATCTTCGCAGACCTGGTTTGGCCAAGGCGCTAGGGTTGAATCCATTACTGCCTGGCCTAGGTGATATTTTAAATGGCACAAATCCTGCTGACACAGTGGTTGATATTGGAAATGGCTTGCACTTTATTGGAGCGGGTGTGCCGTCCAATCGTTCATTCCAACTTCTAAACACGGATAAAATGGACGCGTTTCTTGATTGGTGCCATCAGAATTATGACCGCGTGTTTTTAGATACGCCGCCAAGCGTTGTGGCCGGTGAAGGCTTGGCCCTTGCCAACAAAGTTGATGCCGCAATTCTTGTGGTTCGAGCTTGGCAAGATCAAAAAGGATTGGTCGCAAAGTTGGCGTATCAATTAATGGAATGCAAATGTATTTTCTTGGGAACAATTTTAAATAGACCCAAGAACACGGCGGGTGGATACTTTAAAAAGAACGCCGAAGCGATCGCGCAATACGCCATTTCCACATCCGCATTTCAGATGTCAGCAAGCGGCGTGGCGAAAGATAAATTATTGCCAGGTGATAGTGCGAAACCGAGCGCAACATAAAGAGATCCATGAATACAAACCCGCAACACATTCTTGTAACGGGTGGAGCGGGATTCATTGGAAGCCATTTAGTGGAGCAATTACTGCTGCGCGGAGACCGCGTTACGGTGGTCGACGACTTGTCGACCGGAGCCTTGGCAAATTTAGAACATGCCAAGCGTCTGTTTGCTGATCGATTGGAATTTGTTCACGCCACAGTTTCTGCGGCGTCTCAATCATCTAAACTTCCACGCTTTGCAGAGATATATCACTTGGCCGCCGCTGTTGGAGTGCGATTGATTGTGGAGCGAGCAAGCCAATCAATTGAAACCAACGTGCTTGAGACCAGCGCCGCAATTCAGTGGGCGGTACGGGATCAGGCGAAGTTTTTGGTGGCTTCGAGCAGCGAGGTGTATGGCAAAGGCGTTCGTATTCCATTTTCAGAGTCCGATGATGTTGTGTTTGGGCCGACAACTTCTTCTCGGTGGAGTTATGGATACTCCAAGGCGCTCGATGAATTCCTAACGTTTGCGGCCATAAAAGAATCGAATTTGAAAGCCGTGATAATTCGTTTTTTTAATACGGTTGGTCCACGCCAAAAAGGAGATTGGGGCATGGTCTTGCCAAGATTTATTCAAGCGGCGCTGGCGGGCAAGCCCCTTGAAGTGCACGGCGATGGCACGCAGCAGCGCTGTTTTTGCGATGTGCGGGATATCGCGCCTGCGCTTGTGAAATTACTCGCGGCCGATGAATGTTTAGGGAGAGTGTTCAACATTGGATCCGATCAAATGATTTCAATGCAGTCTTTGGCGCAACACGTGATTCGCGTGACCGGGTCTTCTTCGCGCATGCTGAACGTGCCGCACGAGAAAATTTTTGGAAAAGGGTTTGAAGATCTACAGGTGCGGCAACCAAATTTGGAACGCATTCGCAGTGCCATTCAATTCACGCCACGAATCGCGTTGGACACAACGATCGCAGACATTGCGGCCCTATTGGACGTCGCGTGTAAAGGGGAGCGTGCAGCATGATGCAAGATGTTTCCATGTTCGGTGGTATTCCGATCGCCCCAAAAGACATTGATATTTCCACGTGGACTGTTCTTAAGCCGCTTGAACTTCTTTCCACATATATGCCAGTGTTTGTCGCCGCCTTGATCACCACTCTTGTGGCCACGCCCATTGTCAGACGCGTGGCGGTTGCAACCAATATTATTGACCATCCAGATCAAGGTCGAAAGCAGCACGCATATCCAATCGCGTATTTGGGCGGATTGGCGATATTCGCTGGAACGCTGGTTGGTATTGGCGTGAGCGCCATATTTTCCAATGGCCAAGCGGCACTCTTGCAAGGTATTCCAATCAGTATTGTGATTGGAATGTTCGCGATTATGTTCACTGGATTCGCGGATGATATTTGGAAATGGGATCCCCGGCTTAAAATCGCTGGCCAACTTATTGCCGCCGCCGCGTTGGCTATAGAAGATGTTGGTCCGCATATAGCCGCCGGAGTTCTTACGGTAATTTGTGGCGAGCCGAAGGATATTTTATTTTCTATTGGAGCATTCAGTGTTCCGAATTCAGAACTGTATTACTGGATTGGCACTGGTATCACCGCAGTATTTGTGATTGGCGGCTGTAATGCTGCGAATTTAATCGATGGTTTGGATGGCCTTCTGGCGGGAACAACTACAATCATGGCGCTTGGATTTTTGGCGATTAGTTTAATAATGGCCTATACATTGCCAGTGGAAAACCCAGAAACCAGCCTGGCTGGAACAAGGATTATTCTCAGTTTAATTCTAGTGGGCGTCACGCTTGGATTTTTGCCATACAACTTCAACCCCGCCATTATTTTTCTTGGCGATTGCGGAAGCCTGTTGATTGGCTATTTAAGCGTGGTGATTATTATGACTTTTGGCGAGTATGGAACTACAAAGTATTCCGTGGCGGGGTTGATTTGTTTTGGATTGCCAATTCTGGACACCACCCTGGCGATTATTCGCAGGAAAGCCGCCGGTCTTTCCATGTCCGACGCGGATAGCAACCATATACACCACAGATTAAAGCGGTATTTCGGCGGGAATGTACGCAAGACGGTGCTTACTTTGTATGCGATAGCCGCCGGCTTCACCATTGTGGGCGTGGGTTTGTCAGCCATGTTGTTGCTGACCAACGTCAAGGGCATTGTTGTGATGGCTGGCGTTCTTGCCGCGTATTTAATTGTTGTGACATTCGCTCTCAAGCGGGCACTGCGTCATGAGTGGCTTAAAAAACAATATGCCATAAGCCAAGCGGACAAGATGAAGATTGCTCAAGAGCAAAAGAACGCGTGATGTTGGATCACTCCGACGGCGACATCATTGATCATCAGCCGGTGATGCTGCAAGAAATTGTACAGGCGCTTGAGCTTGAAATTGGCAACACCGTGGTCGATGCTACTGCTGGTCGAGGCGGCCATGCACAAGCCATCGCCAAAGTGATTGGGAGTCAAGGTACTTTGGTGTTGCTGGATTTAGATCAGCACAACCTTGCGTTTGCAAGCGAGCGTGTTCGCAGTCTGCCGAATGCGCCACGCGTGATCGCGGCCCATGCCAACTTTTCCAGCGTGGCCGAGGTGTTGCGTGGTGAATCATTGCGCGCCGATGCTTTTATGGCGGACCTTGGATTTGCCAGCAATCAAATGAGCGATCCCGCGCGTGGATTCTCATTCGCCACGGCTGGACCCTTGGATATGCGACTGGATCAAAGCAAAGGCGAAAGCGCCCACGCCTTGCTGGCTCGAGTTTCCGAGTCAGAATTGGCCGATTTGATCTTTCAACTAGGTGAAGATCCATTTTCTAGGCGAATTGCGCGGCGAATTATCTATGTTCGTGACCTCGGGTTGCTCAAAACCACGGCGGATCTAGCCAAAGCGGTGGTGTCCGCCTATGGGGGCAAGGCCCGCCAAAGTCGCATGCATCCTGCTACTCGTACCTTTATGGCGTTGCGTATAGCGGTGAATAAAGAATTGGAGTCATTAGAGACGCTTTTAGCAGTATTTCAGCGTGAAATCGCAACTTTTTGGCCAATGCCAAATGCGGATTTGGGGAATGAAACTGGGCCTATTTCAAGACATTCCCATTCAGTACACGGCGGGATTCAAAACGCTGTCGCAACCGGGTCCGCAAGCAACTGGCTGGCCAAAAATACTCGCATAGCAATTTTGGCGTTCCACAGCCTAGAAGACCGATTGATCAAAAGGGCTTTCACTGATTGGGAACGCCAAGGATGGGCGACCCGATGTGCGCGAAAGCCTTTGGTTGCAAGCGAAGTGGAATGCGAAGCGAATCCTAGAGCTCGCTCCGCCAAGCTTCGATCAATTCGGATTGTTGGTATATAGATTGCTTGGTTGAGATTGAAGATCAGATGGAGATCTGATCACAGGTGTTGAAAAAGTTTGTAAATTGACAACGGGCTTTCAAGAACTCAAAAAATCAAGATTGCCACAACGCAAGGATGCGAAATGACACGAGAAAATAAATTGGCGATGGTTGTTGGATTCGGCCTGCTTCTTTTTGTGGGCATTCTGGTGAGCGATCACTTCAGCACCGCGCAACGACAAGAAACTGCGAATCTGGTTGGCAACACCGATCGAGCAAGAGGACATGGGAGTAGACCCATCACTATCACGGCCGTTCCAATGGCTGGCGCGACCGCGGTGCAACCAGCCGAAGTGATGCCGACAAACGTGCCAAGCGATCTTCGCACGGTTTCAAATAAAAATTCATCAGAGACTGTGGCGCCCACGGCCAACCCAAACGTTCGACCAATTCCAAATGTGCCGTACGTTGATCAGGGAATCGCTCCCGCCACTGTTGAAATTGCCAAGACTGTCAAAGTGCAAGAAGGCGAACCCGGCGTGAGGCTTCACCCGATTGCCGTGGGCGAAACTTTGTATTCCATTTGCGCGGCGGCATATGGTGATAGTTCTTTATGGAAGGCACTGGCTGAATACAACAAAAAAGCGCTGCCAAACCCAGAAAAATTACGTAAGGGCGTGACATTGCGCCTGCCTCCAGTGGAGCAACTTCGCCGCGGCGCGGTGGTGGCTTCAACAACAAAGGGAGCGCGTGTGAGCACTACTCCACAAGAGCAGGAGAATGCGGCGCTTCGATTAGACACGCAGACTTCTAAGACAGCTCAAGATGTACCACTGCTTGCGGCGGCGGATATTGCGAGTATTGAAATGAGTCCACGCGCCACCGGCAATTCGACAGGCGTGATTGAAGTTGCGATGTCAAATAATGGCGCTAGCGCAAAGAGCGCGTTCGCAAAAACATCCAGCAAAGAAAATAATGTGGGATCGACTGAGGACTTGTACGTTGTTGAAAAAGGTGACACGCTTGGCTCTATCGCCAAGAAAAAATTGGGCAAGTCAAGTAAGTGGAAAGATATTGCTACCGCCAACAGCTCCTCTCTTTCGAATCCCGCAGCGCTGTCGCCTGGTATGACCATCAGACTTCCAAAAACAAACTGAGTTCAAGGACCGGACCATGTTCGGAAAATCAATCGCCATAGTGCTGGGTCTTGGAATCATGTCCACCGCGCTTCTTGCCATGCGGCAGAAGCGTTATGAAGTGGCCGCGAAGATTTCCAGGACACATTGGAGATTGATCGAACAACAACGGGATATTTGGAGGTTTCGCGCTGACGTGGCATCCAAAGTTCGGCCCGACGCCATTCGTATGGCTTTGGAATCCATGAAGGTTCAATGGAGACCCATACCTCACAGATTGGACGCGCCCGCGCCGCCAACGCAACCGCGCTTGGCAACTACGCCAGGCGTGAAAGATCCTGACGCAATCCCAGTGGAATTTGGCGGATGAATCAATTTAGTATTTCAAATATTTCAGAGTCGCAATCAAGTCGAATTCGTGCTTGGAGCCGCGTGCTTATTCTTGCCACTGCGACGATTTTATTTTCAATTTCCGCGCGTGTCGCGTGGCTGAAGACCACCGATGATCCCAAACTTACGGCCGCGGCGGGCGTGCATCGAAGCACCGCGCCGGAACTTGCCTCGCGCGGGCAAATTGTTGATCGTCGGGGACGCGTTCTTGCGGCGAGTTTAATGGGGCGCAGATTGTTCGCGGATCCCGCGATGATTTGGGAGCGTGGGTGGGAGCGCGTTCGTCAAGGCAACATCGAGGATCCGGAATCAAAAGCAGTGGGAGATCCATTTCGGGACACGGCTGGCGCGATTGGTGGCGCAATGGGTGTGTCGTCAAAAACATTTGAAACCATGTTGCGACAGCGCGCGGACGATCGCTACGTGCAGCTCGCGGACATGTTGACGCCAGAGCAAGTGGACGCGCTTCGTCAACTTAAAATTCCTGGAATTGGAATCGAGTCCAGGCCAATTCGTGAATATCCCGCTGGAGATTTGGCGGCCATGGTGATTGGACGTGTTGGTTTGGAGCAAAGCGGGCAAGCGGGCGCTGAATTGCAGCACAACTCGCAAGTGCGTGGCAAAGACGGACAACTCGTGTTTCTTCGCGATGTGAAACGCCAGCCACTTTGGATTGAGGGAAATGATTACCAACCGCCCCGCGATGGAGTTGATGTTCGCTTGTCGATTGATTTGGTGTCGCAAGAAATTGCCGAGAGACTTTTAAAAACCGCCGTGAAGCAATGGAACGCCGGCGGTGGGCGAGCCGTGGTGATGGACGTGCAGACCGGCGATATTCTTGCCATGGCCGACGTGCTGAATCCGCGCAAGGGTTGGAAGGAAATCACCACCGATCCATCGCGCGCGCTTGGCGCTTCTCTTGGACGCAATCGCAATGTCACCGATCCGTATGAGCCAGGTTCCACATTCAAGCCATTTGTGTGGGCCACCGCAACGGAACTTGGCGTGTTTAAACCGGAGACCATTGTGCGCCTGCCCTTTGGTCCAAACATCACCAAGTTTGGGCGCAAGATTGAGGACGTGAAATATACAGGACCCGTGTCGTGGCAAAAAGTTCTTGTGAAGTCGCTCAATGGCGGCATGGCGGCGGCCGCGGAGCGGATGAAATTTAAAGACATGCAAAACATGTTGCAACGATTTGGATTTGGGCAGAAGAGCGGTGTTGGAATTCCTGGCGAGAGCGAAGGCTTGGTTACGTCGCCTAAAAAATGGTCCGTGTACACCCAGACCAGCGTGTGCATGGGCCACGAAATTTGCGTGACGCCAATCCAAATGGTGCAGGCTTTCTCGGCATTTTGCCGTGATGGAACTTTGGTCCCCGCGCGTTTATCTCTTGGAGCCGAAGGCGCTGACAATCAATATTCAATTCCAAGCAAGCGCGTCATTTCAGAGGCGATCGCCTTGACGGCGCGCGAAGCGATGGAAGGCGTGATGACCGAGGGAACTGGTCGTAAGGCGCAGAGCGAAATGTACAGAATGTTTGGCAAGTCGGGCACCGCGCAATTGCCAAAACCAAAGGGTCAAGGCAAGGGCTACTTTGATGATCGCTATGTGAGTTCATTTATCGCGGGCGCTCCGTTTGTGAATCCTCGGATCGTGTGCTTGGTTGTTATTGATGACCCAGATAAATCTAGGGGACATTACGGCGGTTCAATCGCGGGACCCGTGTGCCGCGACATCATTGACGCCACGCTGAATTACATGGGTGTTGAGCCGGATCAGTTGGAGAAGCAAGCCAAGCTGGCGTTGCATGAACGCGACCAAGCCGATCGACATTGAACATGCGATTTGCATTTGCAATTTGAATTGTCAACTTTGAAATTGACAAACTGCGGCGTGGGTTGCGCGCGGGCGTTGTTGCTTAGACATCCAACAACAAGCGCTCTGGATTCTCAATTGCGTTCTTGATATCCACTAGGAATCCCACAGCTTCAGAACCGT
>SYAD01000237.1 GCA_005789005.1 Planctomycetia bacterium | reverse complement strand
TGCAAGATTGGAAGAAGTTTGACCGATCAATGAAGTGGCGTTGTTGAACGAATGGTTTCAGGAATTCATGGATGCAATGATTACGGAACTTGCGATGACCGAACCAGCACCAACCGATTTCATGTTGAGCTCGTATGCGCCAATTTTAATTGTATTTGTGATGGCGGCTGGCTTTGCTGCGTTCAATCAAATTGCTAGTTCGTTTCTTGGGCCAAAAAATGTTGGCGCCACAAAGGGCACGCCTGTGGAAAGCGGCATGGATGCCATTGGCACCACGCGCAAGCGTTTTAATATTCGCTTCTATGTGTTGGCTATGACCTTCTTGGTGTTCGACGTGGAAATTATTTTCTTGTACCCATGGGCCGTCACCTTCACTCAACTAGAACCAAAGAGTCCAGAGGCGTTGCTGTTCTTGGCGCGCATTCTGTTCTTTATTGGAACAAGCGTGATTGCGTACATCTACGCGTGGCGCAAGGGCGTCTTCCGCTGGGATTGATGTGCGAAATTGATGCGCGTCATTGAAACGCGTTTCGATTTCGGGAGCCAAAAAAATTTTTAGAAGCGCTCGGCCGCGGTCTTGGGTGAGCCGTCCCACACATCCGACTTTTGTCCATTGACTGTGGTTCCATTTTGAATGGCGGTTGGTATGGTTTCAAAAAATTTCCAGGGAAACGGCAGCTCAAACTTGGTTAGTTCGTCCAATGTGGCGCGCTCTTCTGCTGTCAATTTCACCGTAAATGCGCCTAAATTGTCGGCAAGTTGCGCGCTGTGACGGGCTCCAATAATGACGCTTGTCACGCCGCGTTGATCAAGCACCCAGCGCAACGCAACCTGCGCAACCGTGGCTTGATGCGCCGCGGCAATTTCCTTCAGGCAATCAAGCAAGACAAATGTTTTTTCAACCATCCAGGGTGAAGTTGATTTCACGCGCGTTGAGCCGTCATCTTTGGGCAAATGATTTCGATCAAACTTGCCGCTGAGCACGCCGCCACGCAATGACCCCCACGGCGTAACACCAAGATTGAGGTCGCGCGCCATGGTCATGAGTTCGCTTTCCACGGTGCGCTGCAAAAGTGAATATTCAATTTGCAAAGCGCACAACGGTTCCCAACCGCGCATCAACGCCGTGTACTGACATTTCACACACACCCACGCTGGATGATCGGACAAACCAATGTGCAACACCTTTCCATCTTTCACCAACTGATCCATTTGCGCCATCATTTCTTCAACGGGCGTGTGTTGATCCCAAAAGTGCGCCCACAACAAATCAATGTGATCGGTTTGCAAACGGCGCAGTGAATCTTCCACCGCGTGTCGGATGGCTTTTCTGCCGGCGCCTCCACCATTGGGATCGCCGGGCCACATGTTGCCCATGAACTTTGTGGCAATCACAACACGATCGCGCGTGCCCTTACCCGCGCCAGCGGAAAAATAATCGCCAAGAATTTTTTCGCTGTGGCCCTTGTTGTACATGTTGGCGCAATCAATAAAGTTGCCGCCGGCATGCAAGTACTGCGTCAGCATGGAGCAACTTTCGTCAATGTCGGTTCCAATTTTCCATTCATCGCCAAAGGTCATGGAGCCAAAGCACATTGGGCTAACGCGCAAACCAGAGCGACCAAGCGTGACGTAATCCTTCAATGAGTTGTGGTTCATGCCGCAACGATACGCATTACTAACGATCTACGTATTGTAGTTTTTAGGCTTGATTTCCCATTGGGTTTCAATAATTCGGCGTTCGTTCAATTGGCGTTTGGACCCAAAGATTCACGCCACAGGCAATGCGTGTTGTATGAAATGGCTTTGAAGAGCTGGATGTAGTCAATGCAATTATTTAGAAGCTTTCAGCGTCACCTTGACATCTTGTTCGGAACCATCACGCTTGATGTGCAGCGTGATCACGTCGCCAGGATTCTTCTCACGTAAATGAGTCGCGAGTTCACCCATGTCGTTCAAGGGCTGATCATCCCACTTCAAAATCACATCGCCCTTTTGCAAGCCAGCATCCGCGGCGCTTGTGCCCTCGCTAATTCCTTCAATTTCCAAACCGGGCTCCTTGCGCTTGTTCGTGGCTGGTTGAATTCCAAGTCGAACTTTTGCATAACCGCGACTCGCGCCTCCAGTGCTGTCCGTACTTTTAAACACGGGCTTGGTTGGAGTTGTAACAAGGATTTGCATCAAGCCTTCGGCCAACGCGATCACTTTGCTGGCGCCGTATGGATTCACGGTGAATCCTTGATCTTGTGGCGTGTGATATTCGTCATGTGTTCGCGTGAAGAGGAACAACACGGGAATGCCTGCGGCGTAAAAACTGGCGTGATCACTTGGACCGCGCCCGCCGGAATCCGCATCAACCGTTAAACCGCTCGCAACAACCGCAGGACGGATGAGATCCGTAAAACCCTCGGCCGTGCCAGTGCCGCTCATGGCCAGACGATCACCACTGAGGCGGCCAACCATATCCATGTTCACCATTGCCGCAATTTTGTCGGCTGGAATTGTCGGATGCTTCACATACTCGCGGCTTCCATCAAGTCCCATTTCCTCGGCGGTGAACGCCATGAGCAAAATACTGCGACAATTTTCTGGCGCTTCCTTGGAGCCCATGTAATCCTTCAACTTTTTCGTAAGACACAACATGGCCGAAGTTCCGCTTGCATTGTCATCCGCGCCCGGATGCAACTTGCCGCGATTGTTTGGTTGTGCGCCAAAGTAGCCCATTCCGACGTGGTCATAGTGCGCTCCAAGAATCACCCACTCGCTCGCCAACGCGCCCTTGCCTGGAATGATGCCGCCAACATTTTGCGCCGCCAATCCTTTTTCAGAAATGGCGACATTGATGCTTACCTTGACATCGGGTTTCAGCGTGAGGGTTTTTATTTTTCCATCGTCGGCCAGATGGCGCAAGTCCATCAATGACCGACCGCTTTCGTCGGCGGACTTTAACAAGGCGTCGGCTTGCTCTTGCGTAATTTGCACAATTGGAAAGTCATAGCTTGAACCAAACACACTGCTCTCGGTGTTCTCCAATCCTTTGGCTCCGCTTTTACATTCCGGTGGATTCACCATGATCAACGCCGCTGGCTTGCGCTCTGAAAGCGCGTCAAGCTTTGGGCGCATGCCTGCGTACCCACTAAATCGCCGATCGCTCCATAAACTCCGTCCACTTTCATCCAGCGGTTCATAACGCAAAAATACAACTATTTTGCCCGAAAAATCATCGTTTTCACTGAAGCTGGTGTAGCCATCTTGACCCGCATCAATGGCGTAACCCGCAAACACAAGTGGCGCGGTCACATCGCCGTTGCCGGAACTTCCCAACACCTCAAACTGATCACCACGCTTGAGTGAATTTCCATTCATGCTTACAACGGCGGTTTCAACTTGGGGTGCGCCTCCCTGAAGTTCAAATGGCTGACGGTAACTTTTATTTTTTGCCTCACCGATACCGGCAAACGCTGGCTCAAGTCCCGCTTGCTTCATAAAGAACTCGACATAATCCGCGGCCAAATCATTGCCGCGACTTCCTGGAACACGTCCTTCAAAAAAAGGATTTGAAAGTGTTTGCACGTGTTGATACCACTCAATTGCGACCGGACCCATTGCGGTAAGAGCCGCGCGCAAATCAGTTTCAGCTGGATTGTTTGGATCCGCTGGAATTTCATCCGGTGAATAGGTGTAGGGATTGACGGACTTGCCTTCGACCAATTCACCTTGGTGGGGCGGCGTGATGGGATTCGTTGAAGCGGTGGTTTTTTCAGATGTATCGATTTGTGTATCGGTGGGCGCTGCTTGATTTTTTGTGGCTGTTGCTTCATGAACAACTGGCGATTCGGGCGCGGTTGCTGGCGGCGGCGCAACCGCGAAAGCGGCGGCTGAGCAAATCACGAATACAATGGCGGGATATTTTTTGGCTGTGTGCATGAGTGGCTCCGTGGTTAAGGGCTTTCATACTAAGAGCGTTTTTGCTCAAATGCTTAGCAAAAAGAAATCTGAACCACTGATTCTATTTGCACCCTAATGGCGGTTGAATTTGCAAAAAAATCTGTTTTGCAAATAATTTCATATAGACTCCTTTTAAATTGGTCCCGGCGTGCGCAAGGGCCTGTTCGCATATTCCAAAGGAAGAAAGATTCATGTTTCAAAAACTCACACTCTGCTTCGGTTTATTGTTCTCATCGCTCACCATGGTGAATTGTTCTACGGTGCCAGAAACTAAAGCCGACCGCGAGGCGCTTGCAGCATCGGCGACTGCGGCTATTGCTAAGTCAAAAGCGAAGGACCCGTCTCTGGACAAGTTTTTTAAAGACAGCTACGGCTACGCAATTTTCCCCGAGGTTGGAAACGGCGGCGCCGGACTGGCGTTCAGTTACGGACGCGGTCAAGTCTTTCAAGGCGGCAAAGCCACGGGCTATTGTGATCTAAGCAAGGGAACGATTGGCGCGACTTTGGGCGGCCAAACATTTTCCGAGTTGATCTTCTTCAAGGACAAAGAGCGCTACGAGAACTTTATCAACGGGAAATTTGTCTTCGCCGCCAACGCTTCGGCGGTGGCCGTTGCCGCGGGCTCCGCGAGTAGCGCTTCATATAAAGAAGGGGTCGCGGTATTTATCACCAACTCCTCCGGGCTAATGTTTGACGCATCCATTGGTGGACAGCAATTCAACTATCGACCCATGAACATGGATTAGCGGGCGCGCCTCCGCTTCGCCCCGCCTAAAATTGAAACACATTGAAACCGCCCCCGAAGGCGGTTTTTTTTTACTCATTCAACCAACCCCCGCATAATTTAAAAATGTAATTTTGCAAAAATCAAATCGCCAAGGGAAGAATTCAACCATTCACTCTCTCTATACTTAGCGCATGTCCATGCTTGAAAAAGTTGCGTCCTCAACCAGTAGCACCCTCAATTCGCTTGAGCCGCTCGACACATTCGCGCGCCGTCATATTGGCCCAAGCGACGCGGACATTGCTGAAATGCTCACCTACCTGGGATATGAAAGTTTGGACGCGCTCACAAGTGCTGCTATTCCAGAATCTATTCGATCAACGCGCGCGCTTGTGATTCACGATCCAACCAATCGCAACGGATTCAAAATGCGCGGAGAGGCTGAGTCCCTTGTTGCTCTTGGTCAGTTGGCGCGAAAGAACCAAGTGTTCCGCTCCTATATAGGAATGGGTTACAACGATTGCCTCACGCCCGCGGTGATTCTGCGCAATGTTCTTGAGAATCCAGGTTGGTATACCCCGTATACGCCCTATCAGCCGGAGGTTTCACAAGGCCGTCTTGAGAGTTTGTTGAACTTTCAAACCATTGTCACTGAACTCACCGGTCTTGAAATCGCGGGCGCCAGTTTGCTTGATGAGGCAACCGCCGCGGCCGAAGCCATGAACATGGCCTTTGGTATGGCCAAAGATGGTTGCTCCAAGTTTTTCATCGACGCGGCAACGCATCCGCAAACCATCGGCGTGATTCAAACGCGCGCTCATGGTCTTGGCGTTACGGTTGAAGTTGGCGACGTCGACAAAATTGATTTTTCAAAAAATGAATTTTGCGGCGCGTTGCTTTCCTATCCGTCCACCGATGGACGTATTCGCGATTGGCGCGGCGTGATTACAAAAATCAAGGCGGGTGGCGCGTTGGTGATTATGGCGGCGGATCCACTCGCGCTGACATTGCTCACTCCACCCGGCGAATTGGGCGCCGATGTTGCGATTGGTTCCATGCAACGATTTGGCGTGCCCATGGGCTACGGCGGTCCGCACGCCGCGTACTTTGCAACAAAGACTGAACATGTTCGCAAAATGCCTGGACGATTGATTGGTGTCAGCCGCGATTCCACGGGTCGCCCGGCGCTTCGACTTTCCATTCAAACGCGCGAGCAACATATTCGCCGCGACAAAGCCACCAGCAATATTTGCACCGCGCAAGCGCTGTTGGCGAATATCGCCGCATTTTATGGCGTGTATCACGGACCAGATGGTTTAAAGCGAATCGCGGAACGTGTGCACCGCGCAACCACCACCGTGGTCGCGGGATTAAAATTGCTTGGACACACTCCTGGTCCGGAACATTTCTTTGACACAGTGCGCGTGCAACTCAAGGGAATCACCGCGGACAATGTGAATGAGGCCGCCAAGAAACATAAGATTAATTTTAGAAATTATGCCGACGGAACCATTGGTTTTTCACTGGACGAAACGGTTCTGCCACATGATTTGCAAGACATTCTGGAATGTTTCGCCGCGGGCACGGGCAAGCCAACTCCCAAGATCTCGTCGCTGCACGCATTTGACGCGCTGCCAAACTCCCTGAAGCGCACCAAAAGTTTCATGACGCAAGATGTGTTCAATAGTTACCACTGCGAAACTGAATTGCTGCGATACATCTTCCAATTGCAAGGACGGGATCTCAGTCTTGCGCACAGCATGATCGCGCTTGGCTCGTGCACCATGAAGTTGAACGCCACGGCGGAAATGATTCCTGTGACGTGGCCGACATTTGGAAAGATGCATCCATTCGCGCCGCTTGATCAATGCACTGGATATACGGAACTATTTCGAACGCTTGAGAATTGGTTGTGTGACATCACCGGCTTCGCGGGAATGTGTCTGCAACCAAACTCTGGAAGCAACGGTGAATACGCGGGGCTGATGGTTATTCACGCATATCACGACCATCGCGGCCAAGGTCATCGCAATGTTTGCTTGATTCCAGAAAGCGCGCACGGAACAAATCCGGCGAGCGCTGTTGTGGCGGGCATGCAAGTTGTCGCCGTTGATTGTGACAGCGAAGGCAATGTTGATCTTGCCGATCTTCGCGCCAAAGCCGCGCTGCACAAAGATGATTTGGCGTGTTGCATGATGACCTATCCAAGCACGCACGGAGTGTTCGAGGATCGCATCAAGGAGTTGTGCGACATTATTCACGAACACGGCGGTCAGGTTTATATGGATGGCGCCAACATGAACGCGCAAGTTGGTTTAACGCGCCCTGGTGAAATTGGCGCCGACGTGTGCCACTTGAATCTGCACAAAACATTTTGCATTCCGCACGGCGGTGGCGGTCCAGGCGTTGGACCAATTGGCGTGGCCGCGCATCTTTGTGATTTCCTGCCTGGTCACCCCGTAATCAATCCAGCCAACGCCGGCAAGCACGCTATTGGTCCGGTGTCCGCGGCTCCATATGGCAGCGCCAGCATTCTTCCAATTTCATGGATGTATATTTCCCTCATGGGCGCGGATGGTTTGCGCAAAGCCACTCAAGTTGCAATTCTTGCCGCCAACTACATGGCCAAGCGCGTTGAAAATGATTACAAAGTTTTGTTTGTGAATAAGAACGGCCGTTGCGCCCACGAGTTCATCATTGATTGTCGCTCGTTTGACAAGACCGCGGAAATTAAAATTGATGACATTGCGAAGCGACTGATGGACTTTGGTTTTCATGCGCCCACCATGAGTTGGCCGGTGCCCGGCACGCTTATGATTGAGCCAACTGAAAGTGAATCCAAAGAGGAGCTGGATCGATTCTGTGAAGCCATGATTGCAATTCGCGCCGAAATTGCGCAGATTGAGCAGGGAAAAAGCGATCGTAAAGATAATCCTCTCAAAGGAGCGCCGCACACCGCGGAGGCTATTTGTGCGGACACGTGGAACCACAATTACACGCGCGCGCAGGCCGCGTATCCGTTGCCGTGGGTTCGCAATAGAAAATTCTGGCCGGCGGTTGGTCGCGTGGACAATCCATATGGTGATCGCAATCTTGTGTGTTCATGTGAGCCGTTAAGCGCGTACCACTGAGTAAGAAATGGATCGCCGACAAGTTCTCGCCGTTGGGTTGTTGGCGGCGGCGGCTCATGGCGCGCATGCGGTGTCCGTGACGGCGGAAGCTGCGCCTCAATCAAGGGGTCTCTCTGCTCAAGATGAAGAACGCTTGCTTCGTCAAAGCGTGGCGCGTTGGTGCTTGAATGCCATGACCATTGAACAAGTGATCGACTTGGCAAAGTCTGTTCGCTTGGATGGTATTGATCTTCTTGATCCTGCCGACATTCAAAAGGTGCGGGCCGCAAAATTAGCTTGTCCTGTTGCGAATGGCCCCACCACAATTGCGAACGGCTTAAATCGCTTGGAACATCACGATGACATAATAAAGCGCGCGGAAATTTTATTCCCACAAATTTCCACGGCTGGGGCGCCACTTGTCATTGTGTTCGCTGGCGATCGCCGTGGTCTTGATGACGTGAAAGGTTTGCAGAATTGCGTGGCTGGTTTAAAGCGGCTTCTGCCCATCGCACAAAAATCAAATCTTGGCGTGGTGATGGAGTTGCTCAATTCGCGAGTTGATCACAAGGGCCATATGGGTGATCATACCGATTGGGGTCTGCAACTTTGCGAAGCGGTCGGCGACCATCGATTTGGTTTGCTGTTTGATATTTATCACATGCAAATAATGGAAGGAGATGTGATTCGATCCATACAGAAAGCCGCGCCATGGATTCTTCACTATCACACCGCTGGCGTGCCTGGTCGGGGTCCGCTCGATACGCAGCAGGAGTTGTATTATCCGGCCATCATGCGTGCGATTGTTGCCACGGGGTATCGCGGCTTTATTGGGCACGAGTTTATGCCCTCGAAGGATCCCAAAGCGGAGTTACGGGCGGCCATCGCCGCATGCGCGGGCGACTAAATCTAAAGATTTGCTTATTTAGTGCGCGATTTCAAATGATCGCTATGCTCAGTTTCCGTGTCTGAACGAGCAACAATCACATTATTAGGCGCCGCTGGAGAAGTAACGGGGTCTTGCACATTGCTTGACACGCCAAGAGGGCGAGTGGTGATCGACTTTGGACTTTTCCAAGGATCGCCAGAGCAAGAGCACAGAAATCTACAGGTTCCAGAAATTGATTGGCCGCACGTGGATGGCGTCATTGTCACCCACGCCCACGTTGACCATTGCGGTCGGCTTGGAATGTTGCCGCGCCTTCGTTGCGCGGCTCCAATTTTTGCCACGCCACCCACCGCCGATTTATTGCCACGTGTTTTAAGATCCAGCGCGTCGTTGCAAGTGCTTCGCCACGAAGAGTGGCGCAATGGAACAACGCCTATCGCTCGAGTGATCGACCCGCCGCCAGAGCCTGGCTCTAAGAGCAAGGGTTCGAGCCCGGAGCCACCTATTTTATATGATGCCCACGACGCAATACTTGCGGCCGAAACCATATGCCCAATTGAATATAATGTGTGGCGGGAAATTAAACCAGGTCTTCGATTTCGATTTCATGATGCGTCCCACATTATAGGTTCGGCCAGTGTTGAAATTGCATTTATACTAAATGGAAATGAGAAAAAGGTGCTTTTTTCTGGGGATTTAGGCCCCGCACGCAGTCCCCTGCTTCGCCCGCGTGAGTTGCTTCCAGATGTTGATCTTGTTCTTATGGAAAGCACAAATGGAGCGCGTAACTTTTCCTCGAGTACTTCTTCCGCGGATGCGCTTGGCGATGTTGTAAAACGTGTTGCGGCCCGTGGTGGAAAAATACTCGCTCCTACATTCGCGCTTGGACGCGCTCAAACTTTATTATTGCGCTTGGCCGATTTGTCACGATCAAATCAACTGCACGGAATGAATGTGTATTTAGATTCACCAATGGCTATTCGCGCATCGGAATTATGCGGAAGATATCCGTCGTTACTTGAGCCCAAACTTCGCGCCGCGGCCGAAGCCGGAAATGATCCGCTTCACTTCGCGGGCCTGCAACATTTATTTAATCGCAGACAAAGCTTGAAGTTGACCAAGAGTTCGCAGCTTGGAATTATTCTGGCGGGCAGTGGATTTTGCGACGCGGGTCCGGTCTTGCACCACCTTGCGGCGCTTGTGGCAGATTCACGCAACGCTCTTGTTTTTGCGGGTCATCAAATCGTTGGCCTGCTTGGCCACTCGATTTTGCATCACGCAAAGTTGATCGAGTTAAAAGAAGGAATCTTCGAGGTGAAAGCCGAGCGTGTTCACTTGGAAGGATTAAGTGGTCATGCCGATCAGGGCGATTTAGTGGCTTGGATTGGTGCGCGTGAAGGTGGAACTCCCCGAGTGATTTTGAATCACGGCGAGCAGGCTTCGCGGGTTGCGCTTGCTGGGGCTATTCAATCAGCGCTTGGTTTAGAAACTGAGTTGCCCGACTTTATGAAGAGTATTGAAGTCTTATAACTTAATTTTTGTTGATATATTCTTTTTCTAATTTGAGCATAAAAAGCCTGTTTTTATGCATTTTTATAATTTAGAGAGCGAAAAATTTATATATAACCCGCTTTGAAATTCAAAGCGAAAAAATTTGAGTTGTTGTTTTTTGGTTTTAAAACTTACATTAAAAACGCAGCTAAATTCAATTATCAAATCGAATTTGATCGGTTCGAAGTCCAAGTTTCGCCAGCATGCCTTCGAATTGGTCTAAAGAAAAGAATTCCATTGAAACTTTGCCGGTGTTTGGTTTTTTACCCAATTGAATAGTCACTCGGGTACCCAAAAGTTGGCTCAATTTTGTTTCTAAATCTTTGACATTTGCCTGGCGCCTTGCTGGCAATGTTCCACGTGGAACTCTGCCTTTTGCATCCGATGAAAGTCTTTGGACTTCGCGCTCCAGGGCTCGAACAGACCATTCGCCACGCACGGTAGATTCGGCGAGGGTAGTTCTAGTCTTAATATCTAACACTCCGAGCAGGGCTTTTGCATGGCCTTGAGTAATTAATCCCTGCCTCACCATGCCGGCCGTTACTGAATCTAGTTCTGCCAATCGAAGCAGGTTAGTGACTGTAGATCGATCTAAAGAGAGCTTTTCAGCAAGCTTGTCGTGGGTAAGAGAGAACTCTTCAGACAATTTAAGTATTGCAATGGCTCGGTCCATTGGATTGAGATCTGTTCTATGAACATTCTCAATCAAAGCACTAACACCAGAATTTTCGTCTGAAGACTGAATTACGATTGCGGGTATTGAAGATTTTCCAAGCATCTTGAAGGCGCGCCATCGGCGTTCACCTGCAACAATTTCATACTGCCCAACAAATCCATCCAGTGGCCGCACGATAATTGGTTGAAGTAGGCCACTTGATTTAATTGATGCCGCCAAACTCTCTAGATCGCTTGCCTTGAAATCCGTTCTGGGCTGTCTTGGATTAGGTTTAATTTTAGAGACTTCTATCTGATCTACACCCTTTCCAAATACAACGCCAGGAGCTTTAAAATCATCGTTTTTTTGAATTAATACAGGAATTACACGTGCATCATTAACAGGGGTGCTTGTAGGTTTTATGATCACCGGTGGTGCAGATGCCCTAGAATCAATATTTGGAAAACTGGCATTTGATGCATTATCCGCTGTATTTTTGACAGGAATTAGTCGACCAAGTCCACGACCAAGCTTCCCTGCTGGAACTTGTGGTGCCACTGGTTTAGCGGGTATTTCTGATGCATTTGAATCAACTGATTTACCTGATATTTTTGAAGAATCATTACTTGGATTACTATTTTGGCTTGGCATATTTTTATCCTCTAAGGTTAAGACTTTAATGTAACAGCCAAAACATTAAATTGTGTTCCACGTGGAACAATTTCTATTTATATATTATAGGACTTGTTATTTGGCTATTTAACAAGCATCGGAGCTTTATAAATAATTGATCCGCACGGAATTAGATTTCCGACCTATCCCTGGGTTGAGATATTTTTAAATCCGTCAAACCAACGAAACGGTTAAAAATCACATTCATGTATTTCCTAATTCAAACTCAATTGCGGTTATATAAATTTATAATGATAAATCAATTGTATGTGTATAGTGAATCGCACTCTCAACAATTCTAATAACCCAAACACGGAGCATTTATGTTTCTATCTCTCGCACCAACTCTCTCAATCGCAGCATCTTTATTATTTATATCGGTTGCGAACACGCAACAAACTCCCGTGGCGGCGCCAACCGTTGCGCCAACCACCGCGCAAACAACCCAGAATAAATCAGCCGCAGACTCAACAGTTTGGAAGATTGATGACACGCACTCCATGGGATTATTTCGTGTTCAGCATTCAGGGGCCGGAATGTTCTGGGGAAGATTCGATGGCGTCACCGGAATAATTACCACGAGCGGTATACCAACAGGAACTCTCGCGCTGGATGTCTCCATAGACACCAACTCTGTATCGAGCGCAAATAAAGATTTAGATGGCCATCTTCGAAGTCCGGATTTTTTTAGCGTAAAAGAATTTCCGACAATGACATTCGTGAGCACCTCCTCCAAAAAACTTCCTGGCAATATGTGGGAGGTCTCCGGCAATCTCACCATGCACGGAGTAACCAAATTAATCACAACCAATGTGGAGATGACTGGTCAGGCCGAATCCCCTCGAGGAAAGAAAATTGGATTTGAAACAGTGTTCACAATCGATCGCAGTGAATTTGGAATGTCATACGGAGTTGAAAAAAATGCGATTGGAAATAGTGTTCGAATAACTGTCGCTCTTGAAGCCGGGTCTTCTTAAACTTTTTCTGTTGTATATGTATCGCGCGTTACCAGCACGGATGTAGACCACATGCCGTTGGGCGTGCCTAACATTGTTGCGCTTCAAGGATTTTTTATAAATGGAATTGCAAATTTTGTTGTTTGGAATTGCTTTGCCATCATTCGTTGGCGCGGCATTTGGCATTTGGTTCATGCGGCGTACACAAGCGGGGCGGCCAGATTGTTTTGTTGGATTAGCCCTTGCCACTACTTTGTTTTTAAGCGCAATTTCGGAAGACTCACTGATTCAATTTATGGCGCTCAACAGGTGGTTGTGGTTTCCGATTTCCATGTTGCTGGGCGCGGTTGTGGTTGGCGCGGGTCTTTTGTTCGCGCAGTCGCCACTCGCGCGAACCCTGGTTGTTCTGGTATCCACAATATCGGCCGCCATTCTGTTGAATATTCCATCATGGGAAATTTTCACAAACCGATTATTTCTTGGGGTAGGTGCGGCAACATCCGCCATATTTTTGGCGCAGGTTGTCAAAAGACGAGCGAACATTTCCACTTATATAGCTTTGAGCCTGTCATTGATTGGGCCATCCGTGCTCGCCATGCTTTCCGGCTTCGCAAAGTTGGCCATACCCATTGGAGCCGTCTCGTTTTGTCTTGGCATTATTTCACTGATTCATATTGCAATTCAATCAAAGTCACTTGATCGTGCTGTGGGTTTGAGTGGTGCGGTTGTGATCGCAAGCATTGCCGCCTTTGGTGCCGCAACTGGATTTGGTTATGACACAACAAATCTACCGATTTCAAGTTGGGTGATTGCGGCAATCGCGCCGCTAGGACTTTGGCTGGGTGAGTTTCCCATGATTCGTTCAAGAACAACACTTTCGGCATGGGCGCGAATCTGTGGATGTGCCATACTTGCCGCGACGGCGATCTTGATAGCCGCGCTCTTTCTGAGTTCAAATTCCCACTCGCTTTCTGAATAAAATTTCACGATCCGATATGTATAAATTTTCCCGAGATGCATTGGGAATCCCAAAGACAAAAATCTTCTATTGACGCATTTTATAAACCAAAGTATTCCTAATTTGAATCGCTCTCTTTATATTATTTTCACATCTATAAGTCGCATTCTGTATCCAGCAACCGCGATCTGCGTTTTATTATTTCAAACCGGTTGCTTTCCGCGCCCGCTTGATTTGCAACTTACAAACGCGTCGAACAACAAACCCGTGGAGGGGGTGACAATTCATCGGCACAGCGTGACGTTGCTTTCGCTTCTGGCCACGGATTCCAACGCGGTCAAAAGTGACAAGACCGGCGAAGCTCGAATTTGGGTGCCCCCATTCAACACAAAGTTGACCATGCTTCAGCCTGGATTTGAGCCCGCGACAATTGACGTGTTCGCATCCAAGACCACCGCCAACATGCTGGTGTCGGAAAGTTCCTCGTATCAAACACTCCGATTTCAGGATCTGGATGAAAAAATCAAACACGATATGCGGCTCACTCCCGTGCAGTTGGTGCCGATCAAGGTACGGGTGGTCGAGCAATCTGATGGCGCTCCGATTGATGACGCCGAACTCGTTGCCACAACTTTTTTATATTTGCCTATGCCAGGCCTTGAGGATCGATGGGGCTTTCCGGATTTACAAGATTTTCGCAGTGACAAGGGTGGATACTCACAGGTAAATCACTCCTCTGGATTTCGCAACGTGATCACCGCGCGCAAGCCTGGTTATCAAGAGGTCCGGCAAGATTTTACGGCCAGTAATTCTGAATATGAATTGGTTCTTCAACTTCGACGCCTTCAAAATAAGACCATCCAATTTAAATCGGTGAATGCGCAGAGCAAAGAACCAATTCCAAATGTCGTGGTGCGCTTAAATGAACAGCGAAACGGTCTTGCGACAAGCCCAAATGCGTTCGCCGTTGTGAGCGATGAAAATGGGCTGACGGCACCGGTTCCTATTCAAAATATGATGCCGCTTGTGATTGAAACGGAGTGTCCTGGGTACCACCGATTTTCTCTAGGACTTGATTGGCGCACTTTGAAAGACGGAGAAGTGATCAAGGTGAATGTTCGCAAAAAAGGATGGTTTGAATAGACGCCATTCTTGGTCCCGGTGAAACTTTGCCCGTGGCATGAATTAGACTTGGTAAGAACGCTTGTCTCGCATATCGTGTCATCACTATGGCAACTCCTTCAGCAAGAATATGCAAGGGCAGTGAGTGTGTGACGCACGGAATTCGTATCACGGTTGATCCGCACTATCTACCTTCACATTCAGATCCAGAAAATAGCCGCTACCTGTTCAACTATAAAGTGGCGATGCATAACGAGGGTGAAAGTTGCGCGCGGCTTCGCAGTCGCAAGTGGATAATTGTTGACTCGGCTGGTGAACGGCATGAAGTTCAAGGACTTGGGGTGGTTGGACATCATCCAAAATTGTCGCCTGGTGAAAAGTTTGAATATTCAAGTTTTTGTCCATTGCAAACCGCTTGGGGAACCATGCAGGGGATGTATGTGATGGAACGCGATGATGGATCTTTGTTTGAAGTTGAGATCGCGCGCTTCTTCCTCATTGGGCCGCATCAGTGAGCGGAGTGAACACTGGTTCATACTCTGCCGTGTCCACCACAAATAAATCAAAAGCTGGAACAAATACTTTTTGTATTTCTGTGATCGGCGCCACAGGCGCGGTTGGTCGCGAAGTAATTCAACTACTGGAGAAAAGAAACTTTCCGGTTTCACAACTTCGTCTTTTTTGCAGCGAACGATCAGCGGGTGAAAAATTTCAGTTTCGCGGTCAAACATTGGTGGCTCGCACCGTGGAACGCGAAGCCTTGAAGGGCAGTGATTACGCCATTTTGTGCGCGGACGCCACAACGGCGCGCTCACTGGCGCCCGTGCTTGCCGAATTGAATATTGTCGCGGTGGATAATTCCAGCGCGTTTCGCGCGGATCCCGCGGTTCCACTTGTTGTGCCCGAGATCAATGGTGAATTATTAAAAAGCAAACCAATCTTGGTGGCCAATCCAAATTGCACCACGATTGTTTCTTTAATGGTCGCGGCGCCACTGCACCGCGTGGCGCAACTGGAGCGAATGACCGCGTGT
>SYAD01000236.1 GCA_005789005.1 Planctomycetia bacterium | reverse complement strand
GTTGGTGGAGAAGTTGGCGCCCAAATCTGTTGAGCGCGCGATCTGATGACTGAGGAAGAAATTGATGTGAAGTTCATCGCCCGTCACGCTGTGCAGGTGTGAAAATTTATAGCCGCCGCATAGAATATTTTTATGAGCAAAGAGATCACACTGTCAATGGTGGACGGCGTCCGAGTGGTGGTGCCGGATTCATTGGAGTTGATCACGCCGTATGTGTTGCAAGAGCAACTGGATTGGTTTGAACCCGAGATTAAATTTCTGCGGCGCGCTTTAAAATCAGGGCAAAAAGTGATCGATATTGGCGCGAATTACGGAGTTTTCACTTTATCCATGGCCCGCGCCGTTGGGTCGACTGGAAAAGTGTGGGCGTTTGAGCCCGCCAATTCAACTGCGAATTTTTTGGAAAAAAGTATCGCGGCGAATCGCTTTGAGCATGTTGATTTGCAACGCTGCGCGCTTTCAAACGAGATAGGAACCACGCAATTTATTGTTGGCCAGCACGCGGAGTTGAACTCAATCGCCCGCGGCGGCGCGGATTCGGCGGGCAACTTGGAGACAGTGCAAGTGCGTACTTTGGATGAGCGCATGGGCGCGCTTGCTTGGAGCGACATTGATTTTATAAAAATTGACGCCGAGGGTGAGGAAGCCAACATTCTTCTTGGCGGAAAAATATTCTTCTCAAAGAATTCTCCGTTGGTGCAGTTTGAAGTGAAAGTCTCAGACGATGCGGACTTGTCCATTATTCCAATGTTTAAAACCATGGGATATGAGGCATATGAATTGGTTCCGGGTTTGGATCTCTTGACTCCGTTTCGTGCCGACAACAAACTTGATGGATATCTTTTGAATATGTTCGCTTGCAAACCTGATCGCGCGGAGGCGTTGGCGCAGCAAGGCAAGTTGGTGACGATGGATGTCTTGGAGCAAAAAGAAAATCAAGAGACAGCCGTTCTGGAAATTGCGCGCGCAAATCCCGCTTACGAATGGCGCAACGCTTTGGCAAAGTTTCCTTACGCGGCGACGCTTGCGTCGCAGTGGGAGCAAGCAATATCCGCGCAAGACAATTCGCAACTGCTTGACGCTTTGGCGCTTCATGCTTTGAGCCGTGATATCAAGGCTGCGCCCGCGCAACGCTTTGTCGCACTGACTGGAAGCCTCGCTCGCTTCGCGCTCATCATTCAGCGCAAGCCAACATTTCGTCATCGTGCCAGTTACGCCCGGATCGCGAGCGAGGCGGGACAGCGTAAAAATGCGGTGGATGTGTTGATTCAAATGATCCAAAGTGGACATCAAGGAAACGAACTTGATTTGGGCGAGCCATTTCTAGCGCCATGCGAGCGATTTGATCGCTTGCGGTTAAGCGCGCCGGCAAGCCATTGGGCAATGTGCGCAATGCATGAACAATACGAGTGGCTCTGCGCGCATTCTTCATTTTATGTGACGGCGCAAGCTATTCAGCGTTTGCAATTTGTGGAGCAGCTTGGATTTTTAGGTGAGGACATGCGGCGCCGATTGAATGTGGCCCGCCGGCGACTTGTTAAAAAATAAGCGCGCTTGTCCAGGATTGACGAGCCCGACTATGAATATCTTCTTGACAGTATGGTGATAGCCGACGGCGCGCTTGAATTGTATTTTGTCTAGCGCTTCGGTCGCATTGGAACGCAAAACGACCGCATTCGCATGCCACGATTTGTGTCTTTGCGAAGCTTCTCGCATATGGAAAATTCTTTACCATGCGCGCACACGATGCAAATGCAACATAATAATTTTAAGAAGGCGCTGAAGGAAGGTCGTTTGCAAATCGGCCTGTGGAGCAGTTTGTGCAGCGCCATTGCGGCGCAGGTTTTGGGCGACAGCGGCTTTGATTGGATTGTGATTGATGGCGAACATGCGCCCAATGAACTGCCGGATATTGTCGCGCAAATGCAGGCGCTTGCGGGCACGCATGCCTGCGCCGTTGTCCGGCCAGCGTGGTTGGACACGGTGGTGATCAAACGCATGCTTGATGCCGGCGCGCAAACAATTATTGTTCCGTATGTGCAGAACGCCGAGCAGGCCACGCTTGCGGTTGCCAGCATGCGCTATCCGCCGGCGGGCATTCGTGGCGTGGCGCCGGTGATTCGCGCCAGTCATTACGGGCGCGTTGATAATTATCTCAAGCTGGCCGACGCGCAAATGTGTCTGCTTGTGCAAGTTGAAACCAAGGAGGCGCTTGTGAATTTGGAATCCATCGCAAATGTGGACGGCGTGGATGGCGTCTTCATTGGCCCTTCGGATTTGGCGGCCTCGCTTGGTCACATTGGCAATCCGGCGCACGCGGTTGTGCAGGCCGCATTGCTTGACGCGGTCACGCGGTTGAAGACGCTAGGCAAGCCTGCGGGAATTCTTACATCCAATCAAGACGAAGCGCGCCGCTACATTGATTGGGGCTACACATTTGTGGCTGTTGGCTCCGATATAAATGTGTTGCGCTTTGGCGGCGACGCCTTGGTAAAAAACTTCAAGTTGTAGCTGAGTTGGCTACCATAATCACACATGCGTGATTTTGTGTTGATCTATTTGAACGGCGTAAGGCGCGAAATTCGCGGGCGTGAAGCGCTGATGATGTTGGCGGATTGGCTGCGCAAAGAAGCCGGTCTTACAGGAACAAAAATTGTGTGCGCCGAGGGCGACTGCGGTTCATGCACTGTTCTGCGCGCGTTCCCAGATCTTGCCGCGCACGCCCCCGTGCATGTTGGCGTGCGAGGTGGTGTGAAGGTTGGCGAAAATGTTGGTGCGAATGTTGGCCGCGATCCCTCCACACATATTGCTCCCCTTGAATTTGAAGCCATGAACTCGTGCATTGTCACGGTTGCGCAAATGGATGGCTCACACATTGTCACGGTGGAGGGCATGCAATGCGGCGATGAGTTGTCGCCCGCGCAAGTGGCCATGAAGCAATGCCACGCTTCGCAGTGCGGATATTGCACGCCGGGATTTGTCATGGCCATCAGCGCCATGTTGGAGAAGCACGGCGATGCAAATGGCGCGCGCGCAAATGTTGCAAGCGATAGTGGCGCGCGTACAAATATTGTAAGCCATGGCAGCGCGGTTGCGGCGCAACACATAGATGCAAAGATGGCCGCGAATTATCTCACGGGTAATTTGTGCCGATGTACTGGCTATGCCCCAATTGTGGAAGCCGCGTTGACGGTGCGCGCCACGGAAAAGCATTCGGTGGCGGGGCGCTACTCCAACCCCGCGGCGGTTGTGGACGCGCTGAACACGGCCACCAAGTCATTGTTGATTGAACATGACGGCGTTAAATTATTCGCGCCAGTTTCGTTGCGCGAGGCCGTTACATTTGCGGCGCAGAACCCCGGCTTCAAGGTGTTGGCCGCGGCCACTGATATGGGTGTGCAAACCAACAAGGGCAAGCCATTGCCACGCGCGTTGCTGAGTTTGCATTTAGTCAACGAGTTGTATCAAGCCAAGCAATCTCGATCGGGCCTTGTTGTGGGCGCGCGTGTCACGCTTGCGCAACTGCGTCGCCTGTGTGAAACCGCCGCGCCGGAGTTGGCCAACTTTCTAAATTTATTCGGCTCGCCACAAATTAAAAATGTCGCCACGCTTGTTGGCAACATCGCCAACGCATCACCCATTGGTGACACGCTTCCGTTCTTGCTGATCGCTGACGCGGTTGTGCATTTGGCTAGTCGGCCTGGCGGCAAGGGGCCAATTCATAAGCGCAACATTGAGTTTACGGATTTATATGTGGGCTACAAAAAGTTGGCGCTTACGCCTGGAGAAATTATTACACACGTGTCTTTCAACGCCATGGATTCCAAGGAACTTCTGCGGCTTTATAAAGTTTCACAGCGCAAAGACATGGACATTAGCGCTATCAGCGGAGCCTTTTCCATGACAATGGCTGGGCGCGTGAAAAGTTCCGGGCTCAATACCACAACGCATGCCGGGACGCGCAAAACAAAATCACCGCCGCACGTTGTTTCGGCGCGCATTGCCTATGGCGGCGTTGCGGCCACGCCAATACGCATGCCAGAAATAGAAGCCGCGTTGGTTGGCGACTTCACCATGGAAAAAGCGCAAGCCGTGGCGCACATGATTGCAAGCGCCATCACGCCACTGTCGGATGTGCGTGGCAGCGCGGCGTACCGGCGCGTGACGGCCGCGAATTTGTTCATGCGTTATGCCAACGAGGTGTTGCATGCGTGACGCTTCAGGTGTTGGAAAAATATCCGTGAGGAATAAATTTCGCCGCCGCACATGCGAGGTTTTCAGTGGCTAATTCTGTCCATCAACAGTCTGACACACATTCTGGGGAGCCATCATCAACATCATTGTTGAAGGATGTTGGCTCGCCGCCGCATGATTCCGCCACCACGCATGTCACGGGCAAGTCGGAATTTGTTGATGACCGACCCATGGTGAAAGGTGAACTGCACTGCGGACTTGTCTACAGTCCGTTTGCGCGCGCGCGTTTGAAATTGCTTGACTTAGCGCCGGCGCTACAAATTGCCGGCGTGGAGTGCGCCATCACGGCCGCGGATGTTGCGCACAATATGTGGGGCGGAATTTTTGCGGATCAACCTGTGATTGCCGCGGGGGACACGCACTTTGTTGGCGAAGTAGTGGCGGTGCTGGGCGCGCAAACTAAAGAATCATTGGCGCAAGGCTTGGCCGCCGTGGTGGCGCAGTGGGAAAAACTCCCTGACATTCGCAGCATTGATGAGGCCGTGGCGCAAGAAAGTTTCATTGGTCATCTACGAACTATTTCCAGGGGCGACACGCAGACCGCGCTTGCATCTTCGCCGCACAAGATTGAAGGCGTGTTAAAGATTGAAGGCGCGGATCACTTTTATTTGGAAAGCCAGGCCGCCGTGGTGTATCCGCGTGAGGACGGCCAACTGGAAGTGCATTCATCCACGCAGCACCCAACGGAAACGCAACATGTGGTTGCAAAGGCGTGCGGAATTCCTTTCAGCGATGTCGTGTGCGTCGCTAAAAGATTGGGCGGCGGTTTTGGTGGCAAAGAAACCCAAGCTTCTCCATTCGCGGCGTACGCAGCGCTTGTGGCCAAACGCACTGGCCGCGCGGCGCGCATTGTATTGACCAAGGATGAGGACATGATCATCACGGGCAAGCGCAACCCGTTTCAGATTCACTATGAATGCGGCTTTGATGACAGCGGAAAAATTCTCGCGCTTGACGCCATGTTGTATTCCGACGGCGGCGCTTACGCGGATTTATCCACGGCCATCATGGAGCGCGCGCTTCTGCACTGCGACAATGCGTACTTTATTCCCGCCGCCAGATTGCGCGGCCAAGTGTGCCGCACCAACTTTCATCCGCACACGGCATTCCGTGGTTTCGGTGGTCCCAAAGGCGTGGCCATGATTGAATGCATCATGGAGGACATCGCGCGCGTGCTTGGCTACGACGCCTTGGATGTGCGCAAGTTGAATTGCTATGGTCCGGGCTGCGACACCACGCCGTACGGTCAACTTGTGGAAAATAATTGTCTGCCCGCGCTCTTTGAAACGCTTGAGAAGAAGTGTGACTACCGCGCGCGCCGTCAGGAGATTGATACATGGAACAATGATCGTGAGCGCAATCCTCACGCGCATCCACGCGGACTTTCCATGACCGCCGTGAAGTTTGGTATTTCATTTTCCACGCGCTTCATGAATCAAGGCAACGCGCTTGTGAACGTGCATACCGATGGAACGCTGCAAGTTTCCACCGGCGCCGTTGAAATGGGACAAGGCGTGAACTCGCGCATTGCGACGCTTGTGTCGGAGCAATTTGGTTTGCCGATTGGCGCAGTGCGCATCATGCCCACTTCAACCGAGAAGAACGCGAACACTTCTCCAACCGCCGCGAGCGCTGGTACGGACCTGAATGGATCAGCGGCAGTGATGGCGTGCGAGAAAATAAAGCAGCGACTTGCAGCACTGGCCTACGCATTGCGCGGGATCGCGCAAGAACATTGGCCCACCAAGACGGCGGGTTTGGGTACATGGCCAGAGATTTCGATTGCAAATGGCGCGCACGCTTTCACCGTGCTTCCATGTGGACTATTTGATGGCGCAAATGCAGGTGGCGCTGGCTCAAACACTAAAAATAAAACACTTGTTGAGTTTCGTAACTCGATGGTTGTTGTGAGTGAGCCCGCGCAACCCGAATTTAAAATTGACTTCGCGCAATTGGTGCGCGAGGCCTATTTCAATCGCACCTCTGTCAGTGACTACGGACATTACGCAACCGCGCATCTCACATTTGACAAGATCAAAGGGCAGGGCCGCCCGTTTCTGTACTTCACGCAAGGCGTTGCGGCCAGCGAAGTGGAACTTGATCCTTACACCGGCGAAATCAAAGTACTGCGCGTTGACATGTTGATGGATGTTGGCCGACCCGTGAATCACGCGCTGGACATGGGCCAAGTTCTTGGCGGATTTGTGCAGGGAATGGGTTGGGTTACCACGGAGCATTTGGTTTACAACGAAAACGGATTGCTTGTGTCGCATTCGCCAAGCACATATAAAATTCCAAGCGTTCAAGACACGCCGCGCATTTTCAACGCGGACTTTATTGTGAATCACGGCAACAGCGTAAATGTGCGTGGCACCAAAGCCACTGGTGAGCCACCGTTGTTGCTGGCTCTTTCGGTGTGGACCGCGGTGCGCGACGCAATCGCATCGGCGCGATTGGTGAATTCCAAATCAAAGAACTTAGACAATCTCATGACTGGCGCAGCAAGTCACGATCACGCAACTGCGTCCAACAAAAATGCATCGGCACAGTCAAGCGCCACGACAGATCTTGTTCAACTTGCCATTCCCGCCACGGCGGAGCGAGTATTGCGCGGACTTTCTCCCGAAATGTTCGCGCAGTGGGAATTGCCATCCACCCCATGAGCCGCATGATCGCTGACTATCTAGAGCAAGCCAACAAACTCGCCGAGCGCGGCGTGATGTTTGTAACCGTCACGCTTGTTCAACCAGAGGGACATGTGCCGCAGGACATTGGCGCCAAAGCGATCGTGACCGAAAGCGGGCTTGCGTGGGGCACCGTTGGTGGTGGGCGACTTGAAGCGCGCGCCATTGAGCACGCGCTTACCATGATTGCGCGCGTGAAGTTAGGCGCGGACACCAACACGGTGGTCGACGCCGAAATGATTCGCTATGAATTACAGCGCGACTTGAACATGGTGTGCGGAGGCGCGGCAACGTTGTTCTATGAAATTTCAGCGGCCAGCAATTGGAATATCGCCATCTTTGGCGCGGGACATGTGGCGCAAGCCACCGTGGGGTTGCTGTGCACTTTCGCGTGCAATGTGATTTGCATTGATCATCGCCAAATATGGCTGGACAAGATCGCGCCGCGAAGCAACTTGCGAAAAATTCTGGCCACCGAAATGCCCGAGGAAGTTTATAAGTTGCCCGCGGGAACTTTTTATGTGTGCATGTCGCAAGGCCACGCCACCGACTTGCCCATTGTGCGCCAAATTCTTAAGCGCGATCAAGCCGCCTTCATTGGCGTGATTGGCAGCGAGCCCAAAGCTCGAACATTGCGCGGCGCCTTGGTAAAGGAAGGTTTCACAGAGGACGCCGTGAACAAAATTCATTGTCCAGTGGGGTTGCCCATCGGCAGCAATTCGCCCGCTGAAATTGCGGTCAGCATTGCCGCGCAACTTTTGCAAACGCGCGACGCGTTGGCGTAAGCCTTACGGCGCAAATTTTGCAAATGTCCGACTCGCTGGCGTAGGCATATTTATCAAGAGCATGTACTTCTCGTGCGACGCGTTGGTGTAGACCATTCTTAAATCGCATCAAGCCAATAGGCGATCGGTTACAGTTGTTGAATATGCAAAATGAATCCGCCGACATCTCATCCCGCAAAAAATCTGGCCTGTTTAAAAAACTAATCATCGTATCCGCCGTGTCAGTCGTGCTGATTGGCGTAGCGGCGGTTCTCTTTCTAGACGCGGCCGCGGCTCGTGTTGTTGCCATCGCGGGCACCCGCGTGCTAGGCGTGCAGACAACTCTTTCATCCGCGCACATCGCCATTTTGGGTGGCACAAGTTCCTTAAATGAACTTGCCGTGGCGCAACCGGAGGGTTTTGGAACGGATTCCATGTTCAAGGTGCGCTACGCCGGAGTGACCGCGAATTTGCCAGAGTTGCTTTCAAGCGATGTTGTGATTGAAGAAATTAATATCGATGGCGTGTTGGTGACTTTGGTCGAGAAGGGGACCAAAGTGAATTTGCAAGTGGTTGCCGACTCGCTCAATCAATCTTCCGATGCGTCGCCAGCACCAACTGCTACTCCTGCGCCAACAAAAGATTCTTCTAGAACGGTCACCATTAAGCAACTGAAAGTCACCGGTATCAAGGTGCTTGTTGAAGGCGACGCACATGTCACGGCTGGAAAAATTTTGGAGGTGAATATTCCTGACATTATTGTGGCTGATCTTGGAAGCAAGACGCCGGTAAGCCAAGTGGCAGCGCACGTGACAGCGCAACTTATGAATAGAATTTTGCTTGCCATTGTGAAGGCTCAGATTGCTGGCTTGCCTAGCGCCATGGCGAGCGGCCTGCAGAGCGCGGCTGGTAAAGTTGGAAGTATTTTTAATGGCACCGCAGAATTTCCCATAGTGAAGGGAGCGGGAACCGCGATCAAAGACGGGGTTCAAGATCTTGGCAAAGGCATTAAAAACATATTTGGTGGCTCAAGCGACAGCGCCGGGAGTGCTGACGCGGCACCTCAGCCACCCAAGTAATCGTCACTTCAACTTGCTCGCCAACGGATCGTTTGGCATTTTGTAAATGTGGTCCGCGTTCACAATAAACGCGCCGCCGTCGGTGGGCTGAAGCGTGCCTTCAACGGCAATCCACATAAGTGGTTTCAACGAACCATCAGCGACAAGTGAAATGGGTAGCGGCTTTCCATTTTTGTCGGCGATTGTGACGGAAGCGGTGGCCTTGGCCAGTGCGCTTGAGTCTTCACAGCAATAATCCGCGGGAGTTGGGCAATGCGCATCGTCACCCATTTCAAGACAGCTCTTCATAGAGGCATCCACCATGGTGAAAACCGCGCGGTTGCTGACAAATGGATTTTCCGATCCGCCAATGCGGCCAATCATGGCGACACGGTCCCCGGCCTTGGCGCTGTGGCGAACTTTTAAAACACCTGCCGCGCCCGCGGGCTCTTGGGTCACAAATAAATCCTTCGGGAGCGTGGAGTTTGTGGAGTTCGTGGCATTTTTTGGCGGCGTCGGCGCGCTTTGATCGCACGCAATCGGCGCGATACATAAAAGTGCGGTTGTGACGATCAACTTTGATTGTGTGCGAAGTGATTTCATAATGCATGCTCCTAAAAGATTTTATACAAGATCCGATTTTAAAGCCGACGGAATGTCGACACGAAGACAACGAAGAGTTGGAGGCAAACTTCCAATCAGTCCAAGCAACAAGCCGGCTGCAAGGCCGCTGGCAACGCATGCGGCGTCAACTCGCAGCGAAAATATTCCCATGGAGAAGCGAACGCCAAGGCCATCCAGTAGAAAAACGGCAATCATGAGCGCGGGGATTGCGCCAGTGGCTACGGTGATGATGGATTCCTGGATCAAGTTCGCAACCACCGCGGCGCGTGAATATCCCAGCACTTGCAACATGGCGATTTCTCTTGAGCGCGAAGCGAACGCGGCATCAAGAGCGTTAAGGCCGCCCAGCATGGCGCCCAACGCCACGATCAGCGCGCTGACGGCGATTAAAATTTGCACAGGTCGAAAAAATTTCGCAAGACCCGCGTAATACGCGGGTTCATCAATGGCCGCCAGTTCAAGGTCCGGTCGCTGGGCCGCGAACATTTCAATATCGCCAATGTCGGCGCTATCCAAAGAAATCACCGCCACTGAAATAGTTTGACGCTTGGTCAGCACCAACAAGTCGCTAATGGGTACCCACGCCTCGCCGTCAATCGCAACGCCAGGCGCGTCAATGATTCCGGTCACGGTGAACGGAATGTCATCGATCAGAATTTCTGGGACGCTTGCAAAATTTTTATCTGAAACGTCCAGCCGCGCGGCAAGCGATCTTCCAACAAGCGCCTCGGCGCGTCCAATTTCTGGAAGCCGCCCCGCGGAAAGCCGCGCTTGTGGATGAACCATGAACGCGCTGGGTTCAACGCCGCGCACCATGACCAAGTCGCGCGCGTTTCCAGTTGGCGCGGGTTGATCCGCGCGCCGCAAGGGAAGTGGAACATGAAGCTCGGATGAAATAAACGCCGCGCCACCAAGCGATTTC
>SYAD01000025.1 GCA_005789005.1 Planctomycetia bacterium | reverse complement strand
GGGTCGCCGAATGGACCAATGAGTTCATTGCGCACAATGTCTTGCCACCACGCGTTCTTCAGATTGCGCTTGAGTTCAGTTCCCAGCGGTCCGTAATCCCAGAAGCCGTTGATACCGCCGTAAATTTCCGAGCTTTGAAAAATAAAGCCGCGGCGGCGGCAGAGCGAGACAATTTCTTCCATTGATTTGGTTGGGGCGTCTGACATAGGTCAGCAAGTGTAAAGAAGTTTGGCGAGCGTGTTGAAGCGGGGGAATTGTTTACTCTTGCGCCATGAGCAGAGTGGTCATTGTCGGCGGCGGAATCATTGGGTTGTCGTGCGCGCATTATGTAAAGCGCGACGGACATGAAGTGATCGTGTTGGATCGATCCCCCAAAATGATTGGATGCAGTTTTGGAAACGCGGGGTTGGTGTCGCCCAGCCATTTTGTGCCGTTGGCTTCGCCGGGGATGATCAGCAAGGGAATTCGAATGATGGGCAATCCCAAGAGTCCGTTCTGGATTCGCCCCAAACTGAACCACGATTTGCTGAAGTGGTTGTGGAAATTTTATCGCAGTGCCACGCCGACGCATGTTGCCAATTGTGAAAGTTTATTGCGCGACATAAGTTTGTTGAGCAAGAAGTTGTACATTGATCTTGCGGCAGAGACGGACAACAGAATTGGGCTTGTACAAAAAGGATTGTTGGTGCTGTGCAAGCAACCAAAGACCTTGGCGCATGAGGCGCAGTTGGCCAAGCGCGCCAATGAAATTGGTTTAAGCGCGACTGTCCTTTGCGCCAGCGAAGTTACGGCTCTTGATCCCGAATTGACATTGGATGTGTGCGGTGGCGTGCACTTTCACGATGACGGACATTTGAATCCTTCGCAGGTGATGCAGGAGTTGGCGCGTGATTTGGATGTGCGCCATGAAACCGAGGTGAAAAGTTTTGAGCGTCGCGGCGACCGAGTTGTGTCCGTGAATATCGGCAACGAGCGCATAGAGGCCGACGAGTTTGTCATTGCCACTGGTTCCTGGTCCGGCGATGTGGCCAAACAACTTGGTGTTGAACTTCCAATGCAAGCGGGCAAGGGATACAGCATGACGTTGCAATCGCCGCCGCAATTACCGCGCACATCGTGCTTGTTGGTGGAGGCGCGCGTGGCCATGACGCCGATGGGTTCCACGCTGCGATTTGCGGGCACAATGGAAATTGGCGGCGTTGATGACACGATCAATCCCAAGCGCGTGCAGGGAATTCAAGAATCAATTCCACGCTATTTGCCAGCGTTTTCAAAGACTTTCGCGGGCGCCAATACGCAAGCGCAACCGATATGGACCGGTCGCAGGCCCGTGTCGCCAGATGGACTTCCGTATGTCGGTCGCTTCGCGCATTTGGACAATGTTATAAGCGCTTCGGGTCATGCCATGCTTGGCCTAAGCCTTGGTCCCGCCACTGGAATGTTGGTGCGAAATATTCTTGCGAACAAGATCCAGCCATTTGATATCGAGTTGCTCAAGCCTGATCGATTTGCTTGATCATGGCGCTGCAGAATCATGTGTGCGCAGGCTGAGTGCGTGACGGCAAGCACAGCGTTGCCGCCAGCGCAATAAGCATGCCCAAGACAAACACGCTGTGTCCAACTTGAATCGCGATCAACGTGGTGCCGCGAAAACCTTGAATGATCACGCCAGGAGCCACTTGTAAAATAGCCGCGAAGAAAATCCCGGAAAAGTTCACAATGGAAATGGTCAAGCCCACCATCTCTGGAGCGACCACGCGCGTGGCAATTGGGAACGCCAGAATGCTGGTGCCTAAACCAAATCCAATGATGAACATGGTGACGCAGTCCACCCACAACGGCCAATCCGCAACATTTGTCATGATCCATTCAGGGGGAAACATTAAATCAAAAAAATAGGACAGAATGCTTATGACAACTCCAATAATCAGCAAATTCTTTGCGCCAATTCGCGCGCTTAGGATTCCGGCAATTGGGGCGCCGATTGCGGTGCCAATAAAGAAAACGCTGTTCAGGATGACGCTTTCGTGTGGCGACCAACCCCACGCTTCTTGCAATGGAATATTCCAAAATCCTCCGAAGCCCATGATCATGCCGCATGTGCCACCATAAATCAGCACGGCCAAAATGACCTCGCGTTTTTTCATCACGCTTTGTATTTGTCGCGTCATTGTCAGAGTGGTGGGGGTCGTGTCGTGCTCTTGGGTGCTCTGTATCTGTGCAAAAAGTTGGCTGCGAAGTGACCATGCGCACCCAATGGCTAAAGGCACTCCGATCAACGCGGTCGCGAGCATTATCTCACGCCAACCTAGGCGCTCGCCAAAATAGTCCACGCCAAATTCGCCAATCACTCCGCCAATTCCAAGTGCGGAATCGCCAAGACCAATGGCAATGGCGAAACCCGCCGGCGAGAAGGTGCGTTGCGCAATCATGCCTAATCCCGCAAAGGAGAAGGAGCAAGCGCAACCAAGGCACGCGCGGAACATGAAAAGTTCCAGCATGGTTGTGGAACGAGAAAAGAAATAAATGCTCAAAGCGCTGCACAAAACTCCGATTGGAAACAGCACGCGTAGACCAAGCCGGTCAAGAAGCAGTCCGCCAGGAATTTGAAATAGTCCATACGAGATGAGAAATGAAGCGGAAACGACCCCCGATTGCAGCAGTGTGAGTCCGATTTCTTTGGCGATCAACGGATGCAATGGCGCATAGGCAGTCTGTGCTGTGAGTTGATAGAGCACGAATAGTTCAGCAAACACAAATGCGATCATGCCAGTGCGCATGGAAATCTTTTGCCCTGGTGGTGATATTTGCACGGGGGCAGAGTACGCAATGCGGAATGTTTGGGTGAGTGGCGCGAAGGTGTTCGTTCGTTATGCGCAAACATTATTCCCGCAAACATCAATCTGTCTACCATGTCAGCATGGATAATCGCCCTGAGTCATCCCCAAGTTTTGTTTCCAAATCCGTGTCGCTGTTTATCACGCCTGTTGGCCAATTTCGTTTGGCGGCCATCACCGAGGCATGGTCTTGGGCCGGCTTGCTCGCGGGCATGTCTTTGAAATATTCCGCGGCGGCTAATCCAATCGGTGTGCAAATCATGGGGCCTATTCACGGTGGACTTTTTATTTTCTATGTCATCGCCACCATTCGCGTGGCCATGCATATGCGCTGGGGAATCTGGACAACCGTGATTGGAATTTTCGCTGCGTTGCCACCGTTTTGCACCTATTTTTTCGAAGTATGGATGTTGCGTTCGCGGCGCCTAGAAGTGAAGCCGCGCTCCTGACTACGCTGGTTGCTGCGCGCACGCACATCTTGCCAATAACAATTTTTCCAGTGGCATGCGCCGTAGCAAATTGAAAATAAATTTTTAAATCACTCCGCACGGCAAGCCGTTAGCCTTGCGCGCATGAAGCGAATTGCGCTGTGGGCAGGTCCTCTCTTTGGAATCATCGCGTGGTTTGTTTTTAATCCATCAAAATTTGGAGTGTGCGGCATGAGCGCTTCGGCCGCGATTGTCGCTGGTCTTCTTGTGTGGATGGCAATCTGGTGGGCCACGCAAGTTGTGGATCTTGCCATCACTGGATTGCTGCCAGTGATTGTGCTTTCCATTTTCAACATTGGTTCAACGCAGGAAATATTGTCGCCCTACGCCAACGATGTGATTTTTCTTTTTGCCGGCGGTTGCACTATCGGACTGGCCATTGAGCGTCACGGACTTGGTCAGCGCTTGATTGCGATTGTGTTGAGGCATGTCGGCCATTCACCTTCGCGAATTGTCGCGGGATTTCTTATCGCCACTTCGCTGTTAAGCGCATGGGTTTCAAATATGGCCTCCGCGGCCATCATGTTGCCGTTGGCAAGCGCGGCAGTGACCTGTTTTGCCCGTGTTTCAATTGAAAAACCAGAGCACACACGTGCCTTTCATAATTTTGAGCGCGCCGTATTTTTAGCCGTGGCGTATGGCGCAAGCATTGGCGGAGTGATGACACTGCTTGGTAGTCCACCCAATCCAATCGCCGCTGAGTGGTTGCGCGCCAATGGAAGCAAGATGGATTTTTTAAGTTGGTCCATGATCGGCGTGCCCACCGCGCTTGTCATGATGGCGGCTACGTTCATTGTTTTTAGCGTCATGTTTCCCATGAAGAGTCTCGCCTCGTCATCCATCACTCTTCCCATGAATCACGGACCCATGACGCGCGCCGCGAAGATAACCATTGTGATATTTGTCGCGGCCATTATTGCGTGGATTGGTTCGCCCTTCATCAAATTATGGTTGCCCGATGTGAAGTTGCGCGATGGAATGATCGCGATCGCCGCCGCTGTGTTGCTGTTCATCATTCCAGAAAATAAAGGTTCTGATGACGCGATTGTTCCGTGGTCGCAAACCGCGCATCTTCCATGGGGCATATTCGTATTGTTTGGCGGCGGGCTTTGTCTTGCCGAAGCCATGCAACGCACGGGAGTATCAAACGCGGTGGCGCAATCATTCACGGGACTCTCGGTGGTGCCCGCGCCAATCCTGTTGTTCATTATTGTGATCTCGCTTATTTTTGCCAGCGAAATTGCCTCCAACACCGCGCTTGTGGCCACGGCAGTTCCAATTGTTGGTGCCTTGGCGCCTGGACTTGGAATACCCGCGGAACGATTGGTGGTGGCTTGCGCGCTTGCGGCAAGTTACGCGTTCATGTTGCCAGTGGGAACGCCGCCAAGCGCGTTGGTGTTTGCCACAGGCCGTGTGCCACTGAAGCAAATGATGCGAGTTGGATTTGTCTTGAACATGTGCGCCGCAATTATTATCACCGTGGTGTGTTCAATTCTTGCATGAAGAAAATCTAATTTAAATTTTTTTATCCAATCATTCGTAATAATTCATCAATACAAAATTAGAATTTAATTTTCTTGCCATGATGTCATGGGACGGCAGTTGGACTGATCGAGGCCTCATCAAAAATCACGGCAATCCATGCAAAAAATAGCAGAATATGAACTAGCCCTTGCATCATATTCACTTTGCCGCGCGTTAGATTCACAATTGAAACTCCCAGAGTTGCCACGAACAACACGATATAGGGAGGCTCGAGTCCCAACTCCGGACTGATATCCGTGAAGTAACGAAGAGTCATAATCGCGGGCAAAGTCAATCCAATAGTTCCTAGCGCGCCGCCAAGTAGAACATTGATGGCTCGCTGCATGTCATTACTGTAAGCGGCGCGCAATGCGGCCAAGCCTTCTGGTGCGAGCACCATGGCAGCGATAAAAATTCCAACAAGCGGTGTGGGTAAATTCAGATAATCAAACAAGATGGAGACGCGTGCTCCAACGTACTCCGAAAGTAGAACCACCGTGAGTAGCGAGATAAACAGCAAGACAATCGTCACTGTGGTGGAGTGTGTACAAACGTGGTTTGAATGCGGCTGAGTGCTTTCAGTTTCGTTTGTAACGTGCGCAAAAAATGATTTAGCCCGGGATGTTTGCAGCAGGAGAAAGAGAGCGTAAATCACTAAGCATGATCCGCCCACAAAGATCTCCATCGAACTAGACATCCATCCGCCATCCGCCGAGCGTGTGAATCTGGGTAAAATTAAAGAAATTGTTGCAAGAGCAATGATGAAGGACAAATAATTTCCAGAGGATTGCAGGTTGAATTCTTGCTCTTTTTTACGCATGCACCCCAGCACGATCGAGAGCCCAATCAGTAAATTGAAAATCAACATGAGCACAGCGAACATAGTGTCGCGCGCCGCTGGATTGCCCGGCTTCGCATGCAGCATCACGGCTGAAACTGCCGCAACTTCAATAATGATTGCTGCGACTGTCAGAATGATGGTTCCAATCGGCTCGCCAAATCGAACGGCAAGCATGTCGGCGTGACGCATGGCACGGAATGCGCAGGCCAGAATCGAAATTAAAATCCAACATGTCCAGAGCAAATTTGTTGCGCCGGTTGCTACGCCGGGCGGGGACCAATGCGCGAACAGCAAGGTGAATGTTGCAATTCCAATCAGTAGCGGAATTTCTTGCATCCATACGGATTTTTGAGATGGCCCAGTTGCAATACGTAATGACTTGTGAGACATGGCATTAATTTACGCCCAAGTTGAAACTACTGCACACTCTAAACTTATAAGCAATGAGCGAAGAAAAAACACTGAATGCGTTAACGAATTATTCCACGAGCCCAGTGGTTGTTTCAACTTGGAACCACGGACTTGCCGCCAATATCAAGGCGCTTGAAGTTCTCGGGGCGGGTGGCGACGCGCTGGATGCCGCTGAAGCCGGCGTGATGGTGACCGAACTCGATTCGCTTGAACATAGCGTTGGTCTAAGCGGCTTTCCGGATCGTGATGGAATTGTCACGCTGGACGCGGCCATTATGGATCACACTGGGCGCGCGGGGTCGGTTGCCTTTGTGCGCGGCGTGGCTCATCCAATTTCCTTGGCTCGCATGGTGATGCAACGCACGCCACATGTCATGTTGGTTGGCGAAGGCGCCGAGCAATTTGCGCGTGAGCAGGGAGTGAAGTTTGCGCCTGAAACTCCGCTGCATCCAGAAATTCTCGCGGCGTGGCAACAATGGTTGAAAGAAAAAAAGTATGCGCAGCAGGCGAATCGTGAGAATTTGACAAATGATTCCAAGGCGAGTGATATTCAGCCCACACACGGTGGTGATGTCGTTGCAAGTAAAAGAATAATTGGCAGCGAACATAATCACGACACCATTGGAATGTTGGTGCTTGACGCGCAGGGGCGTCTTGCGGCGTCGTGCACCACAAGTGGCATGTCCTACAAAATGCACGGTCGCGTTGGTGATTCGCCAATTATTGGCGCCGGTCTTTTTGTCGATGGCGAAGTTGGAGCGGCGGTGTGCACAGGCGTTGGCGAAATCGCCATGCGGACTGTTGCGTCTTTTTTGGTTGTTGAAAAAATGCGCGGGGGCGCCACGGCGCAGCAAGCGTGCGAAGAAGCCATCGCGCGCATGATCAAAATCACTGGTGATCCAAAGCAAGTTCAAGTTGGTTTGCTCGCGCTTTCACGTGGCGGCAAGGTTGGCGCGTTCGCTATTCAGGGCGGATTCACTTACGCGCTAGGGAACGGCGCGGGCAATCAGATGCATGAAGCGTCTCACGCGATTTAAATTTTACGTTCTAATTGAGGCGCTACTTCGAACAACTTGAAATAGACGCCTTCATATACGCAACGCGCGTTCTCTGGCATGGCAAGTTGCTCATCAGGCCTGCCGCGTCGATCGCCCTTGTTTTTCTGCAGTATCAACACGCGCGAATATTTGGTGAACGCGTCATCCGGAATTTTTCCCATGCGCACCGGCGTGTGCAAGGCGTGGCCGGCCCACCACTGAACGCCGTGCGCCGCCACAATCAATGTGGTTTGTGGAGATGCAATTTCGGCACGCATGTCCAGCAATTCCTGCAGTTCAACTTGGCTTAGAACCGGTCCCGGCGTGGAGGTTCCCGAGATGGAGTGAATGGCGCCGTAACTCACACTTGCCGCGATCAGCCACGCAATAATGGTGCGATATAGATTTTGTGTGGGCGGCCAAAGCGCGCCAGCAAAGCGGAGTGGTTGCGTTGCCATAACTCGTGCAATCAGAAATGTGAAAACAATT
>SYAD01000235.1 GCA_005789005.1 Planctomycetia bacterium | reverse complement strand
GTTTGGAGCCGTTGCGGCCAACCGCGTGTCGGTCACGCAAATCGTGCATGACGGCGCCCGCACCAGTGGCGCCATGTGTCGCTGTGAAGAAACGCAACAAGATATTTTCATCCGCGCCAAAGTTGTCGTGAACGCCACCGGTATTTTTGCCGACAGCATTCGCCGCATGGATGATCCCAAAGCCACCATCATGATTGAGCCGGCGCAAGGCGTGCATTTGGTGTTGCCAAAATCTTTTCTTGCGGGCGACACCGCCATCATGGTTCCCCATACCGATGACGGACGCGTGTTATTTGTGATTCCATGGCACGACCGCGTGATTGTGGGAACCACCGATACCCCTATGAAAGTGGCTGAAATTGACCCTAAACCATTGGATGAGGAAATTGGTTTCATTCTGCGCAACGCCTCGCGCTATTTGCAGCGTGAGCCAACTCGCGCCGATGTGTTGAGCGTGTTCGCGGGCCAGCGACCATTGGTGCACGCTGGCGGCACGGATGGCGGAGCCAGCAAAAAAGTAAGCCGCGAACATGTTGTGCAAACCAGCGCCAGCGGAATGATCAGCGTCATGGGTGGCAAGTGGACCACCTATCGCAAGATGGCGGAGGATGCAGTCAACGCCGCAACAAAAGCGGGGGGGCTTGCCGCAGCGTCATGTCAAACTGAAAAGTTACTGGTGCATGGCGCCTCACAAAATCCCAACGCATTCGCGCAACATCCAGAGTGGCTGCGCTGCTACGGCAGCGACGCCGACGCGCTTGTGGCTCTGATGAAGACGCAACCAAGTCTTGCCGCGCCGCTACACCCGCGGCTTCCGTACAGCATGGTGGTGGTGGCGTGGGCCGCGCGTATGGAGCAGGCGCGCACGCTTGAAGATGTTCTTTCGCGTCGCACGCGTTCGTTGTTGCTTGATGCCAAGGCCGCGCTGGAATGTTCCGCGGATGTGGCGCAATTATTGGCCGAAGAACTTGGTCACGATCGCGCGTGGGCCGCTGAGCAAACCACGCAATTTGCCCAACTCGCTCGGCATTACTTGTTGACATGAATTCAATTCCCCTCGCCACGCAATGACATTTCAAATTCAAGCCATTGATGTTGGATATTTAAATCTGCAAGGCGCCGCAAATGTATTTCTGATTGAAGGGCCGGCGGGATTCGCGCTTGTTGAATCGGGCACGGCGACCACTTGGCCAGAGCTTGTCAGTCAACTTGAGCAACGCGGCGTTCACCCAACTCAAATTATGGATTTGTTGCTCACGCATATTCATTTGGATCACGCGGGCGCGGCTGGACATTTTGCGGCGGGAGATTCACGTGTGTGGGTCCATTCATTTGGTGTGCCGCATTTAATTGATCCTGCAAAGTTGATCGCAAGTAGTCGCCGCGTGCATGGCGAAATGTATGAGCGCTTCTACGGCGATCTTTGGCCAACGCCAGAATCGCAGTCGCTTGCTGTTGTGGACGGCCAAAGTATTTCCGCGGTGGGTCTTGAATTTCAAGCCCTTGAAACTCCCGGGCATGCGCGCCATCACCACGCGTTGCTGCTCAAGCACGCTGATCAACGCCATCTATTTGTGGGCGACGCGCTTGGCATCGCCGTGCCCGATAGCGATTTCATTTCCATTCCAACGCCACCGCCCGAGTTTGATCCGATTGCGTGGCAGCAAAGCTTGCAGCGCTTGCGCGACGCGTTGCCAACGCATTTGTGGCTTACGCATGGAGGACTTCAGTCCAGCAATACCGCCGCCGCCCTGCAATTCATTGATCGCGTTCAAGCGCGGCTTGAAGAAGAATCTGATTTTCTTAAGAAACGAGCTACCGCAATCATTGCCAGTGGAGCGCGTGATAGCAGCGCGTATCAACAGGCGTCGCTAGCCGCCACGGATGAATATAAAAATTGGCTTCACCCCAAAGCCGCCGCCGCCGGTGTTTCAGCGCTGAATTTGGCTCAATTTCTAGGTAATTCGTTCCTGCTTATGAATCTTCAGGGAGCGATTCGGGCAGCATCAGCGAGGGCCTAGGCCCACGACCGTACCCATTCCAAGACGCCCCAACACTTGGTTGCCTTTGATTTGCGGAATAGAGACGGATCCATTTACATAGGATTTAACTTCCATATATAAAACAACAATTCTTCGGTCGCCGCCATTCTCACTCACCAACAAATCATTCACTCCGTTGCCATCCCAGTCTTGCATGCCCACAACATTCCAATGCGCCGTGGTGAGACCGGTGCAAACTTGCGAGATTTTGTTTCCATCCATCATATAAAATCGTACTTGATCCTCGCCTTCGCTACGCGCCACAATATCGTTCTGGCCATCCGAGTCGATATCTCCAATCGCTTGGATTTCATAATTTGCAGGAGGCGAATCCACTAAAATAGTTCGCGACGCGACTCCAGTATCTGGCAAAGTGATGCGTCGAAGTTCGCCCGTGCTTGGATTGCGGATCAGCACTGAATTGGGGATAAACGCAAATGGAACTGGACGCCATCCACCACTTGGCATAGTCAGAGTGTCCGTGCTGACAACCGCGCCGTCATATATGGTCAGCACATTGAGGGTAGAAGTTGCGGCGTTGAGCAAAATAATATTGGCGGCACCACCCTTGTCTTGAATGTCGTAAGCCGCCACAGCTTTCACGCCAGGTCCAGGGGTCATCAAAACTTTCTTAGAAAGAATCTTCGCGCCATCACGGGTCCAAAGAATCACTTCGTTCGTGACGCGGTCTTGCCACAACAAATCGCTGCCACCGTCTCCATCGCAGTCTGCGATCTCTACCAGCCGTAGATTGTCGGGATAAGTGCAAAGCAACTTTGTGCTTGCTCGAATGGTTGACTCAAGATTGTCGCTATAACTGATTTGCAATCCATACATGGCTTGGCTGATCGAGTTTTCCGCGAACACCGTGCTGCTTACCTGACCAAGGTTGTTGTAAAGCGGGGGAAGTGAATTTATAGATCGGATTTTTCCTCCCGATCCAAACTCGGCACCTAAATTATCTCCGGGTCCACCGTCCGAGGAACCGCTATCGGAGGAAGTTCCACCCGAAGTACTTCCTCCTGAAGATCCGCCACCTGAAGAACTTCCACCCGAAGTTCCTCCGCCAGAGGAGCCATCGCTCGAGGAACCACCACCGACGGTTCCCGTGCCTGTTGATCCAGATTGATTAAACACAAACGGAAACGCTCCACCAGGAGAATTTGTCGGACCATCTGTGGCCAACGCAACAACAGATCCATCGGCGGAAATGCCAAGAGCTTTGCCAATATTTTGATTCACTAATCCCGTTGTCGTCCATAGATCAGACTCATCAATTGTCCATGAATTTCCAGCGCCTCTAAATGCAAACGCAGCGCCTGAGTTGATTAACGGCGAATCACGCGAAGGCGCAGATGCGACCAAAATACATTGACTGGAATTTGGAAGCGGGGCAACTCCAACTGAGTAGCCAAATGAATCGCTCGCGTTTTGCGTGCGCGCTGTGAGTTGTAGAACAGTGGATCCTTCACGCCAAACATTGCCTTCAACATAAAAAATTGTCACCGCTCCGGCGCGCGATTCTTCATCGGCGCCAATTCTGCTCGGCGCGCCAATGGCGACAAAATTTCCACCGCTGGCCACGCTATAACCAAAATTATCGCCAATTGCCTGCGAAATGGGCGTGAGTTTGGCCGCTTGGCTCCACACTGGCTGGGAATTTACCAGCGACCGTGAAAAAACATACGCAACTCGCCGCCGCGGAACACCCGCGATAATGGTTCCATTGCGCACGGAAACATTTGTGCCAAGTTGATCCGACTTTGTGGCGTCGCTCGCGGTGAGTTTGGCAACTTCGCTCCATGAATCATTGCGGCCCTCAAACACATACACCGCACCAGTACTTGCTTCGGAGTCATTCACGCGACCGACGGCGATCACCCCCGACCCTGTGGCTGGCATATCCAATGAAATACTCCAACCAAAGAGCGCTGGTTTTCCTTCTTGCGGATCGCTGGCCTCTAAAGTTTGAATCAGCCCCCAGCGGCCACTCGCATTGCGCGTGTACACAAATGCCCTGCCCGCAAATGTGTCGCTGCCCCAGGAACCAACAACAAGGTGGTCTTGGCGCAGGGCGATTGAATTTCCAAATGCTTGAAATGAAGCGGGCGTTGGATTGAACAAGGTTTGACGAAAAAACCAATCATCACCGACACGCTCAAAAATATGAACCGCACCCGTGGCGCGAAACCGTCCCACAAGCGTGTCGGTCGCGCCAACTGCGAGCCAGTTTCCGTCCGTTGCCACGCTGCACCCAAATTTCTCTTTTGCGATGGCGGGATAGGCGGTGAGTTTGTCATTGAGAACCCACCCTGCGCGCGAAATTTCTGCGTGGCTCAAGATCAGAGCAGCAAACGCAAGCAGAATTGTGCGGGGGTTACATTTCATTTTAGATCCTCTGATTATTCGATTCATCAACAGCATAAGTGAGACGGAATCAGCCATTTTTGTGAAAATGTGAGTAATTACGCTGTGCTTTGCGTGCATCCAAAATCCAATCGGGCGAAAGTCGTGTTATCAGACCGCATATTTGTCCGCTCGGTCTTGCTTAAATCATCCTAAATGCAAGCATGCGAGCCAAAAATATTTATAGGGTTTCAAACAAATCTCCCTGATTCACGCCAATATACACATCCTATGAACGTTTCCTTCCCCATGAACAAATTTCTATTCGCCGCCGCTCCTATCGCATTCGCATGTGTTGTATTTGCGCAAAGCACGTCCAACGCTTCTTCTACATCTCAAAGCAGCGCGCCGCCAACGCAACCAGCCGCGGCCCCAACTGACGCGGCTGCAAAAGATGCCACAAGCAATCAGCAAAATCGCGGCGGCAATCGTCAAGGCGGTCGTGGCTTTGGAATGGGTGGTGGCGGAATGGGTGGCGGCATTGGGCGCTCCCTTGGCGCGGTCACGGAAATGCGCGAGCAATTTCAACCATACCTTGTCAAGCGGGATGTTCCGCTGATCAAAGAGCAATTGAAACTTGATGATGGACAAGTTTCCGTGGTGGAAACATTTGTCACCGATTATGAAACCAACTTCTCCGACGCCAGCGACAAGGCTTCTCAGGCTCAACAAGAATTAATGCGCTCCATGTTTCAAAGTTTCATGGGTGGAAACATGCGCGAGCGATACCAAGGCTTTGGCGAGACGATGCAAAAAGATATCGAGCAAATTGAAAAAGATTCCGGCACGGAAATGTCGCCCGAGCAGCGCTCGCAATATTTCAGGGATCAGATGGACAAGATGTCCCAGCAAATCGCCGCCGAGCGCGAAACCAGCGGGGAAGCCGCGGAAACCCGCAAGATTGTGGGTGAAATGACCGCCGGCGCTGAAAAGTGGCGCAAGGAACGCGGAGTCTTGGATCGACAGGTTATGGAGGAGATCAAGACCGCGCTTCAAACGGAGCAAGCAACCAAGTGGGAATCATTCGAGCGGTTTATACGCCGCGAAAAATTGCTCGGGCGCGGTCGCTTGAGTGGCGAGAATGTGAATTTGTTCATGGTGATTGACGAGGCTGGTCTGACCAAAGATCAAATCACGCTCCTCGCTCCCACGTTGGATGAATATGAATTGCGCCTTGATGAAGCGCTGAAGAAGCGCAGTGACTTCTTGGGGCAAAATGAATCCAAGGTGTTCACCGCCATTCAGAACAGCGACGCCAAAGCCATCGAGATCCTTGCCACAAAGGGAATTGATTTGAGAAATGGTGTGCGAAACGTGAACGAGCAATATCGCACGGCAATTGCTGGAGTTCTTCCAGCTGATGAAGCCAAGCGATTCACGCAAGCGGCCCTTGCGTCTGGGTTTGCCCGTGTCTATCGGCCAACACGTGCGGAGCGCGCCTTTGAAAAAGCGGTGGCCATTGAGGGTTTGACTCCTGAAATTCAGACCGCCATCACTGAAATGCGGGCCGCGATGTTGTTGGAGCTTGTTGCCATGAATGAAAAAATCGCGCAAACAATTCGCAAAGGCGAGCCCGCTCGTTTGCAGGAAGAAGCGGTGCGCTCCGCAGGTTTGCTCAACGGTGGCGCGTCGCGCATGTTTGGCAGAAATGATCCTGATATCGCCGACGAAATGCTGTCCAAGCGCGGCGATATGACCGACAAATATGTCGAGCGTTTGAAGTCCTTGTTGACCACGGAGCAGATTGCCATGCTTCCAAAGGGAACTAGCCGCGATGACGGGCGCAATCAAGGACCATTTGGTTCGTGGACAATCTCCGACATGCCCGAGGAAAATCGCGCCATGGCCAAGGCCGTTGACAAAGACGGCAATGGAATTCTTGAGGGCGATGAGCGCCGTGAATTGTTCCGCTCAATGAGACCAACCGATGCTGGCGGCAATGGTGGAGCAAACGGTGGCGGTCAAACCGGCGGTAATAGTGCAGGCCGTCAAAGCGGCGGCAATCAAGGCGCGGCGGCACCTGCAAATACTGGAGGTTAAGAGGCGCATAATCATTGATATGCAAAAATGCGGCGCTTTGTTTGCGCCGTTTTTTATTTGACGTATTGACTAAGGCTTCGGCCGTGACCATGCGTGATGTCAGTCATACATCCACTGAAACACGAATTAGATTTGCCCCGGCATTTTAAAAATTTCAGACGCGTTGTGCGCAAAGTCAACGGCGCAAGTTGTCTTGTATGTAGCATTCTCGCATGAGCAATTCATCCAAGCCACCGGTCAATGCAAACTCAAATGATCACCTTGCATTTGCAAACATGAATCCGTCGCGCCGCACATTTATTCGCAGTGCCGCAGTGTTCGCCGCGTTTCCATTGCTCCCAAGTTTTTCAGCGCGCGCGCTACCGCGATTTCAACTTGGGCCAAATCAACGCCTTCAACTTGCCAAGGTGGCCGTGGGTGGAATGGGTGAATCGGATCTTGAGGAATTATCCAAGCACCCAAATGTGGACATTGTCGCGTTGTGCGATGTGGATGGACGTGGAAAAGAAAAATACGCGACGAAATTTCCGAAGGCGCAATGGTTCAATGATTGGCGCGAAATGTTTGACAAGCTGGGAAATAAATTTGACGCGGTGTCGGTGTCCACGCCAGATCACATGCATGCGCCAATCTCCATGAGCGCCATGAACATGGGCAAGCATGTGTATTGCCAGAAACCATTGGCGCACTCGGCGTATGAAAATAGAATGCTGGCGGATTTTGCCAAGGGGCATTCCAAAATTGTCACGCAAATGGGAACGCAACGCTCTGCAATGATCGGCCGCAGACAGCAATTGGAATTGCTCAACGACAACGTGATTGGCAAGATCAAATCCATTCACGCATGGAGCGATCGACCAATGGGTTGGTGGCCGCAAGGAAAACCAATGCCAACTGGCGGCGAAACTCCGCCCGATTGGTTGGCGTGGGATTTGTGGTTGGGCGTGGCGCCGACGCGGCCCTTTGTGCCGCATGCATATGCGCCGTTCATGTGGCGCGGCACCTACGACTTTGGTTGCGGCGCGCTGGGTGACATGGGTTGCCACATTTTGGATTATCCATTCATGGCCGCGAAGCTTGGTTTACCCATATCGGTGCGGTGCGATTGCACCGACGCCACCGAGGACGAATTTCCAACCAAGGAAACCATCACGCTGAAATACGCGGCGACGGATCGAACGGTGACCGAAGGCGTGACAGTGACGTGGTACGACGGAGGTTTGCGCCCTACAAACGATCGACTTGGAATTCCTGATGGCGTTGATATTCGAGGCAATGCGTCGGTGGTGATCGGTGAGAAGGGCGTGATGCTTTGTCCGCTTGATCCAGAAAAAGTATTGTCGGATGAACCGTTGGTGTGGGACAATAAAAAAACACCGGTGAAATTGAATTTACCCAAACTGGAAACCCGCAACCATTATTTTCATTGGGTGGATGGATGTTTCGGAAAGACCACTCCGCAGGCCAACTTTGCGTTCGCGGGTTTGATGTGCGAAAGCTTGAGCGTGGGCGCGGCGGCTAGCCACTTCGCCAATCGTGAGTTGCAATATGACCCCAAGAACTTCACGTTTGTGAACGAGCCCCTGGGCGCGCAATATTTGAAGACGAAGTATCGAAACGGTTGGAGCGTGAAGGGGCTTGCGTAACGCGCTTATAAATTAAGTTCACGGATCGCTTGAGCGACCGCTATTGTGCGGTTGTTCATGCGTGCAGTTTAAATTGAAATCCGCACGCAATCGCCTCAGCGTTCGCGCACAGATTCCGGCAGCGTTGGCACCAGACCAATCAAAGGCGACTTGTCGTCGGTTTGAATTTGCACAAGCACCAAAGGAGTGGGTTGAAAATATCGCAGCAGACCGCCGGCGAAAGGTGTTCCGCCTGATTTATCCCACATGGAATCAAGCTGAACTTCCACGGTTTGGCCCGCGAGTAATTCAGTCATTCGCACAACGTAGCGTTGATTCAGCCACAGATCAAAATCTTTATAACTCACGGCCGTGGCGTTGATGATCTTCAATGAGCCCGCCTCTGGAATCACTTGAATTTGCGCCACGCTTCCTTGCGGAAGTTCAAATGGATAAGCGCGCGTGGCTTTCTGCGGTTCATATGGAACCATGGTGCACGCGCTTGGCATCGCGCATGTCGCCAAAAGAACCAGACTGAAGCAGGGATACTTTCCTAAAAAAAGTCGAATCATCGCATCGCAAAGGATAGCGGCTGGAATATGCTTGGCGGCGTGAGTGTTTCCCTAGAACCAGAAGATCCAGCGCATCATGCGCCCAGGGGTTCGCCCGAATCAGCGGCGCAAGTCGCGCGCAATTATCAACTTGATCCGCGGATTCCCGCCACAATTCCTGGCTTCGATGCGCCATTTTTCCAAGCGGGTCTAGCGGGTTATAGCGATGGCGCCATGCGCTTGATCGCGCGCCAACACGGCGCGCCGTTTTGCATCACGGAGGCGTTGCTTGATCGCACGCTGATCAACGGCGGCAAAGGCAGGCGCAAGGAAGATCCGGATTTGATCGCAAGTGAATGCGGGCTTGGCGAGGTGGATGAAAATCGCGTCGCGGGTTTGGATGATCATCCAATCGCGGGCCAAGTGATGGGAACACATCCCGATGAGATGGCCAAGGCCGCGCTGATTTTGGTGAAGATGGGCTACGACGTGATCGATGTGAATTTGGCGTGTCCCGTGAAGAAAATTCAGAAGTCGAATCGTGGCGGACATTTTTTAGCACATCCGCAAGAGGCGATCGCTGTGCTCAAGGCGGTTCGCACCGCGGTTCCGGCCAACATTCCTTGCACGGTGAAAATGCGGCGCGCCTGGGATGACACTCCGGAAATGGCGCGCAATTTTGAAACCGTGTTCGACGCCGCGTATGAGATTGGATACGCATGGGCGGTGGTGCACGCGCGCACCGTGTTGCAAAAATATCAAGGCTTCGCCAAGTGGGAAGTTCTCACGGATCTTGTGGCGCGGCGCCCCGATCGAATCATCATGGGCTCGGGAGATATTTGGACGGCGGCGGATATTTTTCACATGCTGCATGTGTGTGGAGTGCACGCGGTCAGCGTGGCCCGCGGCTGCATCGGCAATCCTTGGATTTTCACTCAGGCTCGTGATTTAATGGCGGGTCGCACTCCGCGCGCGCCCACAATTCACGAGCAACGCGAAGCGCTGCTGCAACATTGTTTATTTGCGGAAACAATTCATGGCGAGCGAAATGCCGGTAGGCGAATGCGCAAGTTTGGAATTAAGTTCGCGGCGCATCACCCCACGCAGCGGGAAGTGAAAGACGGATTTATCCAGTGTGAAACCATGGACGATTGGCGAATTGTGATCGAGCGGTTTTATGGATCCACAAACATGCGCGTTGATGAAGTGTCGCTTCCATCTTCTTGAGCGATTCGCGGCGGAGCAATCACAAATATGGACACGGCTCCGGGAGCTGGATCCTCCTCTGGATTTCCCATGCGACCCACAACAATTCGCGGTCCAAAGATTCCCACCATTTGGCCCGCAAGTTGTCCCGGCGCCGCATCGGGCGCCACGAGTCTGTCCAACACCCATACACCAAGAGAATTTCGCGAGCCCGCGAAGGCGGCGCCCGCGAGGCGGCCAGCGAGAGAATCAATACTGGCGCCAAAGACCGCGCGATCTTCATGCAACGCAATTGAACAACCAAACGAATCCGCATCGAGCGCATTTACAGGCATGATGTGTGCGGCCACTTGCCAAACACCGTCACCGCGGCGGTATTCAAAAACCACTCCACGTGGATTCAAGTCCGTTTGATTTGGGCGAACCAAGCGCGGCGCCCCAATGAGAACACGACTTTGGTCGCCGGCAACCGCGCTTCCAAACCATCCACGCGTTCCCGATGGGCAAGACAGTTCTGCTTCAAGTGCCCAACCATTTGCGCCGCGGGTGAAAATAAACGCGCGCCCAGAAAAGTTTCCGTCGGATTTGTCACCGGGCGCGCCAACAATGATTCGGCCTGAATCAAGCGCCACCGACAAGCCAAACAAGGCGCCCGCCCTAGGTGGATTGGAAGTCAGCGTGGCCACATTTCGCCAGCCATCTTGATCCCGCTCAAAAACTTCTACAGCTCCGGAGTCGATCACGCCTTCATCGGCTTTGGGCGCGCCAATGACCAACGTGTTCTCGTCGCAGGCAATCGCCGCGCCAAATTGATCGGCGGCGTTGGATATTGTGCGTTTCAGCGTGGCCTTGTGATCCCAGCGCTCCCCAACTTTTTTATACAGAAACGCGGCGCCGGTTTCAAATCCACCTTCATTGTCGCGCGGCGAACCGATCAACAGCATTTTATTTTTGAGCGCCACGCACGCGCCAAATTGAGCATGCGAATCACTCGACGGATGCGTGATTGTGCAATCACAATTCCAATGTTGACCCGCCAGCGTGTACATATGCACGCCGGTTTGGTCAATTCCAAGATCCCAATCCCGCGCGGGACCAATCGCGATGGTACGTTCATATATTGAAACCGCGGCGCCAAACTTCCAATCAAACTTATTTGCGTCAGGTTCTATGGTGGATTGCCAACGCCACGATGTTGCAGCGTTTGAAGTTGCCATAATTGCCGGCTGCTTGTCTTGTTGTGGCGCTTCTGAATGCTGCATGAAGGCGGAGGAAATATCCGTGGGCGCCAGGCCGCCATGAACCAGCGTTGCCACAGGCATTCCTCCGCCTAGGTTGTTGTTGCCCAATTCTGAAATGTGGTTGAAATGCGCGGGAATCAGCGCAGACGCGCCAACAACAATGCATTTCACAATGATCCTTAAGCCTTCCATGGCTGCCTCCTTGACCGCGTCGCGGCATATATTTTGCCGCGCCGGCGGCTCGTCCTTGATACTTGGGCAACCTATCGCCGAAGTGGTGGCTCTTTGAAATGTCTTGCCTTTTTTCTTGCGTTAATATTAAAAAATGCAAATAGAAATAATTTCCTACGCCGATTCGCAGATGGAGTACGAGGGCTACGCGGCCTTTGATGGTTCAATCACAACTCGCCGTCCTGGCGTTTTAGTTTTTCACGCGTGGGCGGGACAAGATGATTTCGCGCGCGTGCAGGCGGAAAAACTGGCGACGCTTGGCTACGTGGGTTTCGCGGTTGATATGTACGGTAAAGGCCGCCGCGGAAATTCCGCGCAGGAAAATAGCGCGCTGATGCAGCCATTCATGCAGGATCGCGCCATGTTGTTGGAGCGCGCCAAAGTCGCGTTGAACACGTTGCAACATCATCCGCAAGTGGATCGCCACCGCATTGGCGCGATCGGATTTTGCTTTGGCGGTTTGTGCGCCATGGATGTGGCGCGCGCTGGTCTTGAAGGCGTTCGCGCCGCGGTCAGTTTTCACGGCTTGCTTGGCGCGCCTGTTGGCGTGCCCGGCGGCGCAAAACCTTTGCATACAAAAATTTTGGCGCTGCATGGCTGGAATGATCCAATGGCCAAACCAGCCGATGTTGTGGCATGGGCGAATGAACTCACGGCAGTTGGTTGCGATTGGACGCTTGAAGCATTTGGCCACCGCGGCCATGCGTTCACAAATCCACAAGCCGCCGAAGCGGCCAATGGAATGCAATTTTGTGAGCTGGCGAATCGTCGAGCCTTCGCGGCCATGGAAGATTTTTTATGCGAGACATTGCAAGAAAAATTGCCAAGCTCGGCCGCTGTAAATATGGGCGCGTGTGCAACGCCGGCCTAAGCGGCGAAAAAATATTTATAGCCGGATTTGGCCGCTGATTTCAGGCGTAATTCAATAACCCGCGCGCCGCAAAAATGGGCGCAGACAAACGTCGGCGTGAACGCCGAAATAAAATATTTCTAAACGCAGTGCGCCGCTGATTTCAAGCGCATTCGCGTGTCATGAATCAATCCAACGCGTGGTGTTCAAGCGGGTCCGCGCGCGCCATCAATCAACTCAACGGCGAGTGATCAGACGCATCAGTGGGTCACGGCCTCTGACTTCGCCGCCCACGCTTAAATCCGCGCTTGTGTCCCTTCACATTGGCAACGTCATCGCGCGTCAACAAATCGCGCCGTGAATCACGCCCGCCCGCCGCGCGTGGAACATCTTGCATTGTGATTGGCGAAGTGGCGCTTTCTTTTTTGCGGCCAAGTTGCGTGATGGCAAGGTCCATGGATCGACTCGCCAAATTGATCGACAAGATTTTCACCTTCACTGGATCGCCAAGACCAATCGTGGCGCCACTGCGCGCGCTGACCAAGCGGCCAGTGCGCTCATTGAGCAACCAACGATCAGCGCGGTCGCGGCTTGAAGGCAGCGCGTTGAATTTCACCAAGCCATCGGCGAGATATCGATTGATGCTCACCCAAACGCCTTGCGTGGCCAAGTTGGTCACCACTGCGTCTAGTTCGTCGCCCAAGTGATTTTCCTTCAAGAATTGCAACACCAAGAACGCGCGCAAATCGCGCTCAGCGCTCTCGCTGTTCACTTCGGTTTCGGAACAATGTCGACCGGCTTCCGCCAGCGCAACCTCGCCTAGGCAACGCGTGTCGCCTTCAAGTTTGTGAATAAATTCCTTGAACTTTTTTCCACCAGGCAGGTTGGTTCCGTTGGCCGAAAGATCAAGCCACGCTTGCAACGCGCGGTGCACAAGCAAATCTGGATAGCGGCGAATTGGACTTGTGAAATGCGAGTATTGCTCGCTCGCCAGCGCGTAATGGCCAATCAACGCCGGCGAATACGTGGCCTTTGAAAGCGTCTTGAGCACCGCCATGTGGATGGCGCGCGCGGAATCGGTGCCGCGGGTTTTCTCAAGCAGCGTGAGCAAATCCTCGCGCTCCGGTTCATCGGGCAAGCGAAATCCAACACTGCGCGCGAATGTGCGCAACTCCTCCATGGTCTTAAACGCTGGAGGCGGATGGATGCGGCGAATCAGCGGAATGGAAAGTTCAGCGAAGAGGCGTGCCACAGATTCGTTGGCCTCGACCATGAACATTTCAATTAGCGTGTGCGTGAAGGCGTTGTCCTCTGGAACGGCGTCGATCACATGGCCGGCCTCGTCAAAAACCAAAACCGAAACTGGAAGATCAAGAACAAGTTGGCCTTGGGCAACGCGGCGCTTCTTCAGAATTTTTGCAAGCTGATCGGCCAGGCGAAGATTGGCCACAAGCGCATCGGTTGGTTCGGTGATGTTGCGCGCGTACGTCTTGGCTTCCTCGGTGCGGCCATCGATGAGATGTTGCGCCTCTAAATAAGTGAGGCGCTTGGAACTTTGAATCACGGTGTTGGCGAAGCGCGACTCGAGCGGCTTGCCGCGCGAATCAAAGCGCATGATGGAAGTTTTACAAAATCGTGGAACGCCTTCTTGCAAACTGCACACGCCGTTGGAAAGAGTTTCAGGAAGCATGGGCACCACGCGACGCGGCAAATACGTGCTGTTTCCGCGGGCGGCGGCCTCCTGATCAAGCTCGGATCCTTGCGCGACAAAGTGGCTGACGTCGGCGATGTGCACCATCAGTTCAAAGGTGCTGTTGGTGGGATCGAAACTCACGGAGCAGGCGTCGTCGTAATCGCGCGCGTCCGGTGGATCAATGGTCCATGTCAAAGTTTTTGTAAGGTCCAGGCGCTCAGTCCTATCCCACGGACCGGAACTTTCGCGCTCGAAAGAAATTGCGGCAAGCGCCGCTTCCGAAGAAACCTTTTCACTGAAGCCTTCGCGCAATTGATATGTGTGCATCACCGCGGCGGTTTCAACGGCGGGCTGACCGGCAAGGCCAAGCACTTCAACAATCGCGCCTTCGGCATACACGCCTTCGGATGGAAAGCGCACAAGATCAAGCGTGACCTTGTCGCCGGCCTTGGCATCTTTGGCGTGCGGATCGCGCACCATGATGGGCTCGCCGCGAAACGCTTTGCCATCGGGTTGCACGATCCATCGCTTGCCTTCTTGCACCAAAGTTCCAGTGAAGCGCGTGCGACCACGTTCGATCACTTCAATCACGCGGCCCGTCATTCCAGAATCGCTGGCGCCGCCGCGAACAGGCGGAGTCCATCCGCGCTGCTTTCGGCTGACCGAGCAACGAACGCGATCGCCGCTCATTGCGTCGCCAAGACTTCCCGCGGGCAGAAATAAATCACCATCGCGTGTGATGCGGTCGGGCCGCACAAATCCGTGGCCTTTCTGCGTGACAAACAAGCGTCCACAAATTTCATCCTCATGTGTTGGAAGGCGCAGACGACCCTTGGCGTCAAGTTCAATGCGACCATCTTCGGTGAGCAAGGTCACGGCTTTGTGAAACGCGACGCGCTCGCTGTCATCAATGCGCAAGCGGTGCGCAACCACATCGGCTTCAAGGGCGCGTTCGCCGTCATGGGACAGGTGTTGAATAATTCGGTCAGTAAATCTGCGTGGCATTGGATGAGTCTATCTATGAAAGGGTTTGTGGATGCGGGGTGTGATTGTGATGATGATTGTGGTTGTGAGTGGGGTAATGGTGGGCGTGGTTGCGAGCGGCGTTGTAGGCGTGGTCACTTTTTCTTGCGGCGCAAGTTGCCTTTGCCGCGGCCAACGCGTGATGGATGCACGGCTTTGGAAACCATATGTTGTTTGTTTGAAGCCGCGGATCGCGGCGCATTGCTTGAAGAACTTTCGCTCGAAGCGGATGATGATTTTGCCCCAGATACCGAGGAATTTGATCCTGTTGTGGCGCCAGCGGAATTTCCACCCTGAGTTGATGCGCCAGATTCGCTGGCAGAAGCCGCGCCGCGTTTGGTTGATGCACCAGATTCGCCGCTTGAGTTTGAAGTTGACGCGCTTGATTTTCCATCACTGCTTGCGCCAACCGCGCCGCTTGTTGCGCCTGACTTTGAATCCGACTTTGAATCCGACTTTGAATCCGACTTCGCTGGTCCAGCCGCTGTCGTTTTTGAATAGCTTGTTGCCGCGCTTGCACCCGAACCCTCTTGTGAAGACTGACGGTCCGCCTCGGCGGCTTTGGTGTAGCCCTCGCTGCGATAATCAGTTTCATAAAATCCGCTGCCCTTAAAAATAACCGCGGAGCCAATGCCAATTTTGCGGCGCACCTTGCGCGCTTTGCAACTGGGACAGACGCGATCGGGCTTGGACATGATCGACTGGAACTTCTCGTATTCCTTGGCGCAAGCGTCGCAGATGTATTCGTAAGTTGGCATGGTGGTTGTGAAATAAATATCAGCGAGAATTGCGCGCGTTGACTTGTGGTTCACTCACGCGTTGGGCTGAATGGCCACTTTCGCGGGGCGCAACACTGTGTCACCAATGCGATATCCGTTTTGCAACTTCATACTGACCGCTCCTGCGGCAATTCCTTCAACGGCTTGTTGCAGAACCGCCTCATGTTTGCCTGGCTCAAAAGTGTCGCCAAGATTTGGCTCGATCATTTCAACGCCCACGCGCGCCAATGATTTCCAAAGTTCGCTTTGAAGCAATTTCAATCCTTCGGCGGCTTGTTCCGCGGTCAAACCTTTTTGCGCCAATGCCAACTCAAATTGATCAAGCACAGGAACCACGCCGCGGGCCACGCCCATGATGCCTTGAGTGCGCGCACGCGCCTCATTCTCCACGCCACGACGCGCGGTGTTCTGCAAGTCGGCAACCGCGCGCAGTCTGGAATCTTTCAACTCCGTGATCTCGCGCTCAAGTTTGGCGATCACATCCTCCACGGTCAGCGCGGCGTCTTGCTCGTTGCCGTCCATGTCCGGGTCTTGCGTGTTATTGGTTTGTTCATTGTTCATTGTGTGGCTCCTTCTTTCAAATCAATCGCATGTCATCCGCCAGTGATTGAATCTTTCAAGTCCTTCATTTTGTCCCAAAAGCCGCTTTTTGAAGCGCCTTTTCGTGGCTCGATCTTTTCAGTCTTGGCAAATTCCTCAAGCAATTGTCGCTGACGATCAGTGAGTTTGTGCGGCACTTGCAGCAGTAATACAGCCACCAAGTCGCCGCGTTTCTTGGAGCGCAAATTTGGAATGCCGCGGCTATCCACGCGCACCGTGTCGCCTTGTTGCGAGCCGTTTGGAATTTCAATTGAAACTGGTCCGTCAATTGATTTCACTTCCACCACGCCACCAAGGGCAGCGCGCGAGAAACCAATAGTGAGCGCCATGACCAAGTCGTCGCCGTCGCGCTCGAAATCTTTGTGCTCTTTCACGCGCACCACGGCGTGCAAATCGCCGCGCACGCCGCTGCCGTCCATGCTCAGTTCGCGCCGTGGCGGCTCACCTTCGCCGGCCACGCGAATCACTTGCCCGTCTGTAATTCCAGCGGGCACTTTCACGCGCAATCGTTTGTTGGTGCGCATGCGTCCCGCGCCGCGGCACGCCGTGCATTTGTCAATGACAATTTTTCCAGCGCCTTGGCAATTGGGGCATGTTGTGACCATGCGAAACATTCCGCCAAGTCCGGACTGCTGCACTTGTCCGCGGCCTTGGCAAGTGGGGCACGACACAGGCGATGATCCTGGGCGCGCGCCGCTTCCAGCGCACGCGGTGCACACATCTTGGCGCGAGAATTCCACATCGCGATCGCAGCCATCAAGAACTTCCTTTAATTCAAGCTCAATTTCAGTTTCCAAGTCATAGCCGCGCGCCGGACCGCGTTGACGCGCGCCGCCACCGCCACCACCAGAGCCGCCAAAAATATCGTTGAACATGGAGAAAATATCCTCCACATGCATCGAGCGAAAATCATGGTGCGGATTTCCGCGCAAGCCCGCGTGGCCATGTCGGTCATACAACTGGCGCTTCTCGCTGTCGCACAAAACTTCATAGGCCTCGGCGCACGCTTTGAATTCCGTCTCCGCCGCGGCGTCGCCGGGATTGCGGTCGGGGTGGTACTTCATCGCCTGCCGTCGATAGGCGCGCTTGATGTCTTCCGCCGAAGAATCCTTGGCAACTCCCAATAGTTCGTAATAGTCGCGTGGTTGCGCCACTGTGGCTCCGCTGTTGTTAAGAAAGAAAAAGGGACCGAGCCGGTTTTTATTGCCGACTCGGTCCCTGGGTCAAGACCGAATCAAATCCATTTGCATTGTGCCAATTGCATCACGCATGGATTATTAGTGAATGCTGTCCTCAACAGGATCAGTGTCGTCCTTTAAGTCCGTCACCAACACATCAGTGGTGAGCATAAGACCGGCAATGCTGGCCGCATTTTGCAACGCGGTGCGCGTGACCAAAACAGGATCAATAATTCCCGCCTTCACCAAATCTTGGTACTCGCCAATGCCCGCGTTGTAGCCGTATCCACCCTTGCCTTCAAGAATGTTCTCAACGGTGACATCGCCGTCTACGCCCGAATTCTGGGCGATTTGCCAGCAAGGCATGCGCATGGCGCTGATGACAATATCAAAGCCAAACTTCTCGTCGCCTTCGGCCTTGCCGCGAGCCTTGGTCACGGCATCGATGGCGCGCAGATACGCCACGCCGCCGCCAGGAACATACCCTTCCTTGGCCGCCGCGCGTGTCGCGTGAATGGCGTCATCAACACGATCCTTGGTTTCCTTCAGCGCGATCTCCGTAGCCGCGCCAACATTGATCACCGCCACGCCGCTGGTGAGTTTGGCGTAACGCTCCATCAACTTCTCACGGTCGTATTCGCTGGTGCTCTTGTCATGCATCGCCTTAATTTGCTCGGCGCGCGCGGTGACATCGCTCTTCTTGCCCGCGCCTTGAACGATGACAGTTTCTTCCTTGCTAATCACAACGCGCTTGGCTGTACCAAGCTCGCTCAGCGCGACATCTTCCAAGTTGCGTCCAAGATCCTCGGCAATAAATGTTCCACCAGTCAGCGTGGCGATGTCGCCAAGCATGGCCTTGCGGCGATCACCAAATCCAGGAGCCTTCACGGCGCACACTTGCAACACACCACGCAAGCGATTGACGACAAGAGCGGCGAGCGCCTCGTTCTCAACTTCTTCCGCGATGATGAGCAGGGGCTTGCCCGATTGCGCGATCTTGTTCAAAAGCGGCAGCAAATCAGCTAAATTTGAGATCTTCTTCTCATGGATCAGAATTTGTGGATTCTCAAGAACGCACTCGGCCTTCTTTGGATCCGTCATGAAATATGGTGAGAGATAGCCCTTATCAAAGCTCATGCCCTCGACATATTCAAGAGTGGTGTCGGCGGTCTTGCCTTCCTCAACTTCAACAACGCCATCGGCGCCAACTCGGTCAATTGCCTCCGCGATCAACTTGCCAAGGTGCGCGTCATGGTTGGCGCTCACGGTCGCAATCTTCTCAAGATCGGCGCGACCCTTGCACTTCTGCGCCATTTCAATCAGCGCGTTGCTGGCGGCGGTTGCCGCAAGATTAATTCCGCGTTGCAAAGCGACGGCATTCACCGCGCCCGCTACGAACTTCAAGCCACCATTAAAGATGGCCGCCGCAAGAACCGTGGCGGCGGTGGTTCCATCACCAGCGACGTCTGCGGTTTTCTTTGCCACTTGATGCACAAGCTTGGCGCCCATGTTCTCAAAT
>SYAD01000024.1 GCA_005789005.1 Planctomycetia bacterium | reverse complement strand
GTGATCGTGGGAACTTCAGACATCAACGCTGGCGCGAACTCAATCACGCTTACGGATGCAAGCAATAACTTTGGCGGCGCGGTGTCCTTGGCCAACACTGGATTATTTAATGTCGCCATTACCAACGGCTCTGGCAATGGACTCCTGCAACTTGCGACAGTTTCCGCGGGCCAAAATTTCACCGCCACGGCTGATGCGATCACTCTTACAAGCACGGTGACTACTTCAATTTCAAACGCCGGCGCCGTTCGTGTAACGGCCAATGCTGGGCTGTTAACGATAAACGCGGGAGCAGACATAAACAGTGGTGGTGAAGTGATCTTGTCTGGTGATTCTGGAATTGTCACCGCGGGCAATGTGACCACGGCCAACGCCAACGTGTCTTTCCTGTCCGCAACAACACTCACTGGCAATGTTGCAATTACCACGGGCGCGGGCGCTGCCACGGGTGACATTCTGTTTGATGGTGAGATCAGCGGTTCCATTGGCGGCGAAAACCTAACCGTGACCGCCAGTGGAAATATTCAGTTCAACAACACCGTTGGTGGAACGCTTGCCACCACTCAGCTTGGAACTTTCACGGTTGACTGTGGAAATAATTTTGGAAATACCATCACCTTCGGAGCCCTGGCATCAACAGTGCGTGCGGTGGATGTGAAGTTGAACACCAACACGCTTCTGGCCACACCAGCAACTGTCGCCACCATTGTTGCAAGCGACAACATCACATTCTCCAACACCACATTTGAAATGGGTCACAATCATAAGTTGACCGGCTTGGGCAATATCACGATCGCCAGCTTGGCTGCGGCCAATGCCACAAGCGTGACCTTGGGCGACGTGAACGCGGTGGGCAACCTAAGCGTGACATCTTCAAGCATCGCATTGCTCGCGCGGGCATCTGGTTCAATCCTCACCAACACCGGAGGAACAATCACAGATCCAACAGTTGATTATGTGGTTGGTGGCCAAGTGTTTTTCAGCACAGCGCCAGTGATGGTTGGAAGCGGTGGTCGAGCCATATTCTCCAATCCAACCGGCAATGTGGACGGATCTGGAACACTGGGCGGCTTTGAACAGTCGCTGTATTCAGAGTCTATCACGGCGGCTCTGCTGACAGGTACAACTGGTCAGATCCTGGATCTCAGCGCTACGAATGTTGTGCCACCACCTCCTCCATCCAATCCTGTGCTCAATCCAGCGAATATTATTCCCCCAGCAATGTCCTCGCTTGCATCCATAGGTTTTTTAGGTGATGGCGACACTTTGGATTCAGACGAGACCGACGACGATTTGAAGACCAAAAAAGAATCGGATAAGTCGTCGGCGAAAGACAAAAAATCATCATCGGACACGCCAACCACTGCGGCGCCTGTTTCGGCGGGGAGCCGCTAAATAGTTCTGAATAATTGGAACGATTTATAAATATGGGCGGCTCCGCTGTCCCCAAGATATTGGGCGGGCGCAATTCTGGTGGAGGATTGCTATGCAAAAAGTTCGACCAACATCTAGCCCCGCCGCAACCAACGCACTTTTACCGCGGCGCGTGTTGACCTGTTTATTTGCGTGCGTGTTTATGTCTTGTGCGACTTTGGCGCAGACCATGAGCGCAAGCAACTTCACGGGGCGCTCCGCAAAAAATTCAGCGCAAGGCGGTCAAACAAGTGGAGGCAAGGGTGGCGCCAAAGGTGGTCCAAATGGTGGTCAAACTGGCGGCCAAAATGGTGGCAGGGGCGGTCCGCCAAATGGCGGCGGGCCAGAGACCAAGACCACAAGTCCCGCAACGGGCAAGGACCCCGCGATTCAGTGGTACGCAACTTTGGAGCGCGGGCTTGCGGAGGCCAAGCGCACCAACAAGCCGATTCTGTTTGTCACGGGCGCGCCGCATTGCTCGGGCGTGTCGGGCATGTGGTGTCCTGGCAAAAAGAAAATTGACGACGGCTGGCTCACGCACAACGACATCATTGAAGTGGCGCAGAAATTTGTGTGCATTCGACTCACTTCATATGAGTCGCAATCGGAGGCTGCGTTCATTGAGAAGTTGCGCGGCAATCCTGTGAATACCGCGTTCGCAATTTTGACGCCGCAGGGCGAGCCCGCGCTGAAAGTGCAGGGATTGGGGCGCGGACCAAGTGAATTGTTTGGCGACACCGCCGACATGGTGAAGCAAATGAATGAAGTGGCGGCGAAGTATGTTGCCACTGATGTGGCGCAAACTCCAATGTTGCCAGTAACGCTGAGCGCCAAGTTGGGGCTGGCCGTTGCGTCGGCGGATTTGCAACCGTTGGTGCTTGTGGTGGCTTCAGACGCCGCCGCGCGCGCCGCGCTGGAAGCCAAAGTTGCAAAGCTTGCGTGGAGCAAAGACTTTCAAGGATTTTTCACATACGCAAATGCCGCAAATACAAAGTCGCTTGTATTTACAAGTGCCACGAATAACGGCGCAGCGAATACTTCGAGCAGCAACACCACCATCAATCCAATGACCATAGACAGCGTGTTGATTATTGAACCAGACATATTTGGCGCCGCCGGAAAAATTGTCGCGCAGATTTCCGCCAGCGATGTGGACACGCAATTATCCGGCGCCATGAAGAGCGCGCGGACAAATCATGTGCGCATGGAAAAGTCGCGTGAGCAACTCAAGCGCATGGCGTTGGCACAAGGCATTTACTTTGAAACTGGCATACCCGTGAGCGGCAAACGAGAAGCCGAAGACCGCGCCAAGTACAAACAGAAGTTGGACGCGCGCAAGAAGACCTTGTAAGGCGCGGGCGTATGTATGAATTGCGTTCTGTAATCTGCCTGAATTTCTCACGCTATTCGCCCGCCATGTCTCGGTGCCGAATGCGCCAATAATCAATAAATACCGTAAAAATTTGTGCCTTTTTCACGGTACAGCGGTGTTGTATTCAATTATTGCCGCAAATGCATCTAGTTATAAGTTGACGCAAATTAAATCCGTGTCAAGGTTGTGTTGTTACTTCGCATTATCCCTTTCTATCCCATTCTTACATTTTCCCATTTGGTTCCCTTTCAACATTTTGGAGTCCCTCACATGAATATGGTTTCAAAGTTTTTGGTTTCTGGCGTTGTATCCGCACTCCCCATGAGCGCATCCGCGGGCGTTATTTACGCAACTGATTTTGACAGCTATAGCACTGGCAATTTAAACACAAATACTGCATGGTCAGGCATCGGCGGCACATGGGCCACAACGGGCTCCGTGAACTCTGGTCAATTGGCCATGTCGGTAGTGACTACTCCATCTGGTAGCGGCAAAGCAGTGCAAGGCACCACGGAAAAATATCTCAGCGCAGGTCGCACCAAGGGTTACTTGGATCTTGCCAACAGCGGCAAGTGGGCGGCCGCTAGCGCGGGCGGCAACAGCATCTTGCGCACGGAACTTGATGTCTATGTGTTGGGCGGCCAAACCATGGCGTCAAGTTTTGGATTGATGTCTCACAAGTCCTCGTTTGAAGTGGCCGCTGGTTTAATGATTAGCAACACTGGGCAAGTGTGGACAAGCAACAGCGGTTACGCGCTGGCCAATCGCACCAACACCTCCACCACGGTTTCGCTCAACGCGTGGCATTCATTAAGGCAGGATTGGAATTCTGTTACTGGCGAAACGCTGGCATATGTGGACGGCGCGCTTGTGGCTTCATACACCACCACCAACAAGGGGTCGGTGTTCGCCTCCATGTTGTTTACAACCTCCGATCTTGCCAGTGGAGGAAGCACAACCAACAACGGTTACGGCTATTTTGATAACTTGTCACTGTCCGCTGTGCCAGTGCCTGCGCCTGGCGCGGTTGCGCTGATGGGTTTGGCTGGCTTGGTGGCAAAACGTCGACGTGCTTGATGCAAAGTGAATACGCGCGCTTGCGACCTCTTTGGACATTTGCGGGGCAAGCGCGCGTGATTCACTGCTGGTGTGCGGCGGGTAGAAATGTTGTGTTTGAAATTTAATTCCTCTGGAGATTTCATGCCTTTCAAATTGTCTGCCGCGTTCATGTCATTCATGTCATTCATGTCATTCCTGTCATGTGCGCTTCTGCCCACAACCGCGTTGGCGGGTGGCACTATTGCCGTATTTGGCGATGACTCTTATTTGCAAATCACCAACGCGCCCACATCACGCGATGACATTACGCAAGTGGCGGCGGGTCGCAGAACGGGCTACGCGCTTTTAGAAAATGGAATAATCATGGCGTGGGGCAGTGACACCAATGGTGAATGCCAAGTGCCTTCGGCGGGCGCTGGTCACAAATTTGTGCAAGTGCGTTCCGGTCCAAACACTGGATATGGTTTCACGGACGATCACCGATTGCTTGCCTGGGGGCGCAATGCGGTGGGTCAAGCCGATGTGCCAACGCCGCCAACGGGCAAGTATTACACGCGTGTTTCCGCTGGTTTTTCACATGCCGCGGGCGTGCGCAATGATGGCGTGTTGGTGTGTTGGGGCGCATATGAACCCGACTACACGGTGGCCCAGCGCGCCACATTGTTAACGCCGCCCGCGTTGCCAACAGGCGTGACATGGACCGATGTTGTGGTTGGCTTTCGCGTCACGCTTGGGCTTCGCAGTGATGGCCAGATTTTGGCGTGGGGCTTTCCCTGGTTTGGCGAACAGTATGTTCCTGAGTTGCCAGAGGGCGTGACATACACCGCTATTTCTTTCAATGGAACATTTGTCATCGCCATTCAGAGCGACGGCGAAGTGGTTGGATGGGGCGACAATTATTTTGGTCAATGCGATATTCCTGGTCGACCAGATGGCACATCGTGGGCGCGTATTTATGCTGGAGTGGATCATGCCGCTGGAGTTCTTGATACGGGCGAAGTGAGTATGTGGGGAACCAACTATGACGGCGAATCGGATGTGGGAAATATTCCCGCTGGCGAGCTGTTGGAAATGGCGCTTGGTTCGGGTTACACCATTGCTTTGGTGAAGAGCGCGTGTGTGGGTGATCTGAATGGCGACCTTGTTGTGGACAGCGCGGATATAGGTGTCATGCTGAGTGAATTCGGACCGTGCGATCCTGGCAACCCCGCTGATTTGGATAGCAATGGGAGTGTGGACAGCGCAGACGTAGGTGGATTGTTGGTCGCATTTGGCGCATGTCCCTAAATGCAGAATCACAGATTCAATACATTGAGAGTGAATACATTGTGAACATGCGCGATTGATTCGCAAGCAGTCGTTTCAATTATCTTGAGTTGCCGCGTTCGAATCCGTGTATTTTGTTGGCTAATTCAACGCGATTGTGAACTCCAAGCTTGAGATAAATGCGTTTGGTGAAAGTGCCAACCGTGAAGGGGGAAAGTCCAAGTTGCTTGGCAATTTCAGCTTGTTTGTGGCCACTGCTAATCGCCACTGCAATTTGTTTTTCTCGGTGCGATAGCGGGGAGTTGCCACCTAACTTTGAAGTGGCTTTGGCATTTTTAATTTTACGCGTGGCCGCGGTTTCACGCGGCACCAGTGAAATGTTTGGCTGTGGCGCCACTGGATGGTGCAAAGGCTGCACGCGAATTGAAAGGTTGTAGTTGCACAACGGCGGAGGGATTGTTGGCGAGCTATTTTTGTGCGTGGCGTACGCGGGTGTGTCAATGATCATATTCACAAAGTCAACAACTTCACCAACGCGGCGGCGCAATTCCACAAGATCGGCTTCATTCAGACATACCGGCGTGCAAAAGAATTTCAACCAATCACCTTTTTGATAGGCGCGCTTCAGCAGTGATCCCGCCTCAAACAATTCCGCGTTGTAGGATTTCAGCCGCTCAACGATGCGTTGCATGAGAATTTTATCCGCGGGATCGTCCGCGCTCCAAGCCACATCCAACTTTAGCGGGGTGGTGCGGTAAGTGATGTTCTTGTGGCGCTTGCCTGCGGGCACGGTTTCCACCAACGCAAATGTAAGAAGTCGATCGATTCCGCTACGAACGGTGGCTGGATCACTCGCGACCCATTGTGCAATTTCGGAAATGCTGAGTGGTTTGCCATGGCGGCGTAGAAGTTCCCACAGTGACATAGCCGGAAAATCCAAGATCATGTCAATCAATCCCGCTTGTTGAATGTCAAGCGCTTTTTTTGGCATTAGAATCGAATATCCAAAGTGAATTGTAGTGACTGAGTGGGCAATCAGCCTTGAATCTTAATTTTGTTGCTTGGATCATTTTAAGCGGGTTTCAGCAACGTGAACTGCATCACGTCATTGTGGCCGGTGCGAAAATAGTGAGCGCAACCAGTGAGGTAATGCATGTACATGTCGTAGGTTTCTTTGTTGGTGATGGTGATGGCTTCTTGGCGGCGCGCACGCAGATTGTCCGCCCACATGTCAAGCGTGCGCGCGTAGTGAAGGCGCAGTGATTCGCTGTGAGTCAGCGTGAAGCCGGCGTTGGTGGCGTGGCGCGCGATCACTTGCGGCGAGCACAGTTGCCCGCCAGGAAAAATGTTCTTGCAAACAAACTTGGCGAACGTGACGGCTTCGTGGTCCACCACAATGGCGCGTTGACGAAGTTCATTGATGTCTGGTTGCACAATGGTGTGGAGCATCATGCGGCCGCCGCGCGGAAGCAGAGAAAACGCGCGCGTGAAGAAGGCTTCGTAGCGCTCGGCGCGGAAATGTTCAAACGCGCCAATGCTAATGATGCGGTCAACGGGTTCGGTGAATTCTTCCCAGCCTTGTAGGCGAAAGTCAATGTGAGTGGCAGGGTTGGCGACAGATTGCGTGATGAGTGCGTGTTGTTCTTTGCTCAGCGTGAGGCCGATTACGTCAACATTGAAATTCTCAACAGCGCGGCGCGCGGTGGCGCCCCAGCCGCAACCAATGTCAAGCAATTTCATGCGAGTGGTGGCGGGGGTGTTTGTTGCCGCAGCGTTGCTCGGATTGATAGCAGTTGGCGCGGGCGTGGTTGCAGTGGTTGTTTGTGCGCCTGTGCCCGCCGTCGCAACTGTGCGCGGTAAATCGCACTTGCCTAGTGACAGATCAATCTTTGCAAGTTGCGCCTCATGCAGCGACATTTCGGGGCGCGCAAAGTACGCGCAGCTGTAGGTCATGGATGAATCCAGGAACAGCGCGAAGAAATCATTGGACAAGTCGTAGTGCGCCTGGACTTGTTTATAGAACGGCCGGAACTGCGTCATGGTTGATGGGTAATTTAAACGCAATTCTAAATTTGCCAAGTGGTGCTTGTGTGGCGTTGCGAATTAATCGCGCTGCGGCTCAAGCACCAGTTGGTCAAACGACTCGAATGCGCCCGCGCCCCACTGAGGCGTTGCTGTAATGCGACCCGAAATTGTGGCGGCTTTCGGGTTGAAGCGCGGCAGATGCATGGTTTGAACGGCGGCGACTATAAACAGCGAGGCCAATGCGGCGACCGCGGGCCAGCGAAACAATCGAGTTCGCGGCGCAAGCATGCACGCCGCATCAACGCATAGCGCGGTGAGTGTGAACAACACGGGCGCAATGGAAACGGCTTGGCGCGCGTATCCATAGAACGCGATCGTGACTGCAATTTTGTAGGCCACAACTAAAATCAAAATCAAGCCGCCGCGGCGCAGGCACGCAAAGAACGCGCCAATGGCAAGCGACGCAAGCACGGCGTAATTCCACACGGGCGCGTCAAAACGAATGGGCGTGGCAAGATCAACAGGGCGGCGAACATGCTTCGCGTTGTGCGGCCAATCGTTGGCGAACAATCCAAGCGTGGCGCCATCTTGAAACCGCGCCAGCTTTTCGCGTGCCAGCGTGAACCAGCGCTCAGGATCAGCGCGAATGTAATCCAGTCCAATTTCGTAGCCGTGATTTACCAAACGCGTGTGACTGGGGCGCGCGAGTGAAAAAATTGCGTTCAAGTCATGGCCATCAGCTAGCCCCGCGTTGCTGAAACCGCCGTTGGCTTGCGCGTGGTTGGCCAGCGCAAAATCAAGCGGGCCCTTGAGCGAAATCAGCGACCACTCAGCGATTGGCTCGGGCGTGTAGTTCCACTCGCGTTCAAAGAACGCGCGCACGTCTGTGTCGTCCACCACCATCAATCCACTGCGCTTATTTAATTCGCACATGAAGGCAAAGTTTCCGGCGCGCGCAAAGGCGGGCAAGCGATTTAAGTATGCGATGGCCGCGGGTGTCCAAGGCGGTTGCGCCGTGGCGAAGAAAATAGGCGGCGCGTCGGTGTTGAATTTGTGCGCGGCGTTGTGCGAGCGAATGGTCCATGGAACACATAGCGCAAGTGCGGCGGTAAGCACTAGCGCGCTGTGTAGTGCCACATTCACAAGCGCGTTTGCTTGCAATGTTGGCGTTGGTTTATTGTGTGGCGTGTTTGCGACTGGCGTGAAAGACGCGCCGCTTGTGCGCGCGCGCCACGCGGCGTACATCAACAACAGAGCCAGCAAAAGCAAATGTTCAGCTCGCAATAACAGCGCGCATCCGTGCAACGCGCCCAACAGAAGCGACCACACGAATGTTGGCCCATCAATCCACCGCAGTGTTGCGCCAATAATGGCTACAAGCAGAAACGCGTACGGCGCCTCGTTGTTCAGCGATGTCGCCAACATGAATGAACCAAACGAAACCGCGAACAATGTTGCGGCGATTATTCCGGCGCGCCGCGAGAACCAGCGCGCCACAACCAAATATAAAAGTCCGGTGGTTACGGCGCTGATGACGCACCAGATTATTTTGGCGCTGGTGAATGGCGTGGCAATGAAGCCAAGCCAATGCAACATCCACGCCACGCCAGGCGTTCGGAATGCAAGGTCGTATTCAAATGGTTGCCCAAGATTTAGTTTCGCTGCCCACTGCGCCCACACGGGCGCGTCGCCTTCGTACAGCCGGGAATGTGGCCACGCACAATCGAGCGAGTGCAACAAGTACATCAGCCGCAGCACAAGCGCGAGTGCCGCAAATAGAATCGCAATAAAAACATCTTGGCGCGAAAGCTTGTTGTCGTTCAGTTGACTCGCGCGGGGATTCATTGGCAAATCTTATAGTTTCAAGGTGTTGATTGTTTGCGGCGTGAATCCTACAAACGTTTGGCGCAATGGTAAAGTTGATCGGTGGACACGCCCGCCAATTTGATTCAAGCCACCGGATTGCGCAAAAGTTTTGGCACGCTTGAAGCCGTGTGCGGAATTGATCTTTGCGTGGCGCGCGGGCAAGTGCTTGGTTTCTTGGGGCCAAACGGCGCGGGCAAATCAACCACTATGCGAATGCTCACAGGATTTTTGCAACCCGACGCTGGCACCGTGAAAATTGCGGGCGTTGATTTGGCCATTGACCCATTGGGCGCCAAGCGCAACTTTGGTTATTTGCCCGAAGGCGCGCCTGCGTACAGCGAAATGCGCGTGGAAGATTTCCTTGCGTTCACCTCGCGCGCTCGTGGTTATCGCGGCGGCGAAGTTGCGCAGCGCGTGAACCTTGCTGTGGCGCGCGTGCATTTGGAGCCGTGCCGCGGCCAGCGCATTGAAACACTTTCCAAGGGCTACAAGCGACGCACTGGAATTGCGCAGGCGTTGCTGCATGATCCGCCAGTGCTGATTCTAGATGAACCCACCGACGGACTTGACCCCAATCAAAAGTTTGAGGTGCGCCAACTTGTGCGCGACCTTGGCAAGGATCGCGCCATTATTTTGTCCACGCACATTCTTGAGGAAGTGGAGGCGGTGTGCACGCGCGCCGTGATTATCAATCGTGGTCGCATGGTGTTTGATGGAACTCCCAAGGAACTTGACGCGCGTGTTCCAGCCGGCGTGGAGCACAATCGCCTTGACCATATTTTCAGAACGCTGACCGCGATGAACAGCAAGGAGCGCGCATGAGCAGAGCGCGTGATCGATCAAGCAAGCAAGATGGTGCGCCGGCTGTTGCGCATGCGGCACTTGTATCCGCGGCACAAAATAATTTCGGCCCGCCGCCAACACCAAGCGCGTTCGCCCGCACTATGAGCGTGTTTCGCAGGGAATTTGCGGCATATTTCGCCACGCCCGTGGCCGCCGTGTTCATTGTCATGTTCGTGGCCATCGCCGCGCTGCTGTCATTTCAAATGGCGGGCTTGTACACGCGCGGTCAAGCCGACCTGCGCTCATTCTTTCAATGGCAACCGTGGCTTGGAATGTTTTTCATGCCGGCCCTTGGCATGCGCTTGTGGTCCGATGAGCGCCGCAGTGGATCGATTGAACTTTTAATGACGCTGCCGTTGACCACCCGCGACATGGTGCTGGGAAAATTCTTGGCGACGTGGGCCTTTGCATGCGTGGCGTTGCTGCTGACCACTCCGCTGTGGATCACCATTGCGTGGCTGGGCGAACCAGACCACGGCGTGATTTTGGCGGGCTACATTGCCAGCGCAATGTTGTTTGGAACGTTGCTTTCAGTCAGCGTGTGTTTGTCGGCGTGCACGCGCAACTCGGTCGTTGCGTTCGTGCTTTCCGTGGCCGCGTGTTTTATTTTATTGTTGACCGGCTTCTCCATTGTGCAAGATTTCTTCGCACAGTGGTCGCCCAAGTGGGTCATTGAATCGTTGGCATCCATGAGCGCCATGACGCACTTCAACGGACTCACTCGCGGCGTGTTCGACGCGCGCGACGTGCTGTATCCAATCTCCGTGGTGTTCGCGTTGTTGTGGGTGAATGTGTTGCTACTTGATTGGCGAGGTTCTAAATGAACAAAAGCGCCACGCATGTAAATCACTCTGGACGATCTGGAAGTCTTGGCGCCATCGCGCTGATTCTGGTGGCCGTGATTGTGCTCAACGCCGTTGCCACATTCGCGCTGGTGGGTTGGCGCTTTGATTTCACCAGCGAAGGCCTTTATAGTTTTTCCCCAGGAACGCGCGCCATTTTGCGCTCGCTGAAGGATCCCGTGAAATTGGATTTGTACGCCTCGCGTGAATCCATCGCCGACATTCCGGAGTTGCGCGCGCATTCTCAGCGCGTGGAGGAATATCTCAGCGAGCTTGCCAGTCTTTCCAATGGCAAGTTGCAGTTGCGCGTGATCAATCCGCAACCATTCAGCGAAGATGAGGACGCCGCGCGCATTGCCGGCCTTGTTGTGCAGCCCGTGAACAACGCTGGCGGCACCGCCATTCTTGGTCTTGTTGTCACGGGTCCTGGCCTGCGCGAAAAAGTAATTCCGGTGTTCATGTCTGATCGCGATTCATTTATTGAATACGAAGTTGCCAAAGCCATTGCCACGGTTGGTCGAACTGTGAAACCAAAAGTTGGTTTGCTTTCGTGCATGCCGTTGCAGCCCGCGCGCATGTTGCAAGATGGTTCCATGGGCGAGCCAAGTCCCGCGCCGTTTGTGGTTGAACAAATGCGCGAGTTGTTTGACTTGGTTGAAATTGCCGACAACGCCGCGCAATTGCCAACGGGTATCGACGCGCTGTTGTTGGTGCAGCCGCGCAAATTGCCGGAGTCCATGTTGCGATCCATTGACGCGTGGGCCGTTGCGGGCAAGCCGCTGGTTGTGTTAGCCGATCCATTTGCGGAAACCGATCAGCACCCGGACTCGCGCGCAATGGGTGCGAAAGTTTCCGCAACCACCTACGACTTTCCGCTGTTGCGCGCGTGGGGCTTGGACATTCCGCGCGACATGACGGTGGGGGATATGAATTTCACAACGCGCATTCAAACGCCTGGTCCCGGCAACACCATGCGCGAATTGAATTACGTTGCGTGGCTTAGCCTCACTCGCGCGGCGCTGAATCAAACCGATCCGTTGATGAACCGCTTTGAGGCGATCAATTTCAAAAGCGTTGGTGAAATTCAGAAACTGAAAGATCCGCCTGCTGGCGTTGCGCCAAAAATTGAGCCGCTGATTTTCTCAAGCAATAAATCGCAACTGATTCAATCGCTGAAGCTTGGCTACTTTGGCGACGCGGAGCAATTGTTGCGCGACTTGAAGCCCGACGGCGTGCGCCGCGTATTTGCCGCGTGGATCACAGGCCCCATTGGAAGTTTGTTCACGCCCGCTATTGGCAACGCCAACATTGTCATTATTGCAGACGCGGATTTGCTGGCCAACGAAACGTGGGTGAGCGTGGACCCGCAAACAGGAATGAAGAAAGCGTTCTCCGACAACGGTCCGCTGATTATTGGTTTGCTAGAGCGCATGGCCGGCGACCCCGCGGTGGCAACGCTGCGTTCGCGCGGCGGTTTCCGCAGGCCATTTGAAATTGTGGAGGAGTTGCGCAAGACCGCGGAGGCCAAATACATCGCGCGTGAAAAAGATTTGCAATTAGAAGTTCGTCAGACCGAAATGAACATCGCGCAGTTGCAGGAGAAAATGACTGGCGGCGAAACTGGCCCCGGCAAATTAAGTCCCGAGCAACAAGCGGAGTTGGCGCAACTGCAAACTAAAGTGAACGCGTACCGCAAGGAATTGCGCGGCGTGCAATATGGTTTGCGCCAAGAAGTGGACGCGCTAGGTCAGCGGCTTCTCATTCTGAACGTGGTGTTGTGGCCGGTCATCGTGGCCATTGCCGCGGGCCTGTGGTGTTGGCGCGCCGCGCGGCGTGTGGATCATTCGCGGCCGCAAGATAATTAAATTTGAATACCAAATAAAAAGCCCCCAAGGTTTGAAGCTTAGGGGCTGGGAATTTCACCGCCGCGTGCGTTTTACACGGCGATGTAAGCGATTTTTATTTGAAGTGAAGTGACGAAGTGTCAGTGAAAGTGTCAATGAAAGTACAAGCGACTTATCTCATGTGGCTCCGCCGCGTGCGGGTAAGGCACGTGGCGAAAGCCGAAAGAGATTTACAAGTTAGTTGCGTCGACGTCGGCCGGCCACAAGACCAGCAAGACCGATCAAAGCCGCCGCGCCTGGGGCGGGGACTACAGCCGCAGAGAACTGGTCGAAGGTGCCGCTAACCTCCACAACCCAAACGGAAGGGGTAGTGGAATTTCCTACGCGGTTCCAGTTGGTCCCGTCGAACGTGAAAGTATTGCTCGTCTGGACAAAGGTACCACCGTTCGATTGCTTGAACATGGTCGTTATCAGTTCGATTTTGTTGCCATTCACAGGCGTATATCCAGCATCGAGGAGGCAAGTGACCGTGTATCCGATACCAGTTCCGCCGGTGTCAAGGTTAGTGTTGTGGCCATTGGCGGTGCTGTAGGTGCTGCCGCCGCCACCGCGCACAAATCCGTACTGGCTGGAATTGGCCGTAACGGTGCCCGCCGTGAACGAAGTCGCTAAAGTCTGCTGCGACCAACCCGATGGAAGGCCATACGGTTGGAGGGGATTGGGAGTCCCGCTGGTAGTTGTCGCACCCGTGATGCTCTGAATTGAAGCTGAGCCACTGTTGATTTTCGCCGCGATGCCAACCAAAGGTCCGGGGCCACCCCCAACAGGCCAAGAATAAGCGTTCAGATTAAAATTAAATTCCACCACTGCCGCTTGCGCCGAACCCGCCACGGCCACAGCCGCAGCAACACCAACCATTGAAGAAATAAATGTTTGAGTACGCATAGTAAAACTCCTTGAGTCATAAGACTCAAATAATCACCAAACCATTTTGAAATGGCGGTAGTTCCAAACGGCAGAAAACGCCTGCCAGCGGTGAGATTGAAAGAGCTCAACGTGAGAAATTTCAATCTGGCTTTTCTTATGTGGTTTGAAACCGCACAAAAATTGCCCCGATGTGGAATGGATTTGTTGGTTGCCGTTCCCACAGCTTGCAACATTTCTTCTTCCATAGATGTAAACGAAAAAAACACATGACCTTGATCAAGCAATATG
>SYAD01000234.1 GCA_005789005.1 Planctomycetia bacterium | reverse complement strand
TGCCTTGCAACTTTTCATCTATTTTTGCCGGCGATGGCAGCGCGGTCATGATCGATGGTTTGTCGGTCTCCGCGGGCGAAAGTGACCAAAGTTGCGCGGCGAATCCGTCGCCCACGGTGTAGAAGCCAAGAACGTTGAGCGATCCAGATTCAGAGCCAGCGGTCCAGCCAACGTTCACGCGTGAAATATTTTGCGTGGCGGATTTCCATTGATCAGTTTTGTTCATGTCGGCTAAAACCGCTTGATCCAACTTGCACATGAGTGGGGATAATTTTTCCGCGTCGCCGCGAACCATTGCGTCAAAGAACACAAGCACGGACTCGGCTTGCTTCACGTCGGCGGGGGGCTTGTCCGCGTCCTCAACTTTCACGCGCTTGTCAATACCAAGGCGCTTGATGATGTCGTTGATGGATTCTTTGGGAGCCTCCTCAACCACGACTTCCTTCACCTCAACAACTTCGGCTTGCTTCACCTCGGTCTTGCCGCACGCTGGCGCAAGAAATATAAGGGCGCTCAACGAAAGGGCGGCGCGGCATGTTGAATTTAAATTAACTTTTAGCATTTTGAGTTTCCGCAACTGAATCATGTGTGGTGACCTCGGTGGCTTTATCAATCCGTCGCATCAAACCGCGCAACACGGTGCCAGGCGCAAGCTCATGAATTTTGCATGACTCGCTCAAGCCTTGCGCCGTGCGCCATGCGATCATATCGGCGCAACAAGCGTCCCAGCGCACGGGTTGCACAAGTTGATCCACCAGCAATTGTCGCACGCTTGCCGCGTCGTTGATTTGATGCGGTTTTCCTGTGACATTGCTCCAAACAGGGCAGCGAAGCGGGGCGATTTCAACATCGGCCAAAGCCTTGGCCATGCCTTGCGCCGCCGGCGCCATAAGCGGGCTATGAAACGCGCCCGCAACCGTGAGTTTGCTTGCGCGCAGGCCAATTTTGCTGGCTTCAACACAGGCTCGATCGCATGCCAGAGCGTGGCCGCTTAAAACAATTTGTCCCGGCGCGTTGAAGTTGGCGGGCACTAGCACATCGCTTTGCGCCGCGGCCGCGCACACCGCGTTGGCTTTTTCCTCGTCGGCGCCAATCAGCGCCACCATGCCGCCGTGGCTGGCAACGGCCGCTTGCTGCATCAGTCGACCGCGAATAAGAACAAGCCGCAGCGCGTCCTGCCAAGTGAACGCGCCCGCCAATGCCAGCGCCGTGTACTCGCCAAGAGAAAGTCCAAGCGTTCCAGAAATATTGATCGCTCCATGTTGCTCCACAAGCGCGCCGTGGCACGCGATGGCGCACACCAACAGCGCGGGCTGGCTGACATCGGTTTGATTCAGACGCTCGGCGGGCCCTTCAAAGCAAAGTTGGCTCAGCGTGCGACCGCCTTCAAAGTGGGCGATGTGATCGGCCTGCGCAAAAATTTCGCCAGCGGCGGGACTTGCGTCGCGCCATGATTTGCCCATGCCCACGCTTTGCGCGCCTTGGCCAGGCGCTAGAAAAATTGCATTGAGACTCATTTGAATTCTCCAAAGTGGAAATCCACTGAACGAACATGAAAAAAATCAGCGACGCGAACATATTGATCGTGCAAAATTAAACATTCCACACATTGCTAGCCCAAGTGACGCCGCCACCAAAAGCCACCAAAATCATGGGCTTTCCCGCTGGAACTTTGCCGGCGCGCCACACTTGATCTAGGCACAAGCCAACGCTTCCGGAGCTGGAATTTCCATATTGATCAATGTTGATCAGCACCTTGTCGCGCGGCAATTTTAATTTTTCAATCGCGTTCTCAATAATGCGCGCGTTGCTTTGGTGGCACACAATTTGACTGATGTCGTCGGCGGTCAGCCCGGTTTTCTCCAACGCGTCGGCGATCACTTCGCGGAATTTGGTCACGGCAAATTTAAAAATCTCGCGGCCATCCATGCGCAAATATCCAAGACGAATTGGGTTGTCCTTGTCGGCCTCCGGAACTTCTTGCGCGCGATTTGGAATGTACAAGCCAGTCCAGTCGCGGCCATCGGAGCCCAGCGTTTGATAAATGCATCCGCGGTTCAGGTCTGGGTCGGGCACAAGAATCGCGGCTCCAGCAGCGTCGCCAAATAAAATACTGACGGAGCGATCTTGATAGTCGACCATGGTGCTCATGGCGTCGGCGCCAATCACGCCAACATTTTTGTACCGGCCCGAGCGCACCATCGTCTCCGCAACATTCAGCGCGTAGACAAATCCACTGCAGGCCGCGGTCACATCGAACGCGCCGGCGTTGATCGCGCCAACGTCGCCAGCCACGCGGCACGCCAAACTTGGACAGCGCATTTCAGCGGTGCACGTTCCAATGATCAGCAAATCCAAGTCGGATGCCTTCATGGATGCGGCGTCAAGCGCGCGGCGCAAAGCGTCGCGCGACAGGGTAAATGTGCCTTCTTTTGATTGATCGCTGACGCGGCGGCAGCGAATGCCAGTGCGCTGCGTGATCCACTCGTCGGTGGTGTCCAGAATGCGTGACAGATCGTCGTTGGTGAGAATTTTTTCCGGAACAGCGGAACCAGTTCCCGCCATCCGGACGCCGCACGCGCCGGAAGGCTTGATCACGCAGAGACCTCGTCGGAAATACGCATCAGGCCAAGTTGCTCGCTCATTCGCGCGTTGATATCAGAAGCCGCGAACATTTTCATGCGCGTGATGGAGTTCATAATTGTGCGCGCTTGGCTTGATCCGTGGCAAATCAACGCGATGCCATTCACGCCAAGAAGTGGCGCGCCACCAAATTCGTGATAGTCATGTTTGGCGTACAAACTTTTCACCACTGGTTCAAGACGCGACGCAAGTTCTGGATCAATCGCCAACACTTCACGCGCAAGCGCTTTGAAGATGCCTTTGGAAAGTCCTTCCGCAAGTTTAATCATGACATTTCCAACCACGCCGTCGGTGATCACCACATCGGCTTCGCCGTCAAACACACCGCGGCCTTCGACAAAGCCGGTGAAATTTAAACCACTGGCGGCGCGCAGCATGTCGCGCGCAAGTCGAATGTCGTCGGTGCCCTTGGCTTCTTCGCCGCCCACATTCATAATGGCCACGCGCGGATTTGCAATATTGCAAGCGATCTTGGCGTAGATGGCGCCCATCACTCCGTATTGCGCCAAATGCACTGGTTTTGGCTCGATATTGGCTCCAACATCGATCAACACCACGGCGCCAGCGAAGGTTGGAACCGTCACCGCAATGCCAGGGCGCACCACATTTGGAATGCGACGCATGTGCATTTGCGCAGCGCTCACCATGGCGCCGGTGTTGCCCGCGCTCACAATGGCGTGAAGTCTATTTTCATTTTTTGGACTTGCGTCCTTGGCCATCACAACCATGCTCGCGTCGCGCTTGGAACGAATCGCCTCAACAGGTGACTCATCCATGCCGATCACTTCGGTGGTTGCGACAATCGTCAGGCGCTTGTCTGAAATGCCGCGCTCGCTGAATGTTTCTTCAATGACGCGTCGATCGCCGTAAAGGACAAGTTCATCGTCAGCCGCAAGCTTTGGAAGCGCGGCGATGCAGCCCTTCAGGATCTCGTCGGGCGCATTGTCGCCGCCCATGACATCCACGCCAAGTCGCATGAATTATTGACCTATCTGACCGGTCTTGAGTTGCAGACCTGGTCGAACATAGCCGCAGCTTGAGCATGCGCTGTGCGGACGCTTTGCGGCGCCGCAGTTTGGGCATAAGACAGTGTGAGTTGCCTTGATCGCGTTGTGGGAGCGTCGTCGTCGGGTTCGGCCTGGTGATTGTCTAAATGCTGGTGTCATGGCTTTTTCTCAAAGTGGTGGATCGGCAAAGGTAGTCGAAACCCTTCTTTTGTCAAGCATCATTTACTATCAAATTGACGCAGGCGCAGTTGAATTAAGCGTACATTGAAGGCGTGCAAAATTTTGATTTATTCACAGATGGCGCGTGTTCAGGCAATCCCGGTCCTGGCGGTTGGGGCTTTATTTTGCGGGAAATTGGCGGT
>SYAD01000233.1 GCA_005789005.1 Planctomycetia bacterium | reverse complement strand
GCGCTGCGGCATTGGCGAACTTTCTATTCCAGAGAACGAGCCCGGCAGCAGCATTATGCCGGGCAAGGTGAATCCAACTCAAAGTGAAAGCATGACCATGGTTTGTGTACAAGTGTTTGGCAACAATGCCGCCGTGCAATTTGCGGCAAGCCAAGGCAATTTTGAATTGAACGTGTTCAAGCCGGTCATTGCGCTGAACGTGTTGCACTCATGCGAGTTGCTCACGGGAACGTGCCACGCCTTCCGCGAATTCTGCGTGGAAGGAATTGTGGTGAACGCGGATCGCGTGGCGCAATTGCTGCGCGAAAGTTTAATGTTGGTCACCGCGCTCACGCCGCACATTGGCTACGACAAATCAAGTTCAATCGCAAAACATGCGCACCATAAGCGGTTGACATTGAAGCAGGCCGCGATGGAACTTGGACATATTGATGAGGCCACATTTGACAAGGTCATGAAGCCTGAGAGCATGACTGGGCCCATGTGACTTGAAGCGGCGCGGCCAATGCGCGCGTTTGCGTGTGGTGCAATTTTTTGTTGATGTGTGAAAGTTGTAGGCGTGAATGAACCGCCATGAAGTCGCTCACCAAATTGGGCAATTGGCTAATCTTTCATATATGAACTTGAACGCTCAGGAAATTCCGCAATCTATATCGCTGGTGGGCAAACACGCGCTTGTTGGCGGTGCTACGCAAGGTATTGGCCGCGCGTGCGCGCATGCGTTGGCGCAAGCGGGCGCGTCGGTCACGGTTGTTGGGCGTGATGGCGCGGCGCTTGAGCAAGTGCTGGCGCAATTACCTCTGATCAATAGTGTGGCGCAAAAACATAGAGTATTGATCATGGATTATTCCGATTGGCGCGCGGTGGCCAAGGCGGTGGGTGACCATGTTGGTGCGCACGGCGCGGTGCACATTGTGGTGCACAACACTGGCGGTCCCGCGGCTGGCCCAATTGTGAATGCGGCGCCTGAAGATTTTACGCGCGCATTTGAAATGCATGTGCTCACGGGTCAAGCCATTGTTCAGGCGTGCGTGCCTGGAATGCAAGCGGCCAAGTTTGGCCGCGTGATCAACATCACCAGCACGTCGGTGGTTACGCCTATTCGCGGGCTTGGCGTGTCCAACACCATTCGTGCGGCGGTTGCTAATTGGTCGCGCACCATCGCTGGCGAACTTGGCGCGTTTGGAATTACCGCCAATACCGTGTTGCCCGGCTTCACGCGCACGGCGCGGCTGGAGAGTTTGTTTAAAGGTCGCGCCACAAAAAATTCCTCCACGGTTGACGCCGTTGAGCGCGAGGCGCTTGCAACTATTCCAGCCGGCAGGTTTGGTGAGGCCAGTGAAATTGCGGCGGTGGTTTTATTTCTTGCGTCACCCGCGGCCAGTTATGTGAATGGAATTAATTTGCCTGTTGATGGCGGTCGTCTTGCCATGCAAAGTTGAGCGCGCATGAACCAGAAAATTATTGATATTTCACCTTGTATTTCAAGCAAATTGGCTGTGTGGCCTGGCGATGTGCCCGTGACGCGAGAGGTCGCGTTTGATATGAAGCGCGGCGATGTGGTCACACTAAGCGCGATGCGCGCCACGGTTCATTTGGGTTCGCACGCTGATGCGCCTAGTCACTACGGTGTCGATGGCCGCACCATGGAGCAGCAACCGCTTGAGTTGTATTGGGGCAAGTGCGAGGTGATCAAAGTGAATCCGCGCGCAACGGCGGGCGCGGCGTTGAATATGCCTGGCGCGGAAAATCGTTTTAGCCGTGGCGATCTTGCGGTTAGCGAGGCGTGGGTTCCAACATTGCCACGCGTGTTGTTTGCGACTGGCACCTATCCCGACAACAACACATGGAACGCGGATTTTGTGGCGATGCAACCCGACTTTGTGGATTGGCTGGCGGATCATGGAGTGAAACTTGTTGGCGTGGACACGCCCAGCGTGGATTGCGCGGAGTCCAAAGAGTTGCCCGCGCACAAAAGATTTTTGGCGCGCGACATGGCCATTCTTGAGGGGCTTGTGTTGCGCAATGTGCAACCGGGTCGCTATGAATTGTGCGCGCTACCGCTGGCGCTTGAGGGCTTTGATGGAAGTCCGGTGCGCGCGGCGCTGCGAACGATTGAGTAGTTGCGAAAGCGCGGCATTGCGCATTCCGTCACTTGAACAATGCGGTGAATTTATCCGTGTAATACGCGCGTTGTGATTTTGACTGATGCGGTGAACTTGTCAATGCGGGCGCGCGCCTCAATTCAAGTCCGTTGTATCGCCTTGATCAGTTTTGCGGCGCGTTTGTATTATTTCGCGGATCCGGTCCAGCACACAACTTTTGTTTCAACCGCGATGGGCGTAGGCAGCGACACAATTTCCAGTGTGGTGCGAGTTGGATTTGGATTTCCCTCGCCGGCGAAAAACTCGGCATAGATGCGGTTATACGTGGCGAAGTCGCGCTTCATGTTGGTGAGAAATACAGTGACATCAAGCACGCTGCTCCATGGAAGTCCGGCGTCCTCCACAATCATGCGCGTGTTCTGAAAACATGCGCGGCATTGGGTTTCAAAATCAAACGGATCAACACCGGGAATAATTGTGCTGCCACGTTGGCGCGGACCAACTCCGCTGAGGTAGACAAAATCACCAGCCCGCTTGGCGTGTGGATAGGGACCCACCGGTTCAGGCGCGCGGGTTGAGTGAATATCTTGATTTGTATTTTGACTCATGTGTGTGGTCCTTGGAAGTAGCGTGAATGATTATTTCATTCGCACCACAGTAACGGGTTCTGCGAAAAATCGCAGCGCTTCGTTGCCGCCTTCGCGCCCCAAACCACTGGAGCGCATTCCGCCAATTGGAACGCGAAGGTCGCGCACCATCCAAGAATTAATCCACACCGTGCCGCAATCCAGTTGCGCGACCACGCGTTCGGCGCACCCAGAGTCCGTGGTCCACACGCTTGCGGAAAGTCCAAAGTGCGTGCCGTTCGCAATCGCAATCGCGTCGGCTTCGTCATTAAATGGAATGAGCGTTGCCACGGGACCAAAGATCTCCTCTTGATTGGTGCGGCATGTGGGTGAAAGATTTTCTAGAAGCGTTGGCGCAAAGAACGCGCCGGCGCGAACGCGCTCTGGAAGTTGCGACGCGCTGATGCGCGCGCCGCCGCACAAAATTCGGCCGCCTTCGCTCACGGCAAGTTCAACGGCGCCAGCGACTTTGTTCAAATGTTGCTGCGACACAAGCGATCCAATGTCGGTGGTGGCATCAAGTGGATCACCCACACGCAACGCTTGCGCGCGCTTGACGAGCGCGGGAACAAATGTGTTCCACGCCGCGCGCTGAATCAGAATGCGCGAACTGCAATGGCACACTTGTCCTTGATTTGTGAATGTGGATTTGATCACGCCGTCAAGTGTGGCGTTGAGTTGATCAGGTGTTGCCGCGTCCGCGAAAATGATCGCGGGATTTTTTCCGCCAAGTTCAAGCGCCACTCGCTTGAATGTTGGCGCGGCGGCAAGCGCAATTGATTGACCCGTGACGGTGCCACCAGTGAAAGTGATGCAGGAAACTTGTGGGTGCGACACAAGCGCTGCGCCCGCCGTGTGGCCACGGCCGTGGAGGATGTTCAACACGCCAGTGGGAAAGCCAGCTTCAGTTACTCGCTCGCCAAGCATGTGCGCGGTCAGTGGCGTGACTTCGCTTGGCTTAGCCACAACGGTGCAACCAGCGGCAAGTGCGGGCGCGATTTTCCAAGTGAACAAATACAGCGGCAAATTCCAAGGGGAAATGCACGCGGCCACTCCCAGCGCACGGCGATGAATTTTGGAAATACTGGTTTCATTTTCAAATGTTTCCGTGTCATTGTGCGCAATCGCATCCGCGAAGAAGCGCACGTTTGAAATGGCGCGCGCAATGTCCACGCTGCGGGCAAGCGACAGCGGCTTGCCAGTGTTGGCGCTTTCCACGCGCGCAAAATCCTCGGCGTCGCGCTGAATCAGGTCCGCAAGTTTGTGCATCGGCGCGGCGCGTTGCGCGGGGGTAAGTGCGCTCCACATCGGAAATGCTTTCGCCGCGGCGGCGACCGCGCGGTCAATGTCGGCGGGGGCGCTGTCAGGAATTGCCCCCATGACTTCGCCAGTTGCTGGATTGATCACGTCAATCATGGCGCCACTGTGCGGCGCGCAAAAAGTTCCATCAATAAAGTTGCGCGCGGATATCAATGCTTGCTCCATGAATGTGTGACTGTTGATTTTTTTTGCACACAACAAGCCATAGTCATGAACGCGCTCTCCGACCGATCCACTTAAACGTAATCCAAATAAAAGCAATGACCAACGCAACACTGATGAAGTCTTTCTTGTACTGCGGCGCAATGACAGCCCACATTCCAACGGATAGGCAACACAGAATAAACACCGTGGCGCGCGCCAGCATGGCATCTTGCTTGTGCGATTTCTTCAGCGCGTCAGCGTAAGGAATGTTGCTGAAGCTCACCATGTCGTAGCGGGGAATAAAAAACTTCGGCGACATGGCGTGCATAAAATGATCCAACTTCTTTTTCCATTTGAACATGCGCGACGCGGTCTTATCGCGCATCTCCACAAAGTTGGTCAGCGCCATTTCCGCAATCGCGTCGGCGTTGCGCTTGCGGTCCAACTCATACGCGGAAATCGCGGCGGCAATATTGTCACCGTGTGCTGCAAGCGCGTCGGTCAATGATTCGCAATCTTCAAAGCTGGCGTTGGCGCCTTGACCAAAGAATGGAACAATGGCGTGCGCCGCGTCGCCAAGCAACACAACACGCCCACCTTGCGACCATGGATTGCAGCGAACGGTCAGCATACTGCCAACAGGATTCGCGTCAAAGTCCGCGTCAAACGTGGGCATCAATGGCAGCGCGTCGGCGTAGTCGCGCAGAAAGTGCGCGCGACCATTTGCGGCGCCAGAAATTTCCGCAAAGCTTCCACTTCCGCTGTGTGGCCAAAACAGCGTGCACGTAAACGAGCCATCTGGATTTGGCAGCGCGATCATCATGGAAGCGCCGCGCGGCCAAATGTGCAGCGCGTTTGGATTCATGGCAAATGGCGCGTGTGCGCCGCTTGTCACCGGTTGAATTTGCATTTCTTTGTAGCCGTGACCAAGCCACTCTTGGGAATAATCAAAGCCTTCATTCTTTTGCATGATGCCGCGCAATGCGCTGTAGGCGCCGTCCGCGCCAACAATTAAATCCGCCACGACATTGCTGGTCTGCTTCGTGTTGTCATCAATAAATATCACTGTGCCAGACGCCGCCGCAACTTCAACGCAGCGTTGATGAAATGTAATACCGACATTTTTTTCCGCGGCCGCCGCCTCCAATAGCGCAAGATTCAGCGCGCTACGCGACACACTTTGAATCGCGTGATTGGGATCGCGGCTGTACTGGTGAAATTCCTGCGCGCCTGCGCGCGAATGAATCATCCGACCAGGCATGCGAATGGCGTTGCGCAAGATTATTTCCTCAAGGCCCGCGCGTCGAAGCGCTTTCAGGCCGCGCGCGCTGATTGCAAGATTGATGGAGCGACCGGCGGCATGCCCGCGCGCCCGCGGATCGCCGCGGCGCTCGCGCACGTCAACGGTCCAGCCCGCGCGCGAGAGATACACCGCAAGCAAGCAGCCTGCGAGTCCCGCACCAACAATGACTACGGATTTGTTCACGCCACAAGTGTAAGAAGTTCTGCTTTATATGGCAGGCGGTCATTGTTTTTAGGGTCTTGGCCAGCAGCAATCGCTTTGCGCCCCGGAGTGCGACATCCAGCGCGACACCGAGTGCGCATGTCCTCAAGTATGAAGGTGCCTGTCGAATTACATCACTCGCTCAATGTGAGCCAGTCACAAAATTACATTCTGGATTGGATATTCGCAGGTGGTTGACGCTGCATGTAATACACAATGACAAGCCTTGCGCTTTCGCTATCGTACAAAGGGCATGTTGCAATATCCGCAATGCTGGCAGTGGCTGAACAAATTCGAAAGGCGCAAGCGTGGCATTTTTTTATAGTGATGGAACACTTCATGTTGGCGACGCGCGCGCAAGCGTGACGGTTGATTCCATTGTTGGCGCGCTTGATCGACCCGCATATGTCTACGACTTGGATGACATTGCGTTGCGCTTTCAAGCCATGAACAACGCGTTTACTGGCGCGCGCCACACTATTCATTACGCCATGAAAGCCAACAGCAATGCCGCCATTTTGCGGCATTTGTGCGCGCTTGGCGCGGGCGTGGACACGGTGTCGGGCGGGGAAATTGCGCGCTCTCTTGCCGCGGGAGTGCCCGCTGACCGAATTATTTTTTCTGGCGTGGCCAAGACACACCAAGAGATTCAGCGCGCGCTTGAAGCGCGTATTAAACAGATCAATGTTGAAAGTCCGCAAGAGTTGCAGCGCATCGCTGACATCGCGCGGAGCCTTGGCGTGGTGGCCGACGTGGCCTTTCGCCTAAATCCAAACGTGAATCCCAAGACGCATCCCTATATAACCACTGGATTTCGCGACAACAAATTTGGCATGGATGAATCATTCATGCCAGAATTACGCGGCATTCTTGCGCGCAATAGCAAGTGGTTGCGGTTGCGCGGTTTCACCATGCACATCGGCTCGCTTCTATTTGATCTTGATGTGATTCGCGAGGCGATTGAAAAAACAATTGCAGTGCATGAAACATTTAAGGCGGAAGGACACGCGCTTGATCGCCTTGATATTGGCGGCGGTCTTGGCATTGCCTATGACACCGATGACAACGCGCGCGAATTTGAAATGATCACGCAGTATGGCCGAATAGCCATTGACGCCACGGGTGGACTTGATGTTGAATTACTGACCGAGCCTGGCCGCGTTTTTGTCGCGCGTGCTGGCGTGCTTGTTGGGCGCGTTCAATACATCAAGGCCACCGCCGCAAAAACATTCGCCATTCTTGACACGGGCATGCATCACTTGGTGCGGCCCGCGCTGTATGGATCAAAGCACCGTATTTTGCCGTTGCGCCAAGACGCGGGTGAAAAAATTATGTACGACATTGTCGGTCCCATTTGCGAGTCGTCGGATTTTCTTGCAAAAGATGTTTCTCTTTCGCAACTGAAGCAGGGCGATCTGGTCGCCATTGCGGACGCTGGCGCTTACGGCTTCACCATGGCCAGTCAATACAACAGCCATGAATTGCCCGATGAAATTGCGGTGTCGGCCGGGCGCGTTGTGGTTTGTGATTGATTTTATTTTTTCAGTTTGAGTAGCTTTGAAAGCGCGCTGTCAAGGCAATATCAAGACGAATTCATCGCATGCAATTCACCCGCGCAATCAATACGCATTCAACACGCAATCAAATCGCATTCACTGCTCATTCAATTCGCGCATTCAACGCGTGCAAGAATCAATTGTGATTGCGTCACCAACACTGATCATGCCTGCGCGTTCCACCAACATGTGTTGGCCAAAGGTCACGCTCTTTCCATCGCCGAGATACGTTGCAAGGGTTAAAATGGGATCGCGCGAGACAAACTCGCCAGTGGCTTGATCAATGGTGATCACCTTGCAACGCTTGCACGAATTGCTCGCGCGAAAGTGCGCGTTGTTGATGCGAAGCGCGCTCCAGTGATCATCCTCCGTAAGCGCTGCTCCACGAATGACAATGTTGGCACGGAATCGATCCATGGGAATTGCCGCTGACCCAGCTTTTTGCAGGCGCATGTTTAAATCCTCCAGCGAAGTTTCACTGGTCAACAACAGTGGGGCGGCGTCGGCAAAGCTAATATTGCGCCGCGGCTCACCACGGGTCATGCTTGTCAAGCGTGTTGTGTTGTCCGGCATGTACACAAGGCGGCAGGCTTGGCCAAGAAAGCCGCTCATCGCCGCGTCTGCTTTCGGCCAGAGCGCTGGAACTTCTAGAAAGTCATCCCACACTTGCACACGAATGCAATTGTTTGGCGTTGCAGTGATTGCATAATCCGCAATTTCAAGCGGTATTTCCAGCGGTATTTCCAGCGATTTGCGTTGCGCCATGTCGTGTGCTCGCAGCGCGCTTGCCGCGGGCTCGGCCATTTCCGCCGTGCGTATTGGATACGAAATACGAATCACATTCGAAATAATTTCCGCGCGCAAGAGCGCTAACTTGGCGCAAGTTCGCTGCGAAATAAAATTTCCAGTTTCATCCACCAACATAAAGCGACGGTCGTGGCGTAATCCGCGTTCATCCACCGACCAACTTTGTGGCGAAAATCCGGCCGCTCCCTTGAGCGGATACACATGAAGCGATTTCACGCTGATCACCGAGGGGTTGGATGAATGTGTTGCTGGAGCCATGGATTTAAAATGCCTTAGTTCAATTCACTACTCTTGAGATTTGTTACGTGCGTCATCTTTCTTTCCAAATCCACCGCCGCCAGGAGTTTCAATTTCAATAGCGTCGCCGATCTCCATGCGCGCTGCCACAATTCCAGGTATTTCCTCGCGCGCTCCATTGGTTCGCAGAATTCGCTGCGATCCACGCTTGCCTGTCGCGCCGCCATTCATTCCGTACGGCGCCTCAACGCGGTGTTGCGAAAGAAATGATAAATCAACCGCCTCAAGAAAACGCAGCCGTCGCACAAGGCCGTCGCCACCATGAAATTTTCCCGCGCCGCCGGAATTGCGCCGAATGGAAAATTGCTCAAGACGCACGGGGTAGCGCCGTTCAAGCACCTCAGCGTCGGTGATGCGAGTGTTGCTGATGTGCGTATGCACGCCGCTTTCGCCGTCGCCACTCACGGTCGCGCCCGCGCCACCTGCGATGGTTTCATAAAATCCAAATCGCGCGTTGCCAAATAAAAGATTGTTGATGGTTCCTTGACTGCATGCCGCAAGATTGAACGCTCGCCAAAGTAAGTCCACAAGTCGCTGGCTTGTTTCGGTTTGTCCAATCGCGCAAGCGGGGCACTTGTCGGGCGCGCCCGAAAAATTTGGCGATAAAATTATTCCTTCGGGCAAAATGATTTCAATTGGATCAAGCAAGCCTTCGTTCATTGGAAACGCTGGCGTGATTCCGCCAAGGAGTTGCCCAACTAAAACACGAATGGAATACATCACGGCGGCTCGTGTAACCGCTTGCGGCGCGTTGAGATTTTTCGCGTGTTGCGGCGATGTTCCAGTGAAATCAATCACAAGCCGCGGCGGATGTTCGATGCGGCGCATTTGCGCGCGTAGCACTGTGCCATCATCTAGGCGTTCTTCAATCGGAACGATGAGGGCGGGTAATAATTGAATCGCGTGCTCCGCGGCGCGGCGCGCGGACGCACGCAACTTTTGGAATGCTGCGCGCAGTGATTGCAAATCAGTGTGCTCAAGCAAGTCATGCATGCGTGACACTGCAAGTTCATTTGCCGCTATTTGCGCTGAAATATCAGCAAGATTGTCCGCCACCATACGGCTTGGCCACGCGCCGCCGCGCAATTGACGCTCCACACGGTCCAGGTTCGCCACGCCATTTTCAACTATCAACGTTGGCTCAATCACAACTCCTTCGTGCGCAAGAGTGGTGGCGTCGGGCGGCATGGAACCCGGTCGTGTTCCGCCTATTTCCGCATGATGCGCGCGATTGGCGGCGAAGCCAAGCAGTTCTGCATGAGCGGTATTTGTGTTGGCTTTGGAAAAAATCGGCGTGATCATCGTGAGATCCGGCAAATGCGAACCGCCAAAGCGCGGGTGATTGACAACCCACACTTGGCCAGGCGCAAACGTATGCGCCTTGCCCACTTCACGCACGCACACGCCAAGCGCGCCCAAGTGAATTGGAATGTGCGGCGCGTTCACAACAAGAAAACCATCCGCATCAAGCAGACCGCACGAAAAATCCAGCCGATCTTTGATGTTGGGGGAAACCGCCGTGCGTCGAAGTTGTTCGCCCATGTCGGTGGCAATGGAGCCAAGCTGCGCCGCGACAAGTTCATGCGAATGCGCCGTAGGGTTCGTGAAAGCGCGCGCGGACTGATCGCGGGAAAGAATTGTGGCGCCACTTTGGTGCGTGGATGCACGCCATCCAGTGGCAACAAACGCGGTGGAATGCGCCCGTGGCAGCACTGCTGGCCCAATGATGTCGGTGGAATTGGTCGTGTCACAATTCGCGCGCGCCGGATGTGTCCGCGTGATCTCCACTTGAAGACGAAGGCGTTCAAGCTCAATCGCACGCGCGGTATCGGGAAGGAATCCGTATGTTTCATGGAAGCGGCGCTTGAATAAATCACGCAGTCGTTCGGCGTTCAGTGGCTGCGTATTCGTAAGCGGCAACTCAATTTCCAAACTTTCTTCTTGTCCTTTCAGGCGCATCAATGCCACGCGTCGGGTTTGATTGGCGGTGGATGCATCCATTCCAATGTCCAGCAATTCTTTTTTGGCGCGCTCAAATAATTGGATAAACTTTTCATGCAGCGTTGGTTGCTCTTCATCAATTACTCGCAGCACAAGTTCCCAGACAACCCGCGTGACAGGGGCTTGGGAAATTCCACTTGCGCATAGAAGGCCCGCGTCCGCCGGAAGGACAATGTTGTCTATGCCAAGTCGCTGCGCAATGGAGCACGCATGAAGTCCGCCCGCGCCGCCAAACGCCACCAGCGCGTGGGTTGTCGGATCCACGCCTTTGCGAACAGTGACCGTGCGAATTGCCGCAGACATGGCCTCGTCGGCGATAGCAATGAACCCCTCCAACATTTCATTCAACGTCATGCTCGACGCGCTTTGTGGCGCCGTTGCTTCGCGATCTGCAACCATTTCCTGTCGTGCCGTATTCGTAATATTTCGCGCATCATTATGTTGAGTGATCGCCGCGTGCAATTCATTCGCACGCTTCAGAGCATCGTGAAGTGAAATTGGAATTGGCATTTTTTTTGCATCGATATGCCCCAAAATTAAATGCGCGTCGGTAAGCGTGAGCGGCCCGCCCGCGCCGTAACACGCGGGGCCTGGTGTTGCTCCCGCGCTTTGCGGTCCAACACGCCGCGCTTCGCCGTCCCACCACAAAATAGATCCGCCACCCGCGGCCACGCTTTCAACAGCAACACAAGGCGATGCGATGATTGCTCCACCAACATTTGTTTCATCTCGCATCTCCGGCGCGCCGTCCACCCGAGCGGCATCGGTGCTGGTGCCGCCCATGTCAAGCGTGACGCAACGCTCGAAGCCACACTCGCCCGCTATTGTGCCCGCGCCCGCAACTCCACCGGCTGGCCCCGACAACAAACTTTCACGTGGCGCGAATGCGCCAACGGGCGTGAGTCCGCCGGCGCTGGTCATCATGAATATGTCCGCGCCCGCCGCGCCACTTTGAACGGAGTTGATGAATTCACCAACTGGTCCGCTGAGCGCGGCGTCAATCACGGCCGCGCGCGCGCGTGGCTCAAAGCGGCTTGTAGAACCACATTGATGTGAAAGCGAAATCCATGCGAAGCCCTCCTCGCGCAAAATCTGCGCCACGCGAATCTCATGCGCGGGATTCACTCCAGCGTGCAACAGCGCAACTGCGGCGATGCTGTTTCCAGCCGCAACACCAATTTGCGCAAGAGCGCGCAGCGCAGGTTCATCAACTGCTGTGAGTTGATTGCCATCTAATTTCATGCGAGCGCTCACTCCAACAGAATTTTTTTCCAGGGTTGGCGGCTTGCGTGGCGCGGCCGCGAAAATATCCATGCGCCGTTGGTCGCCAATACGCAAAATATCTTCAAGGCCTTCATTCACAAATAGTGTCACCGCGCTCACGCGTCCTTGCAGTAGCGCGTTTGTTCCGCGAGTGGTGCCAATGCAGATTCGGCAATCATCAAGTGATTGGGGAAATGGTCGATCAATCGCAAGTCGTGCGGCAAGGATCGGCGCCTCAAATGGCGCGACAAAGTCCACAAATGATCCCAATGGGTGCGCCCCATGCGCATTCGCCATGTTTGACGCAGCGCGGTTTTTCTCAGTCAATTCATGTGTTTTTTCGTACGGCGCCGTTGTCTTTGACAAGTTGTTGCTTATTTGAAACTCAACATAACCAGACTCAAGAAGTTGCGCCGTTTCTACACGCCAACTATCAGTATGCGCGGTCAGACGTGCCCGATGCTCAAGGCGTGTGATTGCTCCACTCACCGCATGAATCACGAACCCCGCAAAAAATTCAGCGATATTTTTTAGCGACAGGTCGCTGGTGAATTCAACCACAAGCGAACGTTCGGATGCGCCACGAACCACTCCACGCAATGCAGACGTGCTTAGCACTTTGGCGCGCGCGATACGGCCATCAATATGACGCGCCACGCAATCCGTGAATGTTCCTCCCGTGTCAACACCAATGTTCCACTTGATTTTGTTGTTGTAATCAATCGTGGAGTTGTCCAAAGAATTGGATGGTTGTGCTTGAGCCACAGTATTGCTTGCAGCGTAACCGTGCGGGAAATAAATTGAAACGCTTGGTAGTGTGCTCTTGTGTCGAAGAACTCAAATATTCCTCGCCCTCTTGTTTTAGTCACAAGCTTCGAGCCCTTTGGTGGAAGCGCCGTGAATCCAACTATTGCAATTGCAAAATTACTCCAAGAAGGCAGTCCCTTGAGTGGCTCGCGTGCGTATCTCGCGCTTCCGGTTGTTGGGGGAATTCAGCCCGGATCCGCTTGGTATGCCGCGGCGTACATGATTGAAAAACTTCAGCCTGACGTAGTTGTGGCCCTTGGCGAATCCGCCAAAGCCGATCGCATTCATATTGAAACTCGCGCGATGAATGTGCGTGATAGCCGCATTGCTGACAACGCCGGGCTTCAACTTAGAAATGAAGTTGTGATTGCGGGGGCACCTCAATCACATTCCGCAACTTTACCGACACAAGACATGTTGCTCGCATGTGAATCAGTGGGCGTCCAAGCAAAATTATCCACCGATGCGGGAACATTTCTTTGCAATGAACTTTTATTTCGCTTGCTTCACTGCGTTCACGAGAACGCGCAGTCACCTAAGAATCACAATAATTTTATAGCCGGGTTTATTCATGTGCCGCAACTTCCAGAGCAAGCGATTCAACGCGGTGGACCTTATATGGATTCCAACATCGCCGTGCGCGCGGTTCACGCCATGTTGGAAGCAGTTTCGGCCAGCCTGTTACCCAAGTTGAGTTAAACCTCAATCACAGTCGCATTGTCTGTTTCATAGACGCGCACAAGATATTGTGTGGGTGAAATATTCATGTACCACATGTCAATTTGGTGTCGCAATCACCCGAAAAGTTAAAATTAAAAGAATAAATTTATCTTAAACATTTGTTTTTTTATCGGCGTATATGAAAGTGAAAGCAGTTCGCTCGGAATTGGCAAAAAACCTGCCAAAACCCGCATTTTTGACGGAGAATCGCCATGTCAGCAAAAGCACACTTCAGAATTCAAAAAACACTTGTAGCCGTTTGCAGCCTATTAATGGGCATTTTGTTCGCTCGACTGATCGGGTTTTAAACAACCCCTTTCAAGCAAACTTCACAAACCATCAAGTTTTCGGGCTCAAAGCGTCGATCAATAATCGGTGGCGGCATCGGTTCGCCCGATTTGACCTTAACAGAGGAGACTTCGCATGAAGGGTTTTGAAATTGTAAAGGGTTGGGCTCGTGAACTTGTTGACATCATGCTTCTATTTATTGCGCTTGGCGTTCTTGTGCAAATTATCTTTGGTACGGAGAGCACTGGGTTCTTCGGTAAAGTCACAGGTAATTTGACAGCGTTCATTACGCAACTCGGCAACGGCGGCTTCGTTGGCTTGATCGCATTGCTTGTGATCTTGAGCATCTTCTCGAAGCGCACGAACACGAACTAAGTTTGGTATTGCATTTGTAAGATTGTTCCCCCTCTGGCGCTTCACGCCGGAGGGGTTGTTTTTTTGTATGCAAGATTGGATAGCCTTTAAATACCTGCAATCCGTGGGATTTGCCAAACATTTCACCTTTCACCGGGAGCCGCTTATGAAAAACAGAATTCAATCCGCCGCACGCATGCTTGCATTTGTATGTGTTGCTACCGCAAGCATTTTCGCCGCAACCCTGAATCCACCCGACATGTTCTCCAAGAGCACGTTTGAAGCTGCTCAAGCTCAGGCCAAGACCGAGGCAAAATTATTTCTGGTGGACGCCACCGCCACGTGGTGTGGCCCGTGCAAGAAAATGGACAAGATCACGTGGGTGGATGACAAGGTGGTGGCGTGGGTGAAGCAGCACGCCATCGCCGCGCAAATTGATGTGGACGCGCAGAAGGAAACGGCCGCCACATTAAAGATAGAAGCCATGCCCACGATCATCGTCTTCAAGGATGGCAAAGAGTACGACCGTATTGTTGGATATAAATCAGCGGATGAATTGCTTGAGTGGCTCAACGGAGTATTGCAAGGCAAGCACGCTATTGACAAAGTGATCGCGGACGCTGGTGATCGAAAGGATCCTGCCGCAAAAATAAATGTGCAGGCCCGTATGGAGTTGGCTCAGTCTTTGGTAAGCAATAAAAAATTTGATCGGGCAACGGAGGAATTCCTTTGGCTTTGGGAGCACATGTTGGAGCATAATCAAGGCTATTCGGGGGTGCGCGTGTCTTTTATGGCAAGTGATATGACGAAATTGGCTGAGCAATATGAGCCCGCCAAAGTGGCGTTTACCAAATTGCGGAATGCCGCGCGTCAGAAAATGGATGCAGGCTCGAAAAATCGAGATGTGATTCTGGATTGGTTCGTGCTTTGCGAAATTGTTGGTGATGAGGACGCAATACTTGCTTGGTTTGACAAGGCGAAGGACGAAAAGAAAAACGCGGCTGTGATTTCCACTTTGGATTACAAATTGTTTGACCTACTGGTCGAACATAAGCGATGGGCGGATGCGGGATTGTTGAACGAAGATCCTGTCGCAAAAGCTCAATGGAGTATAGATATGGATAAGCGAATGTCCGCGATGAATCAGGGCGGTGATGAATTTGATGCGGAAACCAAAGCAATGTTGAAGAAGAACAACATTGAGCGTGTGTTGAATGATTTCGCGCAACAATACGCATGTTGTTTGGCGGCGGAAAAAAACGATGAGGCCACCGATATTGCCAAAATATTCTTGGAGTATCAGAACAACACTGATGCGCGCATTGCTCTTGTGAAATGGGCGATGAAGGTGAATCAACCGCGCGAAGAGCAACTGAAGTGGTTGGATGAGGCGGCCGAAAATGGCGCAAGCGTGAAGTCGTTGCGCAGTAAAGTGCAAGACGCGTTGGCGATACAGGCGCAGGAAGCCGCCAAGAAAAAGGCGCCCGCTACGCCGTAAGCGCCTCGATCAGCCGCCAACATTCTTGGAACGTGTTGTACAACGGCGCGGGCGCGGCGCGCACAACGCCTGGATGGCGGAAGTCGCACACAATTCCTTTGGGCAGCAGCGTGTCGAATAATTTTTTGGCGGTAGCGGTGCCGCCATCAACCAGAATTGAAAGTTGACAGCCGCGCTCACTTGTAGCCGTGGGTGTGAGAATGCGCAAATGTTTTGGATCTCGCGCGCGCAGGGATAATTCAATGAAGCCACTCATGGCGCGGCTCTTGGCGTTCATGCGCGCCAAGCCGGCGCGGTGAAAAATATCAAAGCTTGCAAGTAGGGGAGCCAGCGACAAGATTGGCGGATTGGAAACTTGCCATGCATCGGCGCCCGCGGCTGGGTCAAATGTTGGCCCCATCTGAAATCGCGTGGCGGGATTTGTTCCCCACCAACCTTCAAGACGCGGCGGCGGACTTGCATGGTGGCGCTCATGAATGAACGCACCAGCAACAGCGCCTGGACCGCCGTTGAGATATTTGTAAGAACACCAACACGCGAAGTCCGCGTTCCAATCATGCAGGGCCAAGTGAACATTGCCAATGGCGTGCGCTAAATCCCAGCCGCACTTTGCGCCAATTGTGTGCGCCGCCGCGGTGATTCGCGCCATATCTAGAACTTGACCAGAGTAATATTGCACGCCTCCAAGCATGACCAGCGCAAGGTCATCGCCGGCGCGCGTGATTGCGTCAACAATGTCATCGTTGCGCAGACACTCTTCGCCATCGCGTGGCGCAACTTCAATCACATCCGTGTTGGGGTCGCCACCAAGCATGCGCACCAATGAATGCACGGCGAATCGATCGCTTGGAAACGCGCCGCGTTCCATAAGCAACTTCCGGCGCTTACCCGTTGGCTGATAGAAACTCATCATTAAGAAATGCAAATTCGTGGTGAGCGTGTTCATGGCCACAACTTCATGCGCTAGTGCGCCGGCAAGTTCCGCAAGGCCAGGGCGGAAAAATTCGTGATAGCGAATCCACGGTCGAGTTCCATGCATATGGCCCTCGGCGCCCATGCTGGCCCAATCGTTTAGTTCTTCCATCACGCGCGTGCGCGCCGCCTTGGGCATCAGTCCAAGCGAGTTGCCAACAAAGTACGCCTGCGCCGCGCCGTATTGATCGCGCGGAATTTCAAACTCGTCGCGGAAGTCGGTTAACGGATCATGCGCGTCGCACCACTTTGCAAACTCAAGCGTGGGCTTCAGGTCCGCCGCGGACAATTCAAGAATGGATGTTGGAAGAGTTTGAGTCATGTGGTGATTTCGTGGGAGTGAGCTTGAGTCAGAGTGTGAAGTTGTAAATTCAAATATAAAATTCTTAAGCGCCCGCTTTGGATGATTGTGGCTTATTGGAAAAACGCTTTGAAATACCCAAAAAATCAATCGCCGTGCCCGCCAACATGGCGTGCCTTTGCGCTTGTGAAAGCCAATCCGCGTCGCGAATAAGAACGCCCGGCGGATTCTCGCCCAGTGGAAATGGGTAATCAGAACCCATGGCAATACGGTCCGCGCCAACAGTGTTCACCAGATAGCGCAACGCTTCTGAGTCATGCACGATGCTGTCAAAGTACAAACGCCGCACATGATCGCGCGGATTTGTTTGCGAATGCGTGGCGCACAAATCCGGGCGCGCTTGAAAACCTTTTTCAATGCGTCCCAGCGTGTACGGAAACGCGCCGCCGCCATGCGCGAAACATAATTTTAAATTTGGGTATCGATCAAGCACGCCGCCAAACGCCAACGCGCAAATAGCGCGTGAAGTTTCCGCGGGCATGCCAACAAGCCACGGCATCCAGAAGCGGGGGATTTCATCGCGGCCGACCACGTCCCATGGATGCACAAAAATCGCCGCGCCAAGTTCTTCCGCGGCGGCGAAAAAATCAGCGAACGCGGCATTGTCCAAGTCCACGCCATTCACGTTGGTTCCAATTTGCGCGCCAGGAAAACCAAGTTGCTTCACGCAGCGCTCAAGTTCGCGCACCGCAAGCGTGGAATCTTGCATGGGCACGGTTGCCAGGGCGATAAACCGATCAGGTGTTTCGCGCACAACGCCCGCGAGGTGATCGTTGAGCAACTGCGACAAATCGTGCGCGTTGTCGGCCTTGGCGCCGTAGGAAAACATCACTGGAACCGTGGAAAGAACCTGCATATCAATGCCGCTTGCGTCGCAATCCGCCACGCGCCGCGCGCCATCCCAACAATTGGATTCAATCTCCCGAAATAATTTTCCGTCAATCATCATGCGCGCCTTGCAATGCGCGCAGTGATCCAGCGAAACCCAACCGCCGCAGCCATACCGCTCGCGCAGATCAGGCCACCGCTCGGGAAGCATGTGCGTGTGCAAATCTATTGTTCGCGGCGCGTGCATTTGAAGATGCTAGCGGGAACTTTCAGGCAAACCATTGTGTGCCAAGGGCGCAATGTATGCCTCGTACATTTCATGCAGGGAAGCAGCTTGCGTTGCACAAGTCGACCATGGCGTTGCCTTGGCATGGAACCCAAGTCGCAAGCAACCCGGCGCGCCAAAGCCGCGCACATCTTCTTGTGAACGCAATGCATGCACAAGAGAATGAGTTACGATCACGCGCCGTGCTTGAGCCGCCAAAAATTACTTAGTGCGCGGCGCAGGCTTAGGAACGCGTGTTCCACACGATGGACACGTGCAGAGTTTCGGATCAGCCCAGAACGCTTCCATGGCCTTGCGGAAATGATTGACAATGTCGGAGCATGCGAACTCTTGGTCATACACCAATGCATCGCATTTCTCGCAGTAAAAAATCAAGTGCTCAGTTTCGGTGGGCGGACGCCTGCGTTCCACCACAAGGCCAAGCGTGTTTGGCCCGCGTTGTGGTCTGTGTGGCACGCCGCCTGGAACAAACATCGCGTCGCCTTCGCGCAGAATGATGTCGCGAATGCCATGTGCATCGCGCACGCGAATGGACACATCTCCTTGCAACTGCATGAAGTATTCCTCGGAATTCGTCATGTGATAATCGTTGCGCGCGTTTGGTCCGGCGATCAACATCACAAAGAAATCCTTGCCGCTGAAAAGATATTTGTTCGACACTGGCGGCACCATCAAGTGGCGGTTCGCCGCGGTCCACGCGGACATGTTGATCGGGCTTGCCACGCCACCCATGCCGTCCCATCCAGTGGGATCGCCAAGCGAATCATTGGCGGGAAATGGCGCGGCAACTACGGCGGTCGGATTGATCGTGCTCATGTGTATCAGTTTACCTTCAGAAAATGCTGCCACCAAGCAGTGCAATGCGGCAGGATTTGATGCTCGCGGGTTTCAAAAAGCGGTGGGTGGGCCTGTTGATCGAACGATGAATCTTTGCCTTGCCGATGATTCTGGAATTTAAAAGTTGATTCGGCGGAGAATTTCAAAATGGCGCGGTATTTCATTCAAATATCTCCCCAAGTTTCTTTCGTCTCAACCCTCGATTCGCCAAGACACTAGTGCTACACTTATTTCGTTGGCAACCACTTCGAACACGCCGACATACCTCAATCCTTCAAGGAGTTTCTGTTTTGAATGAATCTGCAAATGGCGGCGTTTTAGTTGCTGACGAACTTGAGAACCAGAACATAGGAAAAATGCAAACCAGCGGCGCCGACGCCGCCGATGTTGGCATTGTCGAACCTGAATTTGACACGGCTCCAATTCAAACTCCACGCAACGTGAAGTTGGCCATGCTTGCGGCCGTGGTGTTTCCGCCGCTTGGCGTGTTGACGGCCATGGGTTTGCTGTGGGGCGGCCTGTTTAATTCCACCGACCTCATCATTCTTGCAAGCATGTATGTGTTGACGGGTTTGGGAATCACGGTTGGGTATCACCGCTTGTGCACGCACAAGGCGTTCGCCACCCGCGGTCCAATTGCGTTTTTCTTTCTGGCTTTCGGAACCATGGCGGGCCAAGGTCCTGTGGTGTGGTGGTGCGCAACGCATCGCCGTCATCATCAATATTCAGACAAGCAATTTGATCCACATTCGCCGCACGCTGGCTACGAGCCTGGACTTGTCGGTTTTTGCAAGGGCTTCATGCACTCGCATATCGGTTGGCTTTTTGAGAAGGAGCAACCCGACTACAAGCGCTACGTTCCTGATTTGCTACAAGACCCAATGGTCATGTGGCTTGATCGAATGTTTGTGCCAATTCTTTTCGCGGGATTACTTTTGCCCGCGGCGGTTTCTGGTTTCATCACGGGCACATGGCAAGGCGCCGGCCTTGGATTGTTGTGGGGCGGCCTAGTTCGCATGTTCATGTTGCATCACTCAACTTGGAGCGTGAATTCCGTGTGCCACGTGTGGGGTCAAAAGGAATTTCGCTCTGGCGATGAGAGCCGCAACAATCCCATCATGGGAATTCTTGCGCTGGGTGAAGGCTGGCACAACAATCATCACGCGTTTCCAGCCAGCGCGCGCCACGGTTTGAAGTGGTGGCAATTTGATTTAAGTTGGATTGTGATTCGATCGCTGCAACTTGTTGGTTTGGCCAGCAAGGTGCGCTTGCCTTCCAAAGAGCGCATGCAAGAGCGACGGCGGGTGAATGCCAAGGCGATTTAATTTCGTTGCAACACAGTAGAAGTTCAAAACCGCGGCCTCACACGCCGCGGTTTTTTATGCAATGATTGTGCTAGAAAGCGAGAACCCCAATGCAAACAATTCAAAACCAATCGCCCCCGATTGATATGTCGGTCATGGCGCCTGTTGTAATCATCTACTTGGCGATTTTATTGTTGGTCATCGTGGCGCATTGGAAAGCGTTCGCCAAAGCGGGGCGGCCAGGCTGGGTGATCTTTATTCCGTTCTACAACTTGTACGTCTGCATGCAGATTTCCAGCAAGCCGGGTTGGTGGTGGGTGCTGCTTTGCATTCCTTTTGTGAATATTATTTTTTCCATCTTGATGATGCGCGGCCTGGCGCGCAACTTTGGCAAGGGCGTTGGCTTCACTGTGGGCTTGTTGTTGTTGCCCATTGTGTTCTGGCCAATTCTTGCGTTTGGAGACGCGCGCTACAACGCAACGCCAGCGTGACTTCCTGCCTGACTTCCTTGTGAAGTTTGCGTGACGTGGTGGCGAGGCTCTACTATTGCCGCCGTTCCTGTTGAAGGCAATCACACATATAAGGCTGAATTTATGGCTGAAGAAAATTTGGACAATGTGCGTGAGCGAATTCGCCAGATTGATCTGGAGTTGATCGCGCACGCAGCGGAGCGTTCGCGCTTGGTGAAGCAAGTGGGGGAGATCAAGCGCCGCAAGAACATTGCCACCGTGGATTATGCGCAGGAGCGCGCCGTGCTTGACCGTGCGCGCGCCGCCGCCGAGCAGCATGGACTGGATCCAAACGTGGCGCAGGATTTGCTTGCGCGTTTGATACACGCGTCGGTGACGGCGCAAGACCAAGACAGTTTGAAATTTTCCGCGGCTGGTGTTGGCAAGAGCGCGGTGATTATTGGTGGCGGTGGTCGCATGGGCAAATGGATGAGCCGATTTCTTTCCGCGCAGGGATTTCAAGTTGGATCGCTTGATCCCGCGGGAACGCCAGAGGAAAACGCGTGGTCACACGACGCATTGCACGGCGCGGATTTTGTGGTGTGCTCCACGCCGCCCGCGGCAACGGCGCAGTTGTACGCAAGTTGGATTGCGCATCCGCCCAAAGGCATTGTGGTTGACATCGCCAGCATTAAGACGCCCTTGATCGAACCCATTCGCGCGTTGCAAAAAATCGGCGCGCGTGTTGCGTCTATCCATCCAATGTTTGGTCCCAGCATTGTTTTGTTGCGCGACGCGGATGTTGTGATTTGCGACACGGGTGACGCCGATGCGACTGAAGCCGTTGAAAAATTATTTAAGCCAACCACGGCAAACATCGTGCGCTTACCTTTGATTGATCACGACCGCGTGATGGCGGACTTACTCAGTTTGGCGCACGCAACAGCGATCGCCTTTTCATTGGCGTTGCCGCAAAGCGAGCATCCTGTGCGCAGCACCACATTTTTGGCGCTGGAAACTTTGGCGGCGGCCGTGGTGCGCGAAAGCCCCGATGTGTATTACGAAATTCAAGCGCGCAATCCCTTCTCTGGCGCGGCCGTTGAGCGTTTACGCGCCGCGATTGACCGCGTGGCGGCGGCGATCGCCTCTAAAGATTCGGCGGCATTTGCGCAATTAATGGGCGAAGGACAAACCCGCACGCCAAGGAACCAACGCAATACCTAAGCGCGCGGTGTTGTTTGATCAGTCGGCGATACGGAGGTGAAGAAACCAGGTGTAGTCTTTGGTGTGCGTGGCATTCCGAAGCCATTTATGTTGAAATACGCCATGATCACGCGTGTTGTGAAACACGGATATATTGTTCCATCTTCAAGTCATGATTCACAAAATTTTCCAAGGAGCTACTCATGCGAATTCAATTCTTTTCAGCAATCGTTCTTGTCGGTGTGTTAACCGCGTGCGCGGGTGCGCCAAAAACTGCCGAGGAAAAAAAATCACTTTCAGCTTCCGTGGCCACGTCTATTGAACTGGTGAAGAAGACTGATCCGACGATTGAGAAATTCTTCAAGGACAACTACGCTTACGCGGTTCTGCCAAGCGTAGGCAAGGGCGGATTCCTCATTGGTGGCGCCGGCGGCGATGGCGAGGTGTACAAGGGCGGCAAGTTGGTGGGCTATTGCTCCATGGGCCAAGGCACCATCGGCGCGACCATTGGTGGTCAATCATTTGATGAATTTATTTTCTTCAAGGATGAGACCAACTACAACATATTCACAGCGAACAAGTTTGCGTTCACCGCTCAAGTTTCCGCGGTGATGGTGTCTTCTGGAACCGGCGCTGCAACCAGTTACCGCGATGGCGTGGCGATCTTTACCAGTAATTCCCAAGGCGCCATGGCCGAAGCCGCTGTTGGTGGTCAACAATTTAAGTATGTCTCTTTGGACGCTGCGGCGGCAAAGGCAAAGTAATTCTGTAAACGCATGCGGTTGAAATCTGGAGCATTGCTCTAGATTTAGGCTTCTTTCAAGAATGGAGCCTTGTATGAGAATGAGTATTGACGGACGCGGACATATTCCGCGTCCGTTTTTTTGCGTGAACAAGATTTGTTCACGCATGTCTTGGCGATAGACTGATGGATGTGTTCATAAATATTTCCACATATTTATTCGCCCCACTCAAGGGGTTGGACGAGTTACGCGAACAATTACGCGCCGTGTGTCGCGTTGGCGAGCTGAAGGGCACGATCATGCTCAGCCCAGAAGGCATCAACCTGTTTGTGGCTGGAACGCGGGCAAATATAGATATTTTAATGAACGCCCTTCGCGCCATACCCGGGCTTGAGAATTTAACTCCAAAAGAAAGTCACAGCGATGCGCAGCCGTTTCGTCGGATGTTGGTGAAGATCAAAAGGGAAATTATCGCGTTTGGCGTGCAGGGCATTGAGCCCGCTCGGCGCACCAGTAAAAAACTGTCGGCGAAAGTGTTGAAACAGTGGCTCGATGAAGGCAAGGCCATCACGCTGTTGGATACGCGCAATGATTACGAAATTCGCATGGGGACATTTCGCGGCGCGTTGCCCGCGGGTATCTCGCATTTCCGCCACTTTCCAGATGCGGTGCAGAAACTGCCGGCGCATTTAAAGCATGAACCTGTCGTCATGTTTTGCACTGGCGGAATTCGCTGCGAGAAGGCGGGGCCCTATATGGAACGCGAGGGCTTTCAAAATATTTTTCAGCTTGACGGCGGTATTTTAAAATATTTCGAGGAGTGCGGCGGCGCGCATTATGACGGCGAATGTTTTGTTTTTGATCGACGCGTATGCGTTGACTCGGCGCTGCAAGAAACCAACTCCGCGTCTTGCTTTGCTTGCCAAATGCCGCTCACGCCGCAGGAACAGAAAGATGCGCGCTATGTCAAAGGGATTTCGTGCCCCTTTTGTATTGATCAGCCCGCGCGGCAGAGTCACGGCAACTTGCAATTGGATTAAACTTTATCCATGACTCACGCTCCGCAACATAGGCATAATGAAACGCGTTGCCCCATCACTGGCGCCATTGTCATTACCCTGGCCGTGGCCGCGTTGTTGGACATGGGCACATCAACGGCGCTCAGCCTGACAGATCATCAACCTAGCTTGCCGGTGGTCATGTTTCGAATTGCCGATGCATATGCAAGCCCTGTCGCATTAGTCACCTGCTTGATATCCGGCATTTTCTGGTCGCTCAAATTGCAAAAGGCGTTCAAGATTTTATTTGATGTGACCTTGTCTCTATCCATGCTCGCACTACTGGATAATTTGGTTGGCCTCATTGTGTGCCTGTTCGATAAGCAGGATAATCCAGCGTATTTGCTGCTTTCTGCAAGTTTTGTGTACATGGAAAACATAGCGGTATTCGCCGCGTACTACTGGAAGTTTGACCATCCGTATCAAGTGCGCATTGCCGCGGGTGAGAAAATTCATCCTGGAATTGTTTTTCCGCACAACATGTCCTCATTCGAATCGCTGACAGGTTGGCAACCAAAGTATGTTGACTATTTATTCCTGTCATTCAACACCGCAAGCACGTTTGGTCCCACGCTTCCAATTCCACTGCGAAATCCAATTCAAATTGGAATGATGTTGCAAGTCACTATCGCCATGGCGGTGCTAATCATGTTGGCCGCGCGCGCGATTGGTTTAATTAATTAATGTACTGCGACATTGTTGGCGCATGGTTTATTTTTTCGGCGCGCAACCTTTCGTTTACGGCATCAACTGCGTGGTTCAAGCCATTTTTGTTCTTGGTACCAGCGCACCGCGTCGCGGGTGGAATCTTCCACTGATCGGGCTTGCAATCCAAGTTCAGTCAAACTTGCCGAAGGATCGAAATACATGGATCGACGCGTCAGGCGTACGCCAGTCACCGTGGCCATGGGCATGCGATGCGAAACGTTGTCTGCCCACAACTCACTGATCCAACCAGCGGCAAGCGCCACAACATATGGAACTTTCTTGCGCGGCGCGGGTCGGTTGGTGATGCGCGCTAGCAATTCAAGCCAATGAACCAGCCGAGTGTTGTGCGCCCCAATTAAATAGCGCACGTTGGTGCGACCGCGTTGCATGGCGCGGATCAAGCCATCCGCGGCGTCACGCGCGTCGATCAGGTTAAATTCGCAATCCAAGTACGCCGGAATTTTTCCGCGGCAAAACGCAACCGCAAGACGTGTTGGCGGAGTTTGATTTCTGTCGCCAGGACCAATCGGAAGCGTGGGGCTGCACACAATCACTGGCGCGCCCTTGGCGGCAAGTTCAAACGCGGCGCGCTCGGCGCGAAATTTGCTCAAGCAGTAGGGGCCAATCATGTCCTGCTCTTGAAAGCGCGCGTTCTCAACGGCGCCAATAGTTTTCTTGGCCGATGTAAGAATGCTTTCGGTGCTGACATACAGCACGCGTTGTGCGCCGGCATCAAGTGCGGCGCGCATGACATGCACTGCCGCGACATGATTGATGGCATCAAATTCGCCGCGATTGCGCCGCCACAAGTTTGGATCAGCCGCAAGGTGGTACACCTGATCACAGCCGCGCACCGATTGATTGACCGCTGAAATATCGCGAATATCCGCGCGGACAAGCTCTATTTTGTTCAACGGCAAATGGGACACATTCGCGTTGGGGTGCTCAAGCACGCGAACGTGTTGGTTGTCGCCGGTGAGTTGATCCACTAGATGTGAGCCAATGAATCCCGCGCCGCCGGTGACAAGAATCATGGAAGAACTCGCAATTTGATTCGCGTAAAGAAGATTTGCAAAAAATATTTAGGAAAATCGCTTTGAGAAATTTCACATGGTTTCAGAGCGCATGCGTTGGTCACAATCACGCTAAGACTCCGCGTGGAAGCCTGGCCGCAAGTTCACGCAGGTGCGAGTGCGATGGGGTGAGTCGCTCGCGCGAAATTTTTTCCACCATTGCAACAACGGCGCGATTGATCGGGCAGGGGAAATCCGCCGCGAGGCGAATAAGGTGGCCGTTGTAGGCGTCAACTTCAGTGCGGCCACTGCCCATGTCCGGGCTCATTGAACAATAAGTCCCGCGCAGCGATGGCCGGAAAAAGACACCCATGATTTTTGGAAGCATTGGTGTGCGTAAAATTCGCATGACCGTGTCGGGGTGAAACGGACCAATGGTTGCCATTTCCAATCCGGCGTTTCGCAAAATGGAATAATTTTCGCGCAGCAACGCAAAGAACATTTTTTGCGCCAGCGGATCAATCAGCAATTGCGCGTTGTCCACGCCGGCGCTTGCTGCCAGTGGCGATATTGCGGCGTTGTACATGAGTTTTGTGGCTTTAAATGGGCGAATATTCGCCACGGTTTCAACTGGAAATAAATTTCCACTCGCCAACGCGCCAGCAAGAGTTTGAAAGTGTTCTTGTTGCGTGGCGTTCATATCCTTGCGCGCGCCAATGTGAAGCGCACCCGCGCGGGTGATGCGTGTGGCTGGTCGATCCGCAGCGCATTCTGAAACAAAAGATGCGATCGCCTCGGCTGGGTGGTGAAGCAACTCAAGCTGCGCGTCAAACCCGTTTTGAATGGGAACCACATATTCCATGTTGGCAATGCGCTGTATGACAGGCCCATTGTCGAATGTTTTTACGCACAGCAAAATTGTTTCGTTGGTTGGTGGCGACCACTCTTGAAATAAAACAAACTTGGCGCGCGTTTCCATTTGCCCATCAACGGACATTCCGTCGCGCTTTCCCTCTTCTATTTTTTTGGCATTGGAATCAACCATGGTCACATTCCATCCAGCGCGCGCCAGGCAAACGCCGGTGGCGATTCCAATTCCTCCAGCGCCAAGAATGTGTGCGGTGTGATTCATAATAGATAGAGAAACGTTGTCAGCGATTGCGGCTCATGGTAGGTAAATTTTCATATGGCATAAAATAGTCCTTGACGACAACCGAAATATATTTGCATTGGTTCACACTTTTGTGCGCATATCAAAGCACGCGCGTTGCAAGGGTTTGTTGTGCTCCTGCGCAGTATTCAAGTTCACTTAATTTCAGGCTTTTGTGGCGTTTTGAAGCACTCGTTCAACGGCGGACAGCGTTGCGTCAATTTCAATGGGCGCGTTTGCCGCTGGGTGGCCGTGCCCATCGTTTGTGTTCAACAATTTTTCTGGATCTTTCAGAATATGACCCGTGAGCATGGCAACCACGCGCTCGTGCGGCGCGATGATTCCGCGCGCCACCAGTTCGCGCACCCCCGCCACGCTTGCGGCGCTGGCGGGTTCGCAGCCAACACCACTTGAGTCAATCACTTGCTTGGCTTGCATGATTTGCTCGTCACTCACAGACGTCACTACTCCATTGGTGAAACGAATTGCCGCCACCGCGCGGTCCCATGAAGCGGGGTCGCCAATACGAATTGCCGTGGCGATTGTTTCCGCGCGCACGCTTGTACGCTTTGCAAAGTTGTTGGCAAAATCATGCGCGAATGGCGCCGCGCCACTGGCCTGCACCGACAAGAGTCGTGGAATACGCTTGATCAAACCAAGTCCGTGCGCTTCACGCAGCGCTTTACCAAACGCGGATGTGTTGCCAAGATTTCCCGCGGGCAACGCCACCCAATCTGGCGATTGCCACGCAAGTTGCTGCAGCAATTCAAACATGATTGTCTTCTGTCCTTCAATACGAAATGGATTGAGCGAGTTGGCCAAGTACACGCCCAGCTTTTCGCTGGATTCGCGAACCAAGCGCAAGCAGTCGTCAAAGTCGCCGCGCACCAACAATGTGCGCGCGCCATATGCCACTGTTTGAGCCAATTTTCCCATGGTAATGCGTCCCGCGGGAACCATCACCAGCGCCGGAATTCCCGCTTGCGCTCCGTACGCCGCAAGCGATGAACTGGTGTTGCCAGTGGATGCGCATGCGATCGCTGTGGCGCCGCATCGCTTGGCTTGCGTCACCGCGACGGTCATGCCGCGATCTTTAAATGAGCCGGATGGATTGAATCCCTCATGCTTTATCAACAAGTCTTTTACGCCCGCGAATTTTGAAATAACTGGACGATCTAGTAGTGGCGTGTTGCCTTCTGGGTGGCTGACAATGTCCGCGTCACTGATTGGCAGGACAAGTTCGCGAAATCTCCACACACCAGAACGGCCCGCCGCGGATCCGCGCATTGTGGCAATGCTCACTCGGCTGTCAAAAAGATTTTGTAATTCTTCGCTGCACAGAGCGGGCATGGCTGGCGTGATATCAAGCAGGCCGCCACACTTGGAGCATGTGGCAAGAGCAGTGAGGTCATTGAATTTCTCCCCGCATGCGGCGCACTTAATCGTGATACCTGTCTTGTTGATGTTGTCGCTCATGAAATCACCACGCGCAATAAATCATTCAACACGCCTGCCGCCGTGACGGCGGGTCCGGCGCCTGGACCGGAAATAACCAACGGGTTGTCACGATAGCGGGATGTGGTGAACACAAATTGATTATCCGTTCCGCTGAGCGAGCCCAGCAAGCTGCCAACCGGCACACCAACCAGACCCACTTTCACGCTGGCGCGCGTGATATTTGCGCAGTATCGCAGCACTTCGCCCTTGCTTGTCGCGCCACGCACGCGCTCGCTCCATGCGTGATCAAGCGACTCAAGTTGCTCAACAAAATCCGCTAATGAAATTTCCCGCATGTTGGCTGGCACCAAACTTTCAATCGCCACGTCGGTGAGTTCACCCACATAGCCAATCAGTCTTCCCAAGATCAATCCCTTGCGTGCCACATCGCGGCCCGACAAATCTTCGCGCGGATCTGGTTCTGTGTAGCCAAGTTGCATGGCGTTGCGAAGTGCGGCGGAAAACTTTCGTCCTCGGCCAAGTTCGCTAAACAAATATCCCATAGTGCCAGATGGACAGGCGACAATGTTCAAAATGCGATCACCGGAAGTGATGAGTTTTTCAACTGTGTCAATAATGGGCAAGCCCGCGCCGACCGTGGCTTCGTGTAACACTTTGCGGCCGCGTTTGCGCGCGTCATGAAGCAATGCGTTGGCGGAGGCGCCGTCGCAAGCCAATGGAATTTTATTGGCGATGACCAAGTCCATGCCGTGCCCGACGGCGCGCAGCAATGTTTCTCTCGTGTCGCCGCTGGAAAGATCAATGAGTACCGGACGTGTGAGCGCGTGTGAAGCAATATGTTCGATGGCTTGAGTTGGCGCGCCCGAGTGCGCATGCGGCATTGTCTTCAGAGAGCCGCCGCGTTGTTTATGCGCGCTTATGCCAGTCAGCGCACGCAAACTGAAACCCCGCTTTTCCAGCATAAATCCGCTGCAATCAAGCACGCCAATCACACGCAATGCGGCACGGTCATTGGCTGGCAACTCCGCAATTTGGCTTAGAAGTTCCTGGCCAATGCGCCCGCAGCCAAGCAAGATCACATCGGCGCCACGGCGACGCGCGGTTCGTCCGCCACCAAGTTTGTCCAAACTAAATGTGGAGTGAATAGCGCGCACAGCTTTGGGCACGCTAGCCTTGGTCACAATAAATGAAATATTGCGCTCAGAAGATCCTTGCGCGATGGCTATGACATTCACTTGCGCATCGGCGATACAACCCAGCACGCGCGCCGCAACGCCAGGTGTTCTTGCCATGCCGGAGCCAACAACCGCCACTGTGGCAACGCCAAGCAATACTTCGACTGAGTCAATTTCATTTCGCTCAAGCTCTATCGCAAACGCGGCGCGCAGTTCTTTTTCCGCAAGTGTCGCCGCGCCTTCTGGAACAGTGAAGCAAATCGAATGCTCCGAACTTGCCTGCGAAATTAGCGACACGGAAATTCCGGCGTGCGCCAACGCGCCGAATGTGCGCGCCGCAATACCCGGCACTCCAAGCATTCCATTTCCCGCCACGGTAACAAGCGCTTGCGCGGTCATTGCGGAAAGCGCGCGTACGGGCGAGCCTGCCATGGAGCGACCCTGCACAATTTCCGTGCCCGCGGCATCGGGTTGATTGAATGGACGAATGCGCAAAGTAGTTCGCGCGTCCAGTGGAATCAGCGCGCGTGGATGCAGCACTTTTGCGCCGTAATAGGCAAGTTCCGAGGCCTCGCGTGGATCAAGCAGGGGCACCACTCGCGCCTCCGGAATAATCCGTGGATCAGCGGTGAGAAATCCCGGCACATCCTTCCACAGCGTCACTTCTTTGGCGCCAAGCGCGCGGGCGGTCACAGTGGCGGTTAGGTCGGAACCGCCGCGCCCAAGCGTGACCACCGCTGCTTCACTTCTATCGGCGCCAGCCATGCCCCGCGCGATAAAACCTGGCACAACAACAACGTCTCCAGCGCGCAGCTTGCTTGGGAAAATATTTTGCGCGGCAATTTCAGTGCGCGCGATATCCGGAGCGGCGTCTCCAAATCGACCATCGGAGTGTAGAAAGTCCGTGGCGTCGACAACCCAGGCGGAAATATTTGCAACACGCAATGCGTCGGCGACAATTCGCGCCGCCAAGCGCTCGCCACGGGAAATAATTAAATCGCTCATTTGCGCCGTGAGTTCGCCCGCGCGCGATACTTGCTCGGCGAGTTTTTTGAGCTCCTTGAATGACTCGTCTATGTATGCATGCGTGACAGCGGCTGCGCCATCAATGGACTTTGCCACGGACATGTGCCGCTCAAAGAGAGCATCCGCTTGCGTATGAGCGGCGGCAAGATCGCCGGTTGCCGCGGCGCGCGCAATGTTCAATAGCAAGTCGGTCACGCCCGCCAGCGCTGAAGTGACAACAACGCGTTCGCCGCTGGTTCCCGAAAGAATGCCCACAACAGCGCGAATGGCGTCGGCGTTTGCAAGCGCCGCACCACCAAACTTGTGCACCGAAATTGGATTGGCGATGGTTCGCATGGCTTCAATGGATTAATCATGCCCGCATGCGAAGCGCATGTGCAAGCACGGCAATCAATTCACAGCGAGATTATGAGCGCAAATTACTGTAGTCAACAGCGATCAACTTCCCCTGTAGGTTGAGTAGCCAAAGGGGCTCAGCAGCAACGGAACATGGTGATGGCGCGAAGCGTTGTTCACATGAAATTCAATCGTGACCGATGGAAAAAAAGTTTCAATATTTTGCTGCGCAAACCAAGCGCCTGTTTCAAATGTGAATTTGTACTGTCCGGTATGCAGCGAGCCTGAGCCCAGAAAGTTTTTCACGCGACCATCACTGTCGGTTGAAGCGCTATGTAAATCCGACCAGGTTTCACCTTTTAAAATCTGGCAGCGCACCAACATTCCAGCGGCGGGCAAACCGCTTGAAGTGTTCAAGACGTGCGTTGAAAGTCCATGTTGTGCGGGTAAGGCCATTGTGTCAGGCTAAATCAGTTTCGCATGTCGGTCAATCTTTGTCTGAAAGGGTTCAAGGGAGACGCCACGAAATTGCCTCGTGGAATAATTCACTTTGTGAAAGTGGGATTATCTTGCGATGGGTATCTTCTAAATATGAGCGGTGACAATCACGGGCACGAATCCAAAAACGCTGATTACCGCGACTTCATCTCCGCTGAGTTCATGGCGCATATTCAGCCGCAATTGCGCGCGGTGGACGGCGTGGCGAATTTGTTTCAAGTGGGCGAAAGCGGCGGCTTGGAAACACCGAGCTCTCTCGGCTATTTGTGCGAACTATTTGATCTTGTGCAAAATAATTTACGCTCCGTGTTGCGTCAGCGCGTCGCGGATCGTGACTTCATTGACCAACGCACGCGCGCCTGCTTTGAACTGAATCGTAAGTTGCGCGTTGACTACGGTGACCGCGATTATCAAACCATCATTGGCCAAGAGGACGCTGACGGTCGCATTGTGGTCGGTCCCAAGAATAAATTTTACTGCAAGGCGGGTGGCGGTAAACCAGTCGCGCCAATTCCCGAATTTTTGCTTGGGCACCATGTGACTTTGTTCGGTCCGCCAGATGACGCCAAGCTTTCCATCAACGCCATGAACGCTTTTCATCGCAAGTTGCCTGGCGAGCCCGTGATCGTGGAGCAGTTGCTGCGTGATTTCAATGGCTCGCCCATGTGGGGCGCCGACGATGAGGATTCTAAAACACCTTTGCGCGCGGATCTGGTTCTTGCTGGCGAGAACCTGACCAACTGCTTCAAGAAAAATATTTCATTCACGGATCAGCGCACGGGCAAGAACTACGCGCTAGAAACCAGCCATTTATCCCAGCCAATCAAGCGATTTCCAGGGCTTGCCATTCCTTGCGCGTTCTTGTTCTACAAAAATAATCCGCTGCCGCTGCACTTGTATGACTTCGCGCTGCATCTTTACGCCAACTGGAACAACCCCAAGGCGTTGGCATTTTATGTACCAAAGTTGGAGAACGAGGAGGAGGCCGCCTATATCCGCGTCATGATTGAGAATGCCGAGCGATTGATTCAGCGCGCTCATCCGCAATACAAAACAGGCACCGTTCGCTTGATGATTGTTCTGGAAAATCCGCGCGCCGTATTTCGCGTGAACGAAATTATGGACGCGCTGCATCCGTATTTCGCCGGCGCCTCCCTGGGTTGGCACGATTATCTCGCGTCCACCGCGCGCTTGATGAAAGAGGACGCCAATTATCGCATACCGGTGAAGGCCGATCCCAACATCGTCATCAAGCACATCAAGGCCTCACATGATTTGTTGGCCGCGGTCGTGGGCTCGCGCGGCGGCATAAAGATTGGCGGCATGTACGGCGTTCTTCCTTCCGACAGCGACATGCAAAGCGATTCGTTTCAAGTTGCAATAAAAGGTTTCATCAAAGATGTCATCACGCAACTGAAGCGCAATTTGAACGGCTTTTGGGTGGCTCATCCTGATTTTGTGCGACTTGGTTTGGCGCTTGTTGAGGCGTGGAAACGATTTCAAAATGCGGACCGCGCCGCGTTGGACAATTTGGTGAAGGCGCTTCTGCTTCCCAAATATCACGGCGACATGTTGGACTTTATTCATGGCGCGGATGTCGCCGGGCTTGATCCAACCGACGCGCTCTATCCGCGCGCGCTTCTGGTGGCCGACGAAAAGCAATCCAACTTTATCGCCAACAATGATCCGCGCGAAATTCGCTACAACATTTTTCAGTCGCTGCAATATCTCACTGACTGGCTCAGTGGAAATGGTTGCGTCGCGCTTCCAGCCACGATCGACGGCGTTCCTGTTCGCGTGATGGACGATCTGGCAACCGCCGAGCGTTCGCGCTGGGAGGTGTGGCACGAGTTACACCACGGGCGATTTGATGTTGAAGAATTTGTGCGCATTGCCCACCAAGAATTGCGCTTCATTCAAAAAGATTTCTCCACCGTAGACAAAATCACACAGGTGAAATGGAATGAGCGCACGCGCAAGTGGTATCCCGTTGCAATGAACATCATGTTGCAGCTCATGAGCAGCGACAAGCCAGTTGAGTTTGCCTCGGAGTTACTGCTTCCATTCACGTTGGATTGCATTCGCAATGAAAGCGATCCGTGGAAAACCATGGCGCAGATCGAGCCAAGTAAATATCAATTACCGGCGCACGTGGCTCGATACCACGCTTACTTCAGCGCCTGCGGCAGCCACGCATTTGCCAGCGCCATGTCGCGCAAGCCTGTGTTGGACATGCGCGCCGCGGAGCAGTTGATTCAATCATTCAGCGTGGCCGATGTGCTTGAAGCCGCCAGTTTTCACGGCGACATTGGCGAGAGCGCCCGCACGCTTGATGCCACGGCCGCTGGAGAGCAATCAAAAGTGTTGCACACGGATGCCCAGAAACACGGGCGCGATTCAATCCACATCATGCCGAATGATTCGGCTGGTCCTCAACAACAAAAGTCTAATCACACTCTCGAGCAACTTCGCCTGCTTGGCGCGCGCTACTTGGAGAAATTTAAATTTAAATTCCTAATTTCAGCGCAAGGAAAGTCTGGCGAGGAAATGTTGGCGGCGCTGACGGCGCGACTGGAAAATTCGCCAGATCAAGAGCTTGACAACGCGCGTGAAGCGTTGTGGCAAATCACTCGCAAGCGTTTGTGCGCGCACCCACTTGACTCTATTGTCGAGCATATTCAAGCCGCAATGCAGCGGCGCAATGTTTGTGGCGCTTCAATGAGTGTGTCCGCGGCGGATGGCGCCTCTCAGTCCATCGAGTTTGGCCAACGCGCCGCTGCAAAGCCCGTCACTCCACAAACATGTTTTGAAATTGCTTCGCTGAGCAAAAGCATTGCCACATGTTTCGCCATGGAATATTTTCGCGCCGCCAATATTTCCCTTGATACATGCGTGAACGCCCTATTGGCAAAGACATCGTCGAGCATTCGTGTGCTTTCACTCAATCCCAAACATCCAGAATGGGCTGATCAAGTCACGCTGGCTCATCTCATGAGTCACGAGGCGCTCAACCTTCACTATGTCAGTGGTGTTTCCACGGATCGGCCAATGCCAAGCGCAAGCCAGTTGATCGCCGACCACGATCAATTTAACTATGAACCAACTGGAGTTCTCAGCGAACCCGGCAGCGCGTTTCAATATTCCGGCGGAGGCTTCATTGTGTTGGAGCATGTCATTGAAACACTTGCCGCGCAGGACATTGCAACGCTGACCGCGCCGTTTCTGCGCGCTCTACAAATGAACTTGTTCACATTTGAGCAATCCAATCAAGCCACTTTGGAATACGCCAGCGGTTATACCGATGCAGGTCAAGCAATTGAAGGCACTCGCATTATGTTTCCAGCTTTCGCAGCGGGTGCCGTCGCACCGCCGGCAGATGTGGCGCAATTTCTGCGCGCACTCACAAACGCGTATCACAATCTTGATGGTGCGGGTCCAATTTCGCATGACACCGCGGTGCGCATGTTGCATGGAGTGGACAAAGGCTCGCAAAAGTTCATGGGTTGCAATATGGGTCTTGGTATTTTCACGGCCAATGCCGGTCCAAATCGCTTGTGCATTCATCAAGGTGCCAACGACGGCTTTCGCGCGTTGTTCATTCATTGTTACGCGGGTCCTGATATGGGCGCGGGCTTGGTCGTTCTTGCAAACGGCGAACACAACGGCCTGTTGTTTATCGCGGAGGTCGCGCAGATTGTGTTGCGCCACTTCAAGATGCAAGGCGTTGATGCCACGCGTTTCCAAAACGAATTTATCGTCGATCATATTCCGCAGGAACAGCGCGTGAACGCCGGTTACCGTGAACTTATCTTTGGAGCTTTCCAAGCCGATCTTCCAGAAGCCATCGCGCGTCGTGGCGTGCGCGACGCGCTTGCGGATTTCAATTTTGCTGTTGGCGCGCGCATTGAAGAAGTTTCCAATCAACGCTTTGCGCGCGCTGAAAATCTGCTTTCGCCCAATCTTCCAACATTTGAGCCCGCGCTTTTTGGAAAGCAGGGGAAAGTTATGGATAGCTGGGAAAGTGTTCGTCACAATCCGCGCGAGTTCGACCACATGATCTTTGAAATGAAAAACGCCGCCGCGATTGATTGCGTAAGCGTGTCAACGCAATTTCATTTGGGCAATCATGCGCCCGCTATTCGCGTGCAAGGCTGGGACAAAGCTCATAAATGCTGGCAAGATATTGTCACGCGCTCTCCGCTTGAGGGGCATTCATTTCACGCATTCAACGCCGTGTCGCAAGGCGCGGAGTTCACGCGTATTCAAGTTTCCATGTATCCCGATGGCGGAGTGACAAGGCTGGCGTTGTACGGAAAAAATCTACCGCCGCAAGAGAAAGCCAAATTGTTCGCACAGCCTTGCGTTTCTTACCCTCCCTTTGATGCGCAAACGCGCAAGCCACTCACGCCCAAGTACGCGACCAACAACGACGCCATCAAGAGCAACCTCGCGCGCGCCAAGCAAAGTGAATTAGATCTTGCGTGCTCCGCCTTTGGCGCCACGATTGTTTCCGCGTCCAATCAGCATTACGGACCAGCCGCGCAAGTGATTTCTCCGTATCCGCCATTGAACATGTTCGATGGTCTTGAATCGGCGCGCAGTCGCGACATGGGGCACAGCGAAAATGTAGTAATTGCGCTTGCCAAGCCCGCGCGAATTGGCAGCGTTGAAATTGCTTTCACATATTTTGTGAATAACAATCCCCGTGAAATCACGGTCGAAGGCCTGTGCAACAACAAGTGGGTTCCGCTGGTCATGCGCACAAATGTAAAAGCCTTCGCCGCCAACTCAATTCAATTTTCCATCAATCACCCAGAAGTCTGCGACCAAATTCGCGTCACTGCGTTTCCAGATGGCGGCATGAATCGAGTGCGGGTGTTCGCGGCTCTATGAACACAAGCCCTTGCGTGTATTGTTCAATTTCTTACGCAATCCATTCACGCCCATGGATCAAATTCAATTTAAGATAGACGCGGCAACAACAAGCGCCGTATCTAGCGTTTTTTGTGGAAAGATAAAAGCATGAACAAATCAACAGACGAGCATCAGCACCAACAATTCATGCGCCGCGCCATCGCCTTGTCGCGAGAAAATGTTTCGCAGCGCAACGGCGGGCCATTTGGGGCCGTGATTGTGAAAGACACCCAAATTATTGGCGAAGGTTTCAACCGCGTTACCGCCAGCAACGATCCCACCGCGCATGCGGAAGTGGTGGCTATCCGCGCCGCCTGCGCCCACATCAACAATTTCGATTTGTCCGGCGCCGTTATTTACACAAGCTGCGAGCCGTGCCCCATGTGCCTGTCCGCCATTTATTGGGCGCGCCTTGCACAAATTTACTATGCCAACACCAAAATCGACGCCGCCAACATTCAATTTGACGACGACTTTATTTATCAAGAGATCGCAAAGACTCCACAGGCGCGCGCCATTCCCATGACTCAATTGTTGCGCGACGAGGCGCAGCAAGCGTTTGTTGATTGGCAACACAACAATAAAAAAATCGCTTACTGATGTTGCTTGGAGAGTGATTCAATCCAAGGCGAAAGCTTTTCGAAAGTTCGCGCATCAAGTTGGACTTGCATTTCAAACAATCATTTTGAATGAATTGTTATAAACCAATTTATAGGTGTGTATTTCGCATTTTTGCCATATTAGCCCCGCATTTGTCACACCTTTGTCCCGCGCGACCCTGGAGCATTTACATATCTGATAACTGTTAGACGCAACTTACGTTGCATTTGTCATCATCCTAAAAACATAATCCCCCTGTGAATGTTATGACTTATCGCCCAAAAGTTGCTGTCTTTTGGCGCATAAAAAACAAATAGATTTTTTTTATTTTATTCAGGCAACATCGTCCAATTCATCACCGTAGTGATTTATGCAGATTCTTTTCGTAATGAATCTGCAAGCTTGAGCATGCGGCACAGTTGACACATCAGATGAGCGATTAGACCCGCCTCATCTTTCAAAAATAATTTTACTTTCGAAGCGTATTTGTATGACTGAAGAGTTGTGCTTTGTTCTATATCAATTT
>SYAD01000232.1 GCA_005789005.1 Planctomycetia bacterium | reverse complement strand
ACACCACTGCGAATTTAAAGGACATTCTTGCAACCAAGTTCTCCATGATGGGCAAACTGGGCGTGAAGAAAAGTAAAGGTCTGATTACAACACTGGGCCAACTTGGATCGCTCAATCGCAAGCAACTTGCCGCGCTGTATGATTTTGAGTTGCTTGATGGTGGAACATTTGAGTGATTTTAATTGTTAGTCACACCGACGACGTTGATGTGGTGCGCATGCTTGGAGAGTCGACGCACCTATCACGTTGTGCATTGCACACTTGACGCGCGCCGTGCGCATTGACCTTGAAATAGTTGGCGCAGGCTTAGTGCGCTGGTTGATACGTCACCAAGTTGTTTGGATTTTATCTTTACGCTGGCCCGCTCAACCCGCTTCAACTTATTTCTTAATCCGCACCGGCATTTCGTGCTGGGGCGGCAACTGCTTCATCAATATCTCCACGGCCTTCTCCAATTGCGTGTCGCGGCCGGCTTGTTGATCTTGCGGCAACCACTCCAACACAACATCGGGGGCAACGCCTTCATTCTCCACCTTATAGCCGCGCTTTGGCGTCCAAAATCCGTAGCCCGGTTGAGTGGACATTCCACCATCCACAAAATCCTTGTCGCCATCAATACCCACCACGCCGCCCCAAGTGCGCGTGCCAACAAGCGTTGTTCCATTCACGGCGCGCATGGACTCAGGAAAAATATCGCCGTCGCTTCCCGCGCCTTGATCCATCAACACAACAACTGGTCCGTCCATCACGCGCGTTGGATATGGCTCAATGCGTCCCTCGCGTGGAACGGTGTAGGCCCACGGCTTGCGCGAAAGTTTTTCCACCAACAACGAACTGATGTAGCCGCCGCCATTTTCACGGATGTCCACAAGCATTCCCTTGCGATCAGTCTGCGGATAAAAAGTTCGCATGAATGAAATGAGCCCGTCGGAATCCATGTCGGGCAAATGAATGTAGCCAAGCTTTCCGCCAGACACTTTATCAACCAGTTTACGATTGCTCTCAACCCAGTCGAAGTAACGCAACGCGTGGTCGCTTGATGGCAGCGTGATTTCTATGAATTTCGGGTTGTCACCCGCGGCCGTGTCGGCGATCATCAGTTGAACATCTTTGCCGCCCTTGTCCACGAGCAACTCGGCGGGATCTTGCAGTGGGTTCACGGCTTGACCGTCAATTTTCAACAGATACTGGCCCGCTTTCACTTCTCGAAATGGTTTCGCCAACGGACTTTCGCCGCCGTTGATCGCGGAAAAATCAGGCAAAATACGGGCAATTTTCCATCCATCCGATGCCTGTTCCAAGTCCACGCCAAGCGCTCCAACGGATACGGACGCTGTCTCTGAAAAGTCATCGCCACCCGAAACATACGCGTGGCTGTTGCGCAACTCCGACATCATTTCTCCAATCACATCGTTCAACTCGGCGCGCGAACCAACCCTCTCAACCAGCGGTCGATAGCGATCGCGCATGCCCGCCCAATCCACGCCGTTCATATCCTCGCGCCAGAAAAAATCCCGTTGCAGGCGCCACGCCTCCTCGAACATTTGCTTCCACTCGCTCTTTGGATCCACGCGAACAAATAAATCCTTGGACTCTATGGTTTCGGGATCGCCTCCGGCGGTGTCAACGCTCATCAGCTCGGATCCATCCCACGCCACCACAATTCCACCTGTTGGATCCATGGTCCAAGCATCCACGGGGCTGGCCAAGAGTGGCGTGGATTTCTCGTGCACCAAATCAAAACGCTCCAACTGGATTTCGCCTTGACCAAGTGTTGGAGTTGGCCACTGCTCGTCAAGCACGCCATTGAGTGGACGACGGCCAATTAAAACACCACCGGCAATCGCCTCGAATCCATCAAAATCTCCAGGCGCAATTGGTAGCAACGCCACGCGATCCGTGATGCCATCCATGTCAAAATCCCCGGTGCTTTCTTCCTCAACAACGTTGGCCACAACCGAATTTTTTTCGCCAACCTCGCCTGCTTCTTGCGCTTCCGGAGGCACGGAATTCTTGGTCGCGCTGGCGGAATCATTGGTGGCGCTGGCGTCGTCGGATGCTTGCGCCGAATCCTCTGGCGCGCTGTCGTCGGTCGGAGGCAAATTTAATTTTGATTTTAATTTTGCCTCCAACTCGCCACGCTCATCCATTGGTGTCCGCAACAACATTCCAATCTCCTGCCATGTCTCCAAATTATTTCCATTCTGCGCCGCCTCCTTGCGAAGTGGCGGTGTCATGTCCGCATATAAGGGCACCACGAACACTTGCGTAGTTTTAAGATTTGAAAAATTCAATTCGGCGTGATCCGGTGTTGGATTGATGTGGCGATCCGAAAGAAAATATAGATACATGTTGGCGGGATCCCAGCGCGGGGCGAAATCATTTGTCATGCCATCACCGATCACCGTGGTCTTGCCGCTTTCCAAATTGCGAATCACCACTTGCTGCATTCCGTTGGCAAGCGGTCTGACCCACGCCAACCAATTTGAATCCACGCTAAATCGATAATCAGAAATCGGTCCGTTTGCGCAAGCGTCCGCCTGCACAGAAGTCTTGGTTTCTATATCCAGCACACTTAATAATCCGTTCTTTGTGCTCCAAGCAATTTTATTCTGGTCCAAGCTTGCCACAGGTGGATACATCCACAAATCACTGCTTTGCACAACGGTTTCTTGCAACGCAGGCGCGTCCTTCGTTGGAGCTTGATCAGGCGCTTTGGGCGGCGACCATCGTAAAGGTCGGATGATGATGTCAGACTTTCCATTCAGATCGCTGACATACGCCACGTTTTGATCACTCACCCAAAAGACATCGCGCTCGCGACTTTCACTTCGACCGGGAAATTGCATCGCGGTGGTGCTGATTTCGTTGTCCATCGCGTTCACCGGAATCACAGTCACTTCGCCGCGCGACTCGATGGCCACACGCTTGCCGCCCGGGGCCACGGAAAATCCGCTCGCATGCTCCGTGACAGACTCAAAGCGTGGGCGACTCTGCAATCGGTCGCCAATCAGACGAATATCAAGCGCACGCATTGTATTATTGGCGGTATCAAAGGCAATAATCTCCCCGCCGCGCGCGAACACAATCAAACTTCCATCAAGTGTTGAATCGGTGCTGGCCCAGCGCGGCTCAAGATCCGCGGCGCTGAAAAGTGTGCGCTGCGTGCGCTCGCCACCTTGGGCATTCACGCTCCAAAGATTCATCACACCCGTGGTGTCTGAAAGAAACCAAACTCGTCCGCCAACCCACATTGGGAACAATTCATTTTCCGGAGTCTTGGTCAACTTCGCGAAAGTTTTTCCATCCTCGCTTACCAACCACAGGTCAGGCGCGGTACCGCCGCGGTAACCCTTCCAGTGCCAATTTTCATTTGACCAACGCGTGAACACCATTTGCTTGGTGGCGGGATTGATGGAAACTAAACTGGCCTCGCCAATGTTCAATGGCTTTGCGGGTCCGCCAACAACTGGCACTTGCCACAACTCCATGCGACCAAGCGGATTGGTGCGCGCCGAACGAAAGATGACAGATTGACTGTCGGGCGTGAAGGTCAGCGGTTGCTCACTTGAGTCATGAAAGGTCAACCGCTTGGGCGAGCCACCGGTAATTGGCATGGCATAGATTTCTGGATTGCCGTCATAATCCGCGGCAAATGCTAGGGTTTTTCCATCGGGCGAAATCACTGGCCAACTTTCGCCACCTGCGCCACTGGTTAATCGAGCGGCTTCGTAAGGCGCGGTGCCGTTTATTTTTGTGGTCCATAAATCGCGGTCGGCGACAAAAATAAGGCGATCACCAGAGATCGCCGGATGTGACAAGTAACCACGCCCTGGCGCATCGGCGAGCATGGGCGGCGCTTTTGCGGCGCTTGAAACCGGCGCGCTTTTTGCGGGCGGCGCTTT
>SYAD01000023.1 GCA_005789005.1 Planctomycetia bacterium | reverse complement strand
GGCATCGGCATTTTTTATGCCTGCAAACCTGCCTAAAGTAAATGCTCCTGAAGTCACACAAACATTAAGGACCCTACTTCGAGAACAGGTTATGCAAATTAATCCTGCATTCACGGATTCTGTTGCAACATATAAGCCGGTAGAAATTAGTTTTGATTCAGCAAAGCAACAACGAGTTGCACGGGTTGAGATTAAATCACAATTGGGAACTGAGGTGATTTACTACTTAATAGAATGGAAGGACCGTAGCGAAAATCTATTTTGGGTAAAAATTATTCCCAATCCTGATGGCAACTAATCCGCTACATAAAATATGCACATCTAATTGGAATGCAAACTTGAAGAAAGTCCGTTAGTAGAATACAAAAACTGAATTTGATTATGTTTCAAATTGAATTCCAAGTAGTTTTATTCTGGGAACAATTGCATTAAGTAGAATTCGCCCTAGAACCAATCGCCGCCACCGCCCGCGTCAAATTACGGGCACGGACCCCAGGCACCCAGCATGATTCCAATATCGTCGCTGGCAACCAAGCCGTCGCCGCTTAAATCCGCCGCGCAACCAGCGCACGCGCCAAACTGACTAAGCAACACACCCATGTCATCGCCAGCCACAACATTGTCGCCGGTTAAATCAGCTGGACACAACACGGGCGCTGGCGGATTCATCCACAAGCACGCGTTGATTGCAAGTTGCGCATGATCGCCACTGACCTCGCCCCAACCGTTGTAGAGCGTGTCGCCGGTGTCGCCAGTGCCGTCATCAAATGGCGACGAGTCGCCACACGCCGTAATTTTGCCCGCGCCATATGTGGCGTACGCGGCCATCACGTCGCTATTGCTGCGCGAACTTGTTCGAAAGACTGAACCCTTGGCGACGGTATTGTTGACCGTCATGGTGGTGCCCGCGCTGTATTTCATTTGCGCAACCGCGCCAGCCGCGCCGCGAATAAGCGGATCCGTGGCGAGCGTGGAAACAGTGCTGCTGGTCACCGAATAATTGAGCGCGTTGAATGTGATTCCAAAAACATTGCTGGCAATGCCGTTGGTGTTCACCACATCGTTGAGCACTTCAAGCGAATCAAATGTGTCGCTGTTGCGATCAGAACTAGTGTGATCTGCAACCATGAAGAAACCGCCGCCCGCCGCGACAAACTTCACAATGGCGGTCTTCTCGGCGGTGGTGTATTTAATGTTGGGCTCGATGGTGATAAAAATTCCGTAGGTGGAAAGATCTTGCGCGTTGGTTGCGTCACCAAAAGTAAGCCGCGCGCCAACTGGAAGTGTTTCCACGGTGAAGCCTTGCTTCACAAGCGCAACGGCCCATGCCGATGCCGCGCCCTTCCAATATGTTTCCGCGGTGTTGGATGTAATTCCACTTTGCGCGGGCGATGGATAGCGCGAAGGATTGGCCTCGCTGCCCGCGCCGACAGTCATGGCGCCGTTGGTGCCCGTGCCAAGGTTGTATGTGCTTGCGTCAATAATCCAATCGGCGTTGGCGGCCATTTGCGCCTTGGTTGCGTCAAACAAAACCTTGTTGTGAACCTGCGCCATGGCTGTGGTGGCCATGAATAGAACAACAGTTGCACTCAGGAGTCTTTGCATGGGTGCAGAGTAGTGCGATTGGTTTGTGATTCAATTGAAATTTGCAAGAATGGCGCACATTAAATGGAAATAAATTCGGACAACTTTTCAGTATTTCTGCAAAGTCCGTTTATCCGTCAGGGGGAGGCACGGCTTCATGAAGTAAACCAACGCATGGGTTGGTTAATCAATGGCTGTGTCCGCGGCGTCATCGCTTTCATTCACCCAGGCAAGTTCCTTACCAAGTTTGGTGTAGGCGGCGTTGATCAGGTCTTCTTTGCTTTGAAATAAATCGGAGCGTGGAGTTTGGGTGGCGTCCATCATGCGCTCTTCGGCGGCGGCGGCACTTTCAAGTTGGCCGCTGTCAAGAATGTGCGACACGGTGATGGCAGTGTGGCGAAAGGCGCGCGTAATTAACACGGTGCGGTGGCAAGTGATTGGATCTTTTTCTGCGCACATAAGGGCGATGCGCTCCTTTTGCGAACCAGCGAGTAGCCGATCAATGCCCGCGCGGAAATTTGGAAGTTGCGCCACAAGTTCATAGTTGGCTTGCTTGCCCACAAAACATTCGGGCTCGTCGCGGCGCGCGCCAAGTTGCTGGCCCATGTGCACGTATGAAATATTTTCACGACGCAGGCTGGCTTCACGCGCCTCGCGATTGAAGTGCGGATTAAATCGGCTAAATGGAATACTGCGCACGTCCGCGATGGCGGTGATGTTGTGTTGCTTTAGTAGGCCAATGAATTTATCTAGCGTGTGGTTGGAGTGCCCAATGGTGAATAGCGTGGGTTGGGCATCCGGCATACTTGTTGATTATTACATCTTCTGCTTCACCGGAATTTGAATCTCGCTCCAGCGATAGCCCGCTTCAATTTGCGGGCCGTTGTAATTCAAGGCGCGAGGCTCGCCCGCGACAACCCACTGATCTTGCTTGGCAAGCGCGTCGCGCAACTTGTCGAGTGCGGTGTTGACTTGCTTCAATCCGTAATTGCCCTGCATGCCCAAACTAATCACGGTCATGGGCGGCAAATCCTTCACTTGCACATTGCTTTCGGCTGGACCAGTTTCGCCCATGTCCGGCGTGCGATACAGAAAACTCATGGTCCATGAACCGCGCTCATCACTGAGATTGCCTTTGTCATCGCTCATGCCGGTGTAATCCATTTCAACGGGACTAGTCATGGCAATGCCGCGCTTTTGAATGTGTTGAAACAGCGGCCAAAAACTTCTGTTGGAGCCCGCGTTGGTTTTGCCAGTGCTAGTGATTTCTGCGCGACGGACAAGTGGATACGACTTGATCTCCATGCAGCGCGGCGGAGTTGGCGGCGCGTATCCAACTGGAAGCGGCGCTTCAATTTCAAATTCGCCGCACTGCCAACCTTCTTTGACTTCTTCAGGAACGGGCGCATCACCACTTAGTCGAACGGCACTACCACTTGCGGGCGCGCGCAGTGGCCATGCGGATGCGGGCGCGTTTGTATTCGTGTTCGTGTTC
>SYAD01000231.1 GCA_005789005.1 Planctomycetia bacterium | reverse complement strand
GCGGATTCGCCGCCATCACATTGGTGGCGGGGGGCAACTTGGCGTGCATGACATGTCCATTGATCGCGCCGCGAACGTTTCTTCGCCGATTTATCACGCCGCGATTTCGTTGGCCGCGCGCGTTGAGCACAAAATGGTTGGCCGCGGCGCTGATCATGGCAGGGTTATTGAGTTACGAAATCTGGTCGCTGTGGGATTCCAGTTTTGCAACAGCATGGATTATCGCGGGATACTTCGTGGTCGTGACCGTTGTGGACTTGCTTTTTGAAGGCGCGACTTTTTGCAAATGGTTGTGCCCCATCGGTCAATATCAAATGGCGCTGAGCGTGGCCAGCCCGCTGGAGGTTCGCATGCGATCAAGTGATGTGTGCGCGGATTGCAAAACTCAAGATTGTCTACGCGGAAACGCCGCCGCGCCAGGTTGTGGAACTGGCTTGTTTATGCCTAAAAAAGTGGGAAATTTGGATTGCACTTTTTGCCTTGACTGCGTGTCGGCGTGTCCCCATGACAATATTGGTTTGCTCACTCGCGTGCCGTTTGTGGACATTGCCCAAGAACGTTGGCGCTCAAGCATTGGAGTGCTCGCCAAGCGCATGGATTTCATCGTGTTGCTGGCGGTGATCGCCGTGGGAGCATTCGCCAACGCGATCGCCATGACGCAGCCTTTAGTCACTTTGGTGCAAGTGTTCCGCCAGTGGATTGACTCTAATTTTCTGGCCGTGACTGTGATTGTGTTGATTTCAATGCTCGCTATCGCATTGCCCATGGTGTTAGCGGCGTGGCTTGCTCCGCGATCCATTTCGGAAAATTTCCGCGCGCAATTTGCGCATGTGACTTTGTCGCTCTTGCCGCTATCGATCGCCATGTGGTTGGCGCATTTAGGTTTTCACTTTGTCACTGGATTCCGCTCGGCGTTGCCGCCGTTTCAGCGCGCGGCGATGGACATTGGCGTGAATGAATTCGGCGCGCCACAATGGAGCGCCAATTGTTGCGCCATCATGCCCGCGTGGCTTCTCCCCGCTCAACTGTGCGTCTTGGGCGCCGGAGTATTGATGTCTTTGTCGCTGATGTGGTCGCGCGCGGAGCGATCCATTGAACCAAGTCAAGGCGCGCATTTGCCGAACATGTTCTCCGTGGCGTGGCGCGCAAGTATTTCCATGTGCGCGGCGTTGTCATGGTGGGCCCTTGGAGTCTGGATTGTCTTGCAACCCATGCAAATGCGGGGGTTGCTCAATCCATGAAATCGCGCGGCAAAATATTAATTTTTATTGCGCTGTTGATCTTCGCCATCGCAAACCGCGCCAACGCCGATGGCGGACAAGTGATCGCCACCGCAACCCTTGGACGGGAGCATGCTGTGATGATGGTGAACCCATCCATGCCAACCGTGGGAATGGTTGCGTTGATTGTGCGCGCAAGTCCCGGCCTTGAACCATTTGAATGCATCTTGAGCGCGCGAAGCCAGGTTGATTCAGTGCCCATTCAATGCATTTTGGGCGCCGATCCCGATGGTTTAGGTCAACGCGCGTTGATCGAATGCGCTGACGCGTCGAATTGGATTATCAACGCGCGGATTTCAACTTCGATTGGAGTGATTGAATTGAATGGCGAATTTACAGTGGGTACGGCGCCGCCTAATTGGCAAACCCAATCGCCGTGGATTTTAATCTGGGTTCCCTTGGCAATTGTGTTGTTCATCAGACAACGCGCCCGCCGCAACGGCAAGCATTACGATGTTGGCTACGGAGTATCCTAAGCATGCATCAACATTGGGATTATCAAAGACAGTGACTAGTCCAGCAGATATTTCAAATCACACCCCAATCGACGCGCTTGAAGTGTTGTTGATTGATGGATCAGGTTCCATTATTTACCTCAGTTCCGGCGCGGCGAAATATTTGGACCATCCGCAACACGAATTGCAAGGAAGGTCGCTCAGCGAGGTGTTCAGCGAGGGAATTTATCCTGCGTTTCCTTGGCTTGATCAATTATCTAGGGCGGGTTCTCCACTGCCGCCATTGCTTTTGGATTTGGCGCACCCACAATCCGAAGAGGCCCCGATTCAAATCGAAGGAGTTCTGTACGCCATAGAAGTTGGTCCGCGCGCCAAGGGAGAAACTGTGGCAGGGCTTGCCATTCGACCAAGCGCGGGATCCGTGGTTGAAAGCGCCCTGTTAACCGCGCAGCGTCAAATTCTTGAGTTGGTTGCGCAAAGATCCACGCTCACAAACACATTGCAAGCGCTGGCCGCATTCGCGGAGAAGGTTCTTCCAAGCGAAGTGTTTTGCATGTTGACGCCCGTGACGGAGCAAGGCGTTGTTGGCGAGGGTTTGTGCGTCACTCTTCCCAATGACATTCGTGGGTTGCTGGCGCAATATAAAAATTCCTCGGACGCCGCGCCAGGTCTTGTTGCAAAAAATACTGGAAAGATGATTGTGGCCAACGGTTTGGAATTGGATCCAAAATGGTCCACGTACTCCAATCGTTTGCGCGGCCATGGATTGGTCACCGTTTGGAGCGCTCCAATTTTTGATTCACGCGCATCGGTTGTCCGCGCCTTGCTTGAGTTTTATTTACCCGTTCGCCGCGGACCCAATCGCATTGAAATGAAGGTGGTCGAGGAATTGGCGCAACTTGTACGCTTGGCGATCGACCTGCATCAACTGCAATCAGATCTGGATCAAAGCGAGTCCAATTTGCGCTCCACGATTCAAACCATTCCCATACTTTTATGGCAGACGGATATGAATGGGCGCTACACCGCGTGCGAAGGCAAAGGTCTTGAATCACTTGGCTTGACGCAAGCGGAAGTGGTTGGAAATTTGGTCACGGATATATTTCAATCCGACCCAAATGCCTTGAAGTATGTGCGTCAGGCGATCGCGGGCGAAAATGTCGCGGGCGAACTTTCGGTGGGCAATGCTCGATTCATCCAGTCCACTGGACCGTTGAAAGACCAGAGCGGCGCGATCCTTGGCGCCCGAGGTATCGCGCTTGATGTCACGGCTCAACGAATCGCCGAAGAAGTTGCGCAGGAGAGCGGCGATTTGCTCAAGACCGTGATTGATACGGCGCTTGACGCCTTGGTCACGATTGATATCCAAGGCAAAATTGTGCTGTGGAACAAGCAGGCTGAATTGCTTTTCGGTTGGACGCAAGAGGAGGCCATCGGTCGGCTGTTGGATGAAACTATTATTCCGCCCACGCTTGTCAAGGCGCATCAAGAAGGCATGCGCCGCTATTTTGCGGAAGGCAAGGGGCCAATTCTTGGCAAGCGAATAGAAATCACCGCCATCGATCGTCAAGGAAAAATTTTTCCTGTTGAGTTGACTGTGAATCCGCACAAGGGAAAATATGCCGGCGGATTCAGCGCGTTCATCAGGGATATTACGGATATCCGTAAAAGTAAATCCGCCGAGAAGGCCAGTGAGGAGCGCTTCAAGTTGGTCATTGAGGCGATCAGCGATGGATTTTGGGATTATCGACTTGATGGTGGAGTGAGCGTGGTGAGCGATCGATGTTTGACCATGCTTGGATACAAAATTGATGACGCGCTTGTGACAACGCCCGATGTGAATCCGCTGATTCATCCAGATGATGCGCCACGCGTGAAACAGATGTGGGACGCGCATGTTGCTGGAAAGACACCGCATTATGAATCCGAGCATCGCCGCCGGCACAGCGACGGATCATGGCGTTGGATTCTTGATCGTGGAAAAGTCGTGGAGCGCGCCGAGGCTGGAAAAGCTGTGCGCATCACTGGAACACAATCCGACATCTCTGCGCGGCGTGTACTGGAGGAGAGTTTGAGCTCCGCGGAAAGCTTGGAATCTCTTGGATTGCTCGCCAGTGGATTTGCGCGGGAATTGGACGAGGTTCTTTCGAGGATCCAAGCGCACGGTGCGCTTGCCAACATCGCCACGGGATTGCCCATGAAGGCGATTGAAAGCTTGGGACTGATCCAACTTGATGTCGCCCGCGCAAGGTCGATGGGCAGAAATTTAATTTTGCTCGGCGATGCAGATCAAATTGGAGATCCCGCGCGCCTCATTGTGATCAGCGACGCTGTCCGCGAGGCTGTTGGATTGCTCAGACCCAACTTGCCGCGGACAATCTCTGTGGTGCTGTCGGACCTTACAAACGGACGCGAGCGCGTGGCGATTCAATCAAGCCGCATGCAGCAGGCGATTTTAAATTTGCTCATGCGTTCAACGGAAGCGTTGGCCAACAATGGTTCAATCACGCTGCGCGTGACAAAGGTCGTTGACGGCGCGGAGTCGCTGGTTCGTGTCGAGTGCATTGATCAAGGCGAATCGTTGAGCGCGCACCAATTACAGCATGCGTTTGAGGCGCTCGCCTCCGATGGATCGTTGCGCGGAAGAACAGCGATGGGTTTGGCCGCCGTAAAAAGATTCGCGGAATCCGCGGGCGGACACGCCACTGTTTCGGTGGGCGCCGAGGGAACTATTTTTTGCATCTCGCTCCCCGCCGTCTCCGAATCCTTCACTCAAGATCGATTGCCAATTATCTTGGTCGAAAATCATCCACTCTTTCGACCCATGTTGGTTAAGGCGCTGCAAGCCAACGGGCATCAGGTGATCGCGATTGAGAACGAGAAGGAATTGGTCGCGGCCACCAAGCGGGTGGGGGCGCAATGCATTTTAATTCTTGATCAAGCAAGTATCTCCGCGCCTCTTGACGATGTGCTTGATGCGGTAAAGGCGGGATTGAAATCCATGCCTCCGGTGATCCTGCTTGTGGGGCTCGCGGAGAAAAATACTCAAGTACACATGCCCGTCGTTCGCTTGCAGAAGCCATTTATGCCTGATTCGTTGTTTGCGACGATTGCGCAATTGTCGGTGGACGCGCAGTCCAAACGCTAACCTCTCCTTCATGACTGCAATCACGCCACGCTTGGATGCGCTGTTGAACACGGAAAGTTTCCAGGCATTGGCGCAAGAGCGCTTGAGCACAATGGCGTTTGATTACTACCGCTCAGGAGCGTGGGGCGAGTGGACTTTGCAAGCCAACGTGGATGCGTGGAAAGAAATTGCATTGTTGCCGCGCTCCTTGGTTGATGTGTCGCGCCGAAATCTTTCCTGCGAACTATTAGGAATGCGCTTGCCATTTCCATTGCTGATCGCGCCCACCGCCATGCAGTGCATGGCCGATTCGCAGGGCGAAGTGGCCACCGCGCGCGCCGCCGAAAATGCGGGCGTTCCCATGGTGCTTTCCAGTTTGTCCACGCGCTCCATAGAGGATGTCGTCAACGCCTCAAGCGCCGATGTGGTGATGCAAATTTATATTTCCAGCGACCGTGGTTTCACAAAAGCGCTGGCGCAGCGCGCGCAAAGCGCCGGGTGCAAGGCGTTGATGGTCACCGTTGACACTCCAGTGTGGGGCGTGCGCGAGCGCGACATTCACAATGGATTTTGTGTGCCACAAGGAATGTCAATTGTGAATTTGCAACGGCCCGGCCAGCCCACCGGCCATTCAGGCAGCGGCATTGGAGCGGCGCTTGGCTGGACAATTGACGCGTCGTTGACATGGAAAGATTTGGACGTGATCCGCCAAGCGGTGAATATTCCAGTCATGGTCAAGGGAATTCTGCGCGCCGACGACGCCGAGCGGGCGTTTGATCATGGCGCGGCGGCGGTGGTGGTGAGCAATCATGGCGGCAGGCAACTTGATGGTGCCGCTCCAACCGCGCGCGCATTGCCCGCGATTGTTGCGCGGGTGGCGGGACGCGGTCCAATTATTGTGGACGGTGGAATTCGCCGTGGCGTTGACATTGTTCGCGCGCTCGCGCTTGGCGCCAACGCCGTGCAGGTGGGTCGTCCAATTTTGTGGGGACTTGCCGCGGGTGGAGAAACTGGCGTGGCGCGAGTGCTGCAAATTTTGTTTCAAGAATTCGATATTGCCATGGCGCTTGCTGGCTGCGCTGATGTGTCCGCGGTGACTGCTGATTTAATTTGCCCGCGTCCCTGAGGCGCGGCAGGGTAAAAAAGAAAAGCCCAAATCTATTCAATTTGGGCTGTGAAATGCTTGATGTGCTTCGCAAAGCGTCGCAGTGGCGCGGCTCACTTGTCGATCAAATACTCCATGCTCACCACGGCCTTCGCGCTTTTTTTAATCGAGCTGACGTCGTTCATTCCGTAATCAGAAACCTCATTGGATCCAAAGGGAACAATTTGAAACACGCCTTGCGACGCGTTTGCCAACGCGCCTACCTTGCTGCCAGAACTTTTTGCCAGCAACTGCGCGCGATCAAATCCATTTTGCGTGGCCTTCTCAAGTAGTTCCATTTTCACGGCCTCCAACACGCCGCATGTGTACTGCGGATCGCCGGAGGCAATTTTAATTCCTTCCTTGAGCAAGTTGGATACTTTCATTTGCAAGTCGGCAATCGCGTTGACACGAGGCGAAGTCACATTGATTGTTTGCGTGGCCACGTAGTAATCCACCTTGTTCATCACCACGCCTTTTTCATTTTTTGTGTACACGGGCGTGACATCAAGGTTGGACATGGTGATTTCCTCGGCGGTGAATTGATTCGCCGTGATCACGGCTTGCACCTTGGCCACCCCAGGATCAAGTTTGGAGAACGCGTCGGCGGTTGAGTTGCCGCTTGCCGTCACCACGCCGCTCCAATGGCCGCTATCGGAGATCACGGTGATTTCGGAAACGCCTTTCACGCGAATGGTTTGACCAGATTTTGTTCGCGT
>SYAD01000230.1 GCA_005789005.1 Planctomycetia bacterium | reverse complement strand
TCTGTACAAAAGGTATATTCCAAACCCCGCCATTTGAATTGACCCAACCGACATTCGTTTACGCACACCACAATTGCAATTGAAGCTCATCAGGAAATCCCAACCGCATGGCAAAGAATAAATCCGCTTGGGGTATTGAAATTGGTTCCCACGCAATTAAAGCAGTTCGTCTTGAGCGAAGTGACAACGAAGCGACAATCACGGACTTCGTGTGCATTGCGCACAACAAGCCGCTTTCAACTCCAGAGATAAACGTGGCCGAAATGACGCGGCTCACGCTTGGTCAGTTGGTGGCCGCCAAAAATCTTGAGGATCAAACTATAGTCATGTCGGTTCCTGGGCACTCGGCGTTGGCTCGCTTCGCCAAGTTGCCTCCGGTTGAGCCAAAAATGATTCCAAACATTGTCAAATTTGAGGCGGTGCAACAAATTCCGTTTCCAATCGAGGACGTTGAATGGGATTACCAAACATTTTCCAGTCCCGACAATCCCGAAGTGGAAGTTGGAATTTTCGCGATCACCAAGGACCGAATCGAAGAAAAACTCACGCTTTATGCGGAGTTTGGCTTGCGCCCGGAAATTGTCACGCTTGGACCGCTGGCGGTGTTCAACGCCGTTTCATATGACATGGCCTTGGCGCCGGATCACAAGCCGGTCGTGGTGCTCGACATTGGAACGCAATCCAGCGACGTGGTTGTGGCCGACAGTGGTCGATGTTGGATTCGTACGTTCCCACTTGGCGGAACGCATTTCACCGACGCGCTTCAAAATGCGTTTCAGATTTCCTACGGCAAGGCTGATCGTTTGAAGGCGGACAGCGCCACAAGTAAATATGCGCGGCAAATGATGCAAGCCATGCGCCCAGTCTTTGGTGATCTTGTGCAGGAAGTTCAAAGATCACTTGGCCACTATCAAATGAATCATCAAGAAAGTCCGCTGTCCACGGTGATGGCGGTGGGAAGCACTTTTAGAATTCCTGGGCTGCGAAAATTCTTGGGGCAACAATTGAATGTTGAAATCAACCGCATGGATGAGTTCAAGCGGATCAGAGTTGAGGGCCGAGAAGCCGCTGATTTTGCCACAAACGCCGTGAATTTTGTCACCGCGTACGGACTCGCGCTTCAAGGCATTGGTCTGGGCCGCATCAGCGTCAATCTTGCGCCCGTGCGCGGGTTGCGTGAAAAAGTGTGGTCGGCAAAGAACAAATGGTTCATCGCCGCCGCGGCAATCGCGGTCATTGGATCCGCGGCCATGTATGTGGCGCCAATGTTGGAGCAGCAACATCTTGAGAGTGACGTGTCCAAGGTTTCCCTTGTCATTAAGAAGGGCGAGCAACTTCAAAATCAATTAAAGGAAGCCAACTCGGCTGGTGAAGCTGGCGCCACGGCTCTGAACATGGAGCGCCTGCTGAAGGACAGAACTATTTGGCCATGGATTGTGAACGACGCGGTGGACTCCACGCTTTGCGCCAACCCAACCGACGAAATCAACCAGACCGATGTTGAAAAAATCAGAAGCATTGCCGCCAAAGATCGCAAGCGAATTGTTCTGGAAAATCTTTCAGGTGAATACAAATTTGAAGAGACTGGCAGCAAGCGAACCATTGTGGTCACCATGGAAATTGAATTTGCCAACGAGGGCAAAAAAACATTTCTCAAGGACAGCATTCAGAAATGGCTGCGCGACAATTCCGTGCGTGAAAAAGCGCCATATATCATTCGACCGGATTCCGTCGCCTTGAAGGGTGAATTGACTGAAATTAAAATGGCGGGTGGCAAAGTCATTCCTAAAGAAGGCGCCGCTTCAAGCGGGCAAGCGGATACCGAGGCTGAAAGTTCTCAAACATCCACAACTTCTTCACAAAGCACATCTACCCAAGCAAGCGGCACTACAAATTCAAGCGGCGCACCGGCCGGGGGAGCCACAGGGCGCAGAAGAGGCGGCTCCGGCACCACTGTGGACATGAGCGGTGGCAACATCAAAACCAAAGGTGGTGGAGCTGGAATGATGAGTGGAAGTTCCACCAAGACCGCGGATACTCCAACCGAGGACGCACCAGAAGCCGCGGCGGAAACTAAAGAAACTTCCAGCGCACCAGTTGGCAATGAGGATTTGGAAATTCTGGCGCCCATACCCAACGAGCCAACTGTGTATGGACCTGGAATGACTGTCTACAAAGCAACAATTGTGTTCACCGTTGAACTTCGCGACGATTCGGCCAAGACCGATGACGCGGAAAAAAAATCCACAGAGCCCACTGAGCCATGAACGCACCCAAATTTGATCTTGCCGCGTTGAAGAACATTGACTTTTCTAAAGTCATCGCAATCGCCAAGCAACGCGGAATATTGATCGCGTGCGTGTTGATCATCGTGGTCATTCCCCTGGTTGCGTGGTGGTTTCGTGGTGGCATCAAAGATTCCATTCATGAAACAATGTCCAAGCGCAGCAAGGAATTCGACAAGATTGTGAGTTTGGAAAAATCTTCCATCACCGTGCGCAATCCCGTTGGCGATCCAAAATCTGAAACGGTCAGTCTCAACTCCACTTTGATTGATGCTTTGAAAGCCAGAAATGAATCGCTTGAAAATGAGGTCAAGGGCGTTTACAGCAGCGCGCTGGAGCACAATAAAAAAAATCACGACATCGTTCAAACCAAGCAGGTGGTTTTTCCCAAGCCACTGCAAGAAAACGAAAAATTACTGGAGGAAATTTTTCTTCCAGCCATTGGGCCGGCCTACACGGTTCTCCTGGCCAACAATCGAGTCAACACGCCTCCATCTTCCGCGGATGTTTTTGAAGCGGTGAAGCAGCGCGAAATATCATTCATTCGCGACGATCTCAAGAAAAAAAATCGCTCGGAAGTGACGGATCCCAAGGAGATCGAGCAGTTGGCGCAGGCTTTAAGCAAGGCGCGCCTTGACGCGCTTCTCGAAGGCGCGCGCGACACGGCGGTGTACCTAGATAAGGGCGCAGTCCGAATGCCTCCGGCCAAGGGCTTCATCTCAGTGGACACGTGCTTCACATGGCAATGGGATCTTTGGGTGTTGGATGATATTTTTCACGCGATCACCAACGTGAATACAAATGTAAAAGATGGCGTGAAAAGCAGCGTGATCTCGGCGCCAGTGAAGCGAATCATCAGCATTCGAATTGATCAGCCTTCCAGTGTGGCGGCCGCCAGCGCGACAGCAGAAGCGCCACCGGTTGAGACAGAGGCCACCGATCCCCCAGAAGAAGGCGCGGAACCAGTGGCAGTATTGGTGGAGGCAACCACCGACGCGACTGGTGAGCCCATCGCCCCAGCCTCGGAAATCATTCGTGATTTTAAGATTTCATTTACAGGCCTGAAATCGTGTCAGTTGTATGACATTCGCAATGTGAAATTAAAACTCATCGTGTCCACATCCGATCTACCCAAGGTGCTGGATTCGTTCGCCAAAGAAAATTTCATGACTGTCACGCAATTAAAAATTTCACCCGTTGATTCTTTCGCCGCTGCCCGCCAAGGGTTCATTTATGGAGCCGAGCCATGCAGCGAGGTTTCCATGGTGTTGCAAACCATTTGGCTTCGTGAGTGGACAACTTTTTACATGCCGTTGGGCATGAAAAATAAACTTGGAACTCGCGGCATTGAGAAACCGCCAGCCGCAGAAGCGGGTCCTGATGCGGGTGAGGCGAAGTCAACCAGCGAGACCACAAAATCATGAAAGATATTTCTCTTATAGAGCGCCACTTTGAAAAGCTGGCGGTCGTGCTTGTCGCGCTTCTCATCGGCTCCTATCTTGTTTGGGATTTCCTAGATCCAACCGTTGTAAAAATGGGCGCTCAACATCCCGCGGTGACGCCCAACGAGGTGAACCAAATCCTTGTCAAGCAGGCTGCCGCGTTGGAAGTCAAGCAAAAATCCGAGAAGAGCACGCTTGAATTCGAGCCATTCGAATCGGGTTCGGCAAAAAAATCCTACGCGAAAAATCTTCAGGAATCCATTGTGCCAGCGCCACAAATCAGCAAGAATTCCCCAAGATTGGCCGCGAATATGAGTTCGGACGAGCGCTCCGGGGACACGTGGTACTACACGCCTCAATTCACCGCGGCCACCATGTTGAATCCAGTCTCTTGGTACAGCGACGGGCTTCAACCAGATGCCACGGCTAAAAATAAACCACTGCAAGAATTCATAGACGCAAATAATTCCCCCAACGGCTTGGATGTCATTTGGACCAAGCCCATCGCGCGAGTTGATTTAAAAGCAATTCGCGCTGAGCTTGCCAAAGAGAACAAGACCGCAAATCCGCCGCTTCTTGCCGCGCCATCAACGTGGCGCAACAACGCGATTTATTTTGTGGATGTGGTCTTTGAACGCCAAGAAAAAAATCGCGACGGTACTTGGACCAAGGAAGTCACGGTCCCCGCAATGTTTGGAAGAAAAACTTTTCGACAAGACATTCAATCCGATGACAAAGGCAAAATAAAATTCGACGCCAACAATTTCTTCGTCAGCATGCGCGGCGAGCAATCAATGGAGAGTGAAATTCGTCAACCCAACTTTTATCCCTCGCTTTACGGAACGGGCAAATCCGCGTCAACCGTGGCGGACGCCGCGCCGGGCGAACAACCTGTCGCCAATCCAGCGAACAAGAAAAAACTTCTTGAACTTGAAAAGTCCAAGGAGGAGCTCAAGACCATGGATCAAGAGTTGCAAGACGCCGGCGGCGAATGGGATGATGAAATCGCCATAAAAGAGGCCGACGCCGCGCGCAAGAAACGCGAGCAGGAAGGTTCCAAAGGCGGCGGTAGCAGTGGTGGCGGTGGGGGAGGCGGTTTGGGCGGCGGCGCGGGAGCAGGTTCCATGGGTTCGCCAAGTGGTGGCGACTCGCCAAGCAAAGATAAAAGCAAACGCAAAATCCTCACTGAAAAAACCCGAAATCTTCGCGCCAAGGTGAAGAAAATGGAAAAAGAATTGGGTCTTGATATTCAAACACAACCCACAACCACGGCGGCCGCCGCGCCAATCAAACCCGCTGAACAAGACTTGGATTTCATAGATGTGTGGACGCACGATTTAACCGCGACACCGGGAAAAACTTTCCGCTATCGATGTCGCGTTGAAATCTTCAATCCATTCTTTGGCAAGAAGCGACAATTGGTGGAGCAGCAAAAGAAACTTTCCGATATCGCAACTATTTCAACAGCGATCAGTGATTGGTCCGCTCCTGTGCGTGTTCCATTGCACACCATGTATTACGCGGAGGCAGGAGTGATCGGTGATCCCGCCGCAACAAGCGCGCGTCAGTCCGCTTCATTCTGTGTGTACACGCTCAAGAATGGTCTCTGGCACACAATTTCCCCCAACCCTTCATTCGAGCCTGGACAATCTCTCGTGTTTCATCGAAGCGATAAATCAGACAGCGATACCAGTGCGGCCGCGAACCAGGAAATCGACACTGGCTGCTTTTTGGTTGACATCGTGGACGACCCAAATGCATCGCCAGAAAAGCAACGCGCTACATTGCCCGGGGTCATTTTAAGCCGCCGCGACGGAACGAGTGATCTTGAAATTCGCTACCCAACCCTTGAAAAGTTGGATGCGGATCAACTGATTCTC
>SYAD01000229.1 GCA_005789005.1 Planctomycetia bacterium | reverse complement strand
TGGCCAGTGGTGCCGCGCGCAGTATTGGCCAGTGGATTGAAGAACGCGCTGATGCTCGAAATGCCGCGGAAATCATTGATATTCCAGACTTCGTGGCCGCGGTGCCCGAGCGATTGGTCATGGACACTCCGCGTTGCATTCAACGCATTCGCAGAGCGCTTGAGCCGCTGTTGCATGGAGCCGAAATTTCCGCGGACGTTCAGTTTGAGGCGCTTGCTCGACATGCAAGCGCGCCGCCAACTTTTGTGCCGCAATTTATAAACATTGAATTGAACACGGGGCGTCGCGGTTGCGGCTTGGCAAGTCCACATCGCTTCGGCACATTGCAGCGGCCAACCATGACTCCCAAGCGGATGGATCGAATTCTTGCGCGCGTGGCCGAGGCGCGCGACGTGGTGGTGACACTTGGTGGAGCGGGCGATCCACTGGTGCATCCAGATGTAGTTGAGTTTGTAAAGCAGATTCGAAAGGCGGGAGCGTTGGCGATCTCGGTGCGCAGCGAATTGCTGTCGCTTGACGCGCTTGAAAAGTTGGTGGCAATTGACGCCGATGTTGTCACCGTTGATTTGCACGCCACCAACGCCAGCGAGTATGTGCGCATGATGGGATTTGATCGATTTGCATTCGCGCAGAAGTCGTTGGAAACGCTGATGCAAAATCGCCGCGCTGAAAGCGGCGCCGCGAAATGGTTGGCGCGTCCGTGGGTATTGCCCCGCATTGAGCGCCTGCGCGACATGGTGGATCGCATCGCGGCGTTTGGCGAGCGTTGGCGCGATCGAGCTGGTGGATATTGCGTGGATTCGCCGCCGCAAATTGATCCTTGGGGCGACATCATCGCCGACGCGCCGCTTTCCGCAGCGGGATTTTCCCAAGGCTCGAGTCAGAGCGAACGCTTGGCGCTGACCGTGTTGTCCGACGGAAGAGTGCCGGCTCAAACGGACGATCTGCTTGGAACAACTTCTGTGGGCAATGTTGATTCCGAGGATTTGCTCACGCTTTTCCGTTCCTCGCGTCAACATCGCACGCGTTCGGCGGTGAAGCATTTGGAAAAACTTTCCGCAAGATAGAGATGACGAATCCCTTTCGCGCTCCTAGCATTGGTTTTGTATGAGCGACACCATCATGGTCGATTTCAATCGACCGATTCCACTCTTTCCACTTTCGTGCGTTTCGCTTTTGCCGCACGCGGTGCAAGGACTGCATATTTTTGAGCCGCGTTACAGGCAGATGGTGGAGGACGCGCTGCGCAAAGTGCATGACGGAAATTTATTGACATCGGGTCCGATCGCCATGGCGATTGTGGGCGCGAAGTTTGTGGACGCGCTCGGAGCCGCGCCCAAGTTGCGGCCGGCGGTGTGTGTTGGACAAATCGTGCAACACGAGCGGCTGAAAGATGGCAGGCACAACATTGTGTTGCACGGAGTGTGCCGCGCGCGCATCAAAGAAATCCAAGAGCCAGGTGAATCGCGCGCGTATCGCACGGCCATGTTGCAGCCCATTGATCCGCCCAATCATTCACCGCCCAAAATGAAAGCGGCGCGGAAGATTTTGCAGGAGTTGTTGCACAGGCCAATGTTGCAGAGGTTGGCCAGCGTGCAAAAAGTGGCCGAGTGGGCCGATCGAAAGGACATGCCAACGTATGCGGTGATTGAACTCGTTGGCGCGGCCATGTTGCGCGATGAAAATGCGCGCTACCACTTGTTGGCTTGCGGCAATCCATGGGAACGCGCCCAACTTGTGGCCAATGAAATCGCCCGGCTTGAAGGTCTGGTCGCCGCGGCGGATGCGCAGGAAACTTCGCGCTGGCCCAAGGGCTTGAGTTGGAATTAAGACGGACGCGGCGCGGAGAAATTCACAGTCATATAAATGGGTATCTTGTTGAGCATGTTGAATCTGATTCCATTTGCCCTTATCGCTCTTGTTGCCATTGTGGTTGTTGTTGTGATCGCTTTGATCACCATGTACAACAGTTTGCAGCGAAGCCGCATCGCGGCCGAGGGTTCCTTCGCCGACATCGATGTTGAACTGCGACGCCGCCATGATTTGATTCCCAATTTGGTGGAGACGGTCAAGGGGTATGCCACGCATGAAAAAGAAACGTTGACCGCGGTCATGCAGGCGCGCGCATCAGCAACGCAAGCGCGCACGCTCACCGATCGTGTTGAGGCAGAGGGCGCGCTTGGACGTTCGCTGGGCCGATTGATGGCCGTTGCCGAGGCGTATCCAAATCTAAAAGCCGACGGCGGATTCCTGAAATTGCAGGGCGAACTCGCGGAGACTGAAAATAGAATTGGCGGCAAGCGCCAAGGCTTTAATCAAACTGTCGCGACGTACAACGAGGCGATCGCGGTGTTTCCATCCAATATTGTGGCTGGAATGTTTGGTTTCAAAGTGCTCGCGTTCTTCAAGGAAGAGAATGAAGTTGCGCGCGCAGCGCCGCAGGTTCGATTTTAATTCATGGCCCGTGAGCGCATTGTTTCCGCCGATGAAGTGGTCGAAGATCAACTTGATCCGCAGTCACACACGTTGCGCCCGCGCGCGCTTGATGAATACATAGGACAGTCCGCGTTGGTGGAGCGAATTCGAATCGCGCTCGACGCTTCGCGCACGCGCAACGAACCTATTGATCACGTGTTGCTGCATGGACCACCTGGTTTGGGCAAGACAACTCTGGCGCATGTCATCGCCGCGGAGATGGGCTCGCGCGCATATGTCACCAGCGGTCCCGCGCTCACCAAGGCCGGCGATTTGGTGGGCACTCTCACGCGCATGCAGCCGCGCGACGTGTTGTTCATTGATGAAATTCACCGATTGCCAGCGAGCGTGGAGGAATATATTTATCCTGCGATGGAGGAATACCGCGTGGATTTCACGGTGGACAGCGGCATGCACGCGCGCATTGTCACGCTGCCGTTGAAACCATTCACGCTGATTGGCGCCACCACGCGCGCGGGTTTGCTCACGCAGGCGTTGCGAAGCCGATTTGGCATTGCGCACCATTTGGATTTTTACGATGACGCTGATTTGCAACGCATTCTGGTGCGCGCCGCGGATTTGTTAAGCATGAAAGTGGCCGACAGCACGCTGACGCGTATCGCGGGTCGCAGTCGCGGAACTCCGCGTGTGGCGCTGCGTTTGTTGCGGCGCGTGCGCGATTGGGCCGCGGTGAAATCAGGCGGCAGGGTGGATGAAAAATCTGTGGACGGCGCGCTGGAGCTTGAAGGTGTTGACGCCATGGGCCTGGATGAACTCGATCGAAAATATTTAACCACGCTGGCCCGGCAATATCGCGGCGGACCAGTTGGCCTTGACGCGCTTGCCGCGACACTGGGCGATGACGCGGGCACGCTGGAAGACATGGTGGAGCCATATTTGTTGCGCCGTGGATTTTTATCGCGCACGCGTCAAGGACGCAGGCTTACCGCCGCTGGCGCCGCGCACATTGGCGAGAAGTTGATCGAAGTTCCAGGCGCGCTTTTTGAAGAGTGATTGCGCGCGGATTTTGAAGTTCATATTTTGCGGGCCGCACGAGCGCAAATTTTTACGCGAGCAATGCGCGCGTGGCATTTATTGGCTGAGGCCAGTGGTGCTGTTGCCGACGAGTCCGGGCGATTTCGCTCCAACGGCTGGAATGGAGAGGCTAATTCCAAATGAGTAGACATCCGTGAGCGAGTCGTAGCCCACGCCCGCGCTTAAATTGAAATCTGGAAAGCTTCGTTCCAGTGTGGCGGTGGCGGCGCGCAGGTTGCGCTCCACCAAATCAATCTGCGGACTAAGCGTGAATGAGTACAACTTTGAAATTTGGTACGACACACCAAGTTGCAGCAACTCGTCGTTGATGTAATAGTTTGTCGGATCAAAATTATTGATGCTGCGGTACTCAATAAAGAATCTAGTGTCGGGCGAGTGCTGCATTCGCATGCCCAAGGAGCCGCGCGCCATATTTTTAAATGCGCCAGTGGAGTATGTTGGAACATCATCAAGCATCCACTTCACCGAACCGTACGCTGTGAATGTGCTTGAAATAGCCCACGAAGTGCTGCCGTAAAGATGGCTGCCCCACTGTGAAAGTTCGGGGCGCCATGAATAAAAAGATGGAGTTGGACTTTGCGCGTAGGCCAAGCCCGTGTTGCTGGTGCGCCCAAAGTTTGCGCCGCCATTGTTCACAACAGCGCCCGCATCAAGCGTGATCCAATCAACGCTGGTCCACGCGCCAGGACCGCCGCGATATGTTTGCAGCCTTTGCTTTGCGCCAATTTGCGCCACTTGCGCCGCGGAAATTCCTTCAACATTCTGATCAAAGATTGGGTACTCGCCTTTGTCGGCGGTGTCGTAGCCGGCCCACAAAGTTGAAGTGGGCTGCACCACATAACGCAAACGATTCACATCAAGCGCCGCGTTTTGCACGCCGTCAAACGATTGGGAAAATTCAGCGCTGCTGCGCGCGCCAATACCCACGAGCCCGCGCGTGGTGCCGGACTGTCCGTTGGTGCCATTGATGGTGGAGTAGTTGGTGAAATCATTCAGCGTGTAGGCGATCGCGGTGCCGTTGATAAATGGCGTGATTTTGGCGGGGGAGATGTCGATTGGGTACGCCAACTCTTGGCGCGTGTAGGCGCGCACATACATGTCCTCGTTATACCCAGCCGCTTGGTAGGCGTCGGAGATATTTGTGTTGGCGTTGAATATTGGATTTGCCGCGGTTCCAGTCGCGTTGGGCGCGTTGAACGCCCCGCTGGTGACCGCGTTTGTCGCGGGCGTTCCATTTTGCAAACGCATGGACATGACATTTGCGGAATATTCCTGCGTCCATGACAAGTGGTCGGTGAAGAACGAGTCGCCGTAACGGCGGTAGGCGGCCTCAGGAAGTTTGTTGACCGAGTAGGGACGGCTGGCGAGCATCCAACTATTGATCACGTATCCATCAAGATCATTTTTACCCAGCAACGTGAAGGCGCTGTTGCCGGATTGCAATTTTAAGAAAGCCACGGTTTCATATTCAAGACGATTGGCGAAATCGATTTGGCGAAATGTGTTCACGAAGGCGCCGTCACTTGTCCACGCAATCGATCCTTGAAGCAGCGAATGTTCGTCGATGAGATAGGTGTAATCACCGTCGATCAAGCCGCGATATTTCAAGGCGGATGTGTACGTCACACCCGTGGAGGCTTGCTCCTCATTCTCAAAGTCATAGAAGCCATACATATTCAGATTGCCGCCTAAACCGCTGAATTTTGTTCCTAGGCCGACGCCGTTGAGCGTGTAAATATCGTTGACAAGTTTGGCTTCCAGTCCGGGAATTGGGTCGTAGCCAAGCAACGCCCACAAATCCCAGCGCGTTCCAATTGTGGTTCCACGAAATTCGTTGTAGCCCGCGGAAATTTCCGGCAGCACGGTTTTCTCCGGCGTGCCGCTCATGTAGGGCCAATAGAAAATTGGTGTGCTGCCAGAGCGGAATGTGACATGGCTCGCGTCGATGGTGGTGCCCGTGTCCTTGCCAGGATTTTTGGTCACGGTGATTTTATCGGCGCCAATGGAAAGATGCGGCGTGAAAAATTCACTGATGCTCACGCGCGCATCAGTGGCCTCAAATTGATCCGCGGAAATTTGGCGCATCTCGTTGGCGCGCGCGTACACAGGAATGCCGGTGCGCACATACGTTCTCAGCACGGCTTGAGCGGCAACGGCTCGGTTGAGTGCGATGTCGTAATACACTTGTTGCCCGCGCATGATGTAGTTGCCGTCGGTGGCGATCACATCGCCCTCCAAATAAATTCCTTGCACAACTTTCACGTCAAGTTGGCCCGAGTCCTCGCGGATTTTTGCCAGCGATCCTGGATTGAGAAAAACCACGGCGCGTTCGCTGGACAATCGAAGTTCGCCGGTCTTCAGGCGAGGATCATTGGCGGTGAGATCAATCAGCGCGCTTCCAGTCACCATAATCGTGTCGGTTTTTTCATCAACGGATGTTTCACGGCCAGCGAAAGTGACCAGGTCGCCGGGCTGAAAAATTGCGAGCGAACCGCGTTGCGCGAGAGCAACTGTGGTGTCTTGCGCCGCCATTACGGGCGGCGTGGGGAGAGCCGCGCCCACGATCATCGGAGTTTCGCCCGACGCAACTTTGGGTTGATCAACATATGGTTGGGTTAAAAGTTTGGCGGGTCCGCTGGCCAGAGTTTGCAGATAGCCCTTGAGACGCAAATCGCCATTTGCAAATTCTTGTGGCGGTGGCGCTTTCTCCTCCAGCAGCGGAACTTTTAATTTCACGTCGCCGCGAAAACTCGCCGTCACCAAAACGTCATCGCCAGCAACGCCAAGACCGGCGCGTCGGGTGGGCTCGCCCACTTCAGGAAAATACATCGCGCACTGCGTGATCAATCCCGCCGCCGATGGAATGCGATTGATCCACACCACAACTTTTTTGGTGGCGAATGAATACGCGCCCACGGTCACGCGCACATCGCCTTGCACAACAAGTCGGCGCGTGTCGTCCACTTTCCAAGCGAAGGCGCGCGTGCCTTCGATGATCAAATCACTTTTCACCGGCTCAATTGGTAAAACAAATCCGCTTAGGCGATCTCCAATCACGGTGACATTTGTCATTTCTTGCGCGAGCGCGGCTTGGGTGACGGCCAACATAAGAATGATCGCTCGGATGACCATGAATGTAGGAATGTTACCGCTGAAATGGGCGTCACGATGGCAGCGAAATTTTTACGGCCGCGTGTTCGGTGGATGTACCCACGCCACTGAAAACTTTATCCACGCCACGCGTTGGCTTGACCAATCATGTCGTGAACTTCACGGGCCAACCATGAAAGACCCCACAAAAACACGGCAAATATCGCAAACACAACGGCCCATTGAGTTTGCGAAATGGACAACATCCATGCCGCCGCCGCGATGGGTGGAAATATGGCCGCGGCCCTGCGCAACGAGTCGGCGGTTTCATTCACGTTGCTTGCGGCAAGAGCGCGGTTGGATTGCCAAGCAAAGATGGCCATCGCCACGAGCGGCGCCAGCGTGAGCCATGATTCACCATTGGGCCACTCGGCGGCGCCACGGCGAATAGAAAGCCAAGTTAAACCCGACACCGCCAACGCGCAGAGAATGGAAAGAAGAATTGTGGATGAGCGATCCAAGCGCGGACGCTTCTCCAAAACTTTGTGCAGCAGGGACCCAGTGGCCACGGTCTGCACCAAGATCATCGAGGCCGGCAGCGTGAATGATTGTCCCATCCAAGGAATAAAAAAACTTCCCGCTTGCGCCAACCCCAGCATGAGCAAGCCAACCGCGGGAACAAAGCGACCCATGGTGTTCCACATTGCAATTCCAAACGCGGTGAAGAGCGCCACCGCGATGCTGGTTTCGCCAAACAACGAGGCGCCAATCATGCTGGCCAAGAGCGCGGTGAATGTGAGCAGTGTTGCTTGCGCGGTGGTGAGACGTCCGGATGAGAGCGGACGGTTGCGCTGGAATGTTTGATCGCGGCGCGCGTCGAGCAAATCATTCATGCCCGCGGCGAAACCAAAGAGTCCGGATCCAATCACGCCGGCCGCTATCAGCGCCAACCACAGCGGCAATGTGGAAATAGGAAGTTGCGCCGTTGCGCCGTCAAAGCGCGCGAGCAGTGTGGCGAACATCACATTCACGGCGGCACCGGCCGCGAGTGGAATTCGCATCAATTGCAACGCGGCAAAAATTCGGACCAGTGAAACTCGCATTGGAACCATGCTACGAAATGGCTGATTGCGGCGAGTGCTTCAAGATCACTACCATCATCGATCTATGCGTCGATCCAAAGAAGAAGTTATTTCCCCAGTCAGCGCCTCGGGCGTGCGAATTGGCATTGTCGCCGCTGATTATCACAAGGAAATTTATCAGCGGTTGCTTGATGGCGCGGAGGCCGCGTTTCACAAAGCTGGTGGGCTTGACGCTGATCTACATGGCGCAACCGTTGACGGGATTTTTGATTTGCCACCGGTGGTGGCGCAGATGTTGCGGCGAAGCGATATTGACGCGGTGGTGGTGATTGGTTGCGTGGTGCGTGGCGAGACGCGCCACGACGAATTTATTGTGAATGCCGCGTTCACGCAATTTACGCAACTTGCGGTGGCGCATGCGAAACCCGTGGCGCTCGCGGTGCTCACGGTTGAATGTTTAAGCCAAGCCAAAGCGCGCTCGGGTGGAATCAAGGGCGACGCCGGCGCGTTCGCCATGAACGCCGCGTTGAGAACGCACGCCCAACTCACGCGTCTTCGCCAAATTTCAAATGTGGAGAAAAAATCATGAGCGTGGCCAAGGACCGTCGCAACGCGCGTCGTTGCGCGTTGCAAGCAATGTTTGAAATGGATTTGGGCGGCGTAAATAATGGAGGCGCTGGTGAAAGTTTGGTTGGCGCATTTCGAGATGACGCGCAAAGTTCCGAAAGTGATTCATGCTTGGCGCAAGGCGTTGAATTGGCGCGCGCGGCGTGGAGCGAGCGCGATGTTTCCGACGCGGCCATTGCGCAACTGTCACCTGAATGGCCCATCCATCGCCAGCCGGCGGTGGATCGCAATGTGATTCGTATCGCGGTGTATGAAATTACGCATGAAATGGCTCCGCCAGTCGCGGTGATTGACGCCGCCGTTGAATTGGCGCGTGAATTTGGCGGCGAACATAGTCCTGCGTTTGTGAACGCGGTGCTGGATCGTTGGTGGAAAGATCGCGGAGGCAAGCGCTGATGTTTCGCTCGGCGCTGGACGCGCTTCGCCGTGGCATTTCAAAAACCGCCGCCGCCGTGGGTGGCGGGCTTCGCGGTGTTCTCAAGGGCAAGGACCTGGACGAGGACTTGATCGATCGAATTGAAAGCACGTTGGTCGCCTCGGACATGGGCGTGCGTATTGCGCGCGAAGTGGTGGACGAAGTTCGCCGCGCGTTTCGTGGCGGAACCGCCAAGCGCGGCAGCGACGCGGTTGGAATTTTGAAAGAGCGATTGAAGGACCGATTGCGCTCAAGTGATTTGTCGTTGGCGAAAGTGGCCACGGGACCCACTGTGATTTTAGTTGTGGGCGTGAATGGCTCCGGCAAAACAACCAGCGTTGCGAAAATCGCGAAGGCGCTCAAAGATGAAGGTCGCTCGGTGTTGTTGGCGGCGGGCGACACGTTCCGCGCGGGAGCTGTTGCGCAACTTGAGGTGTGGGCCAAGCGCCTTGACATTGATGTTGTGCGCGGTTCCACCAACGCGGATCCAGCGTCGGTGGTGTTCGACGCGGCCGAGGCGGCCATCGCGCGCAAGGCCGACGTGTTGCTGGTGGACACCGCGGGTCGCTTGCATAATCAAGAGGGTCTCATGCGCCAGTTGATGAAAATTAGAAACGTGCTTGCCAAAAAAATTCCAGGCGCGCCGCACGAAACGCTGCTGGTGCTTGACGCAACAACCGGCCAAAGCGCCATCGCGCAAGCCAAGGCTTTCGGCGAGGCCGCCGGCGTGACTGGCGTGTTTCTTTCCAAACTTGATGGCACGGCGCGCGGAGGTTCCGTGGTGCAAATCCGCGAGGAACTTGGCGTGCCCGTGAAACTTGTTGGAGTTGGCGAGACTCCCGATGACGTTGAAACTTTCGACGCCGATCGATTTGTGGAGGCGCTTTTTGAATCCCTTGATGATTTGAAGGAGTGATCCACGCGCCTATCATGTGCGGATGAACGCGCGTCGAAGTGGATTTACATTGATCGAGTTGTTGGTGGTGCTTGGCATCATCACCGTGCTCTCGGGCATCGCCTTCCCGGCAATTTCCATGGTGCGAGCCAGCGCAAAAAATGCCGGATGTATCTCCAATTTGCGCCAACTGAACACGCCCATTCGATCCTATTCACAAGCGCATGGCGATCGAATTCCAATCGCCAACATGTTGCCCGCGATTGGTTTGAACGGCCCCGAAAATGGTTTGCCGCAATTGTTGAAAGGCTATGTGGATCAAGCCAGCGAGATTTGGTTTTGCCCCGCCGATGTGGATGATGAAAGTTTGGCGACCGGAACCAGTTACATGTACATACCCGGCCTTCTGCGCTACACGCCCGAAGTGCAATTTCAAGTAACAAAGACGGTATTTTTGCAGAAACTCAACGAGCGCGCCCAGGCCAAGGCGCGCACGGATTTAGAGGGGCAGCTGATTGAGACTTTTTATTCCGGCGTGGACAAGCGCGCTGGTGGAACTGGTCCGCGCGCGAGTTACTATCCGCTTCTTATGGATTCGGCCGACCGACATCCTGGAACACGTTCGCCGCGCAACGCGCTCTACGTTGATGGTTCGGTTCGAGAGGCTATTGAAGAAGAGCAAGCCAGCGATGACGCCTCGGGAGAACCACAAGAATGAGTTTCGCTCTCTCTTACAAGGTGGAAATGTTTTTGCAAGATCGCAAGCGCTTGGCCAAGATTGGCGCCGCGCTGTTGGTCGCGATATTGGCGTGCGTTGCGTTGCTGTGGAATGCCGCGCGCTTGCGTCCGCCGCCCAGCATCTTTGATACGCCCATCGACAACACGCTGAGCTATCTCACGATGAAAGATTTTTCCAAACTCCCACTTGAGGAGCGCATACGTTTCATGATGGATTTGGCTGAACGCTTTCGCAGTTTAAAACCTGGCGAAAGCGCCGCAATGGCGGCATTTTTAGCTGGAGTCGCCGGCCCCGCGCGCGATCAGTTGCGAGAGAATGTGAAGATGATCGCCAAGGATGTGCTGGTCCAAGGCGCCAAAGATTACATGGGGTTGCCTCCATCCAAGCGCGGCGCATTCATAGATGAGTGGGTGATTTCCTGGCAGCGCAAAATGGAAAAGGTGACCACCGGCAAAGAGGAACCCAAATCGGATTCCGATCGTCTTGACGCCATGCGCGAGCAAGGCAAGCGCAATGAGGAGCGGCAAAGCCGCATGACCGGTGGCGGAAATTTAAGCGACCGCGGCGCCAACGGGTTCTTGGATTTTTGGCAGGGCGAGATCGAGGGCAGCAGCACTCCTAAGGAACAAGGGCAGATCACCAAGTTCTTGGATGATGTGAGAACTCGGCTTGTGAATCGATGACATCCGACACAGCGGCGCTTCCCATTCGATTGATGGGCGCGCAATTGATCGCGGCGCTGTCGCGAAATGGGCGCCTGATTGTGACCGCGGAAACGGGCTCAGGAAAAACCACGCAGTTGCCACAGATTCTGGCGGAGCAGGGCGCGAAGGGAACTATTCTTGTGTTGGAGCCACGGCGATTGGCGGCGCGATTGGTGGCGCGCCGCGTGGCCAGCGAAATGGGAACAACGTTGGGCGACGTCGTTGGATTTCGTACGCGCTTTGAATCCGCGTGGAGCGCCAACACGCGAATTGGGTTTGTGACCGAGGGAATATTTTTGCGCATGGTGCTGGCGGATCCGCAATTGCGCGGCGTGGGCGTTGTGATCGTGGATGAATTTCACGAGCGCTCTTTGCAGGCCGACATGGCCATTTCCGCGGTGGCGCAATTGCAGGCAAAACGCCTTGATTTAGCCTTTATTGTCATGAGCGCCACGTTGGATGCAAACGCGCTCGCAACCGCGCTTGCCGCGGAGCATGTTCATGCGAGCGGCCGCAACTTTCCAATTGATATTCAATATCGCCGCGAGCCAGCGTGGAAGGACATGCCGCAGTTCGCGGCGCAAGAAGCCGTGGAGTTGGCGCGGCGCATGAACGGTGATGTGCTTGTGTTCATGCCAGGCGCGGCCGAAATTGACGCGACCGCGCGCGCGTTGCAAAGTTTGGTTGCAAACAGCGACATCGATGTGCGTCGACTGCATGGATCCATGCCAGCGCAAGAGCAAGACGCCGCGCTTGATCCATCTAAGCGCCGCCGCATTGTGGTGTGCACAAATGTTGCGCAGACTTCAATCACGGTGCCGGGTATTTGCGCCGTGGTGGACTCGGGCTACGCACGCATTCATCGTTACGACGCCAAGCGCGGCATTGACACGCTTCGTCCCGAGCGCATCAGCCGCGCCGCCGCCGATCAACGCGCGGGTCGCGCGGGTCGAACGCAGGCTGGCTGTTGCATTCGTCTGTGGACCGAAATGGACCACGCCAAGCGCGATGCATTTGATGTGCCCGAAATTCAACGCAGTGAATTGTCAGAGGCCGTCATGCTGGCCGCGGCTTTGGCGGGAAAACACTGTGATTTTAAGTGGATTGAAAGCCCCGGCGCCGACTCGCTCAAGCGCGCGGTGGAAAATCTTCAGGCCCTTGATGCAATCGACAAGTCTGGCGCGTTGACTCAGTGGGGCAAACAAATGAGCCGCATCCCCGCGCCGCCCAGGGTGGCGCGCATGTTGACAGAGGCCGCGCAACGTGGATGTCTGCGCCGCGCTTCACGATGGGCCGCGATATTTTGCGAGCGCGACATTGTGCGCGGAGCCACCGCGGCGGCGTTGTTGCACGCGCTGCAGCAGTTTGATCAGCCCAGCGATATGTTGGCGCGCGAAAGAATTTTGGACGCGTGGCAAGCGCGCAAGTTGCCGCGCTCGATCGAAGTGTCCGACGAGGCGATTCGCGAAGTCTCGCGCGCCGCCGAGCGGCTTGAGCAAGCTACGCGCCAGGCGTTGCGATTGCCCGACGCGCCGGACACGGATGACTCGCTGGAAAATATCACCATGTCAATTGTGGCCGGCTACGCGGATCATGTTGTGTGGAAGCCCGATACGCAGCGGCCGCATGTGTTGGCGTCGGGTCGCCGCAAAGCGTTGATTGACCGCGACTCCGTGGTGGAGCACGCTGGATTTATGATCGCGCTTCAGGCGCGCGAGAACCCCGGCGATCCAACTGCGCAGTTGCTTTCCATGGTCGCGCCAATTCAGCAAGAATGGCTTGAAAAAGCCTGTCCACAGCGATTTGTCACGGCGCATGTGACACGCTGGAATGACACGCTGCGGGCCGTTGAGGAAGCCGAGCAAAAAACATTCGACGAAATCGTGTTGAACACAACCAGTCGTCCTCCCAAAGATTTGGCGCAAGCGGGTTCGATTCTTGTTTGCAAGATTCAAGAGGGCGTGTTGGAGTTGCCTCTGTGGAATCACGAGGTCACGCAGTGGATCCAACGCGTTCGTTGCGTGGCCCAATGGTTTCCAGAAAAAAATCTACTTGCATACGACTCGGCCGATGTGCAGTGCATACAACTTGAGATTGTCAGCGGAGCGGTGCGCGCCAGCGAGCTACAAACACGCGCCTGCTTGGCCGCGGTGCGTGACGCGCTCTCCTATGAGGATCAACGCTTCGTGGAGCGCATGGCGCCCACCACACTTGCGGTGCCAAGTGGCCGCCCCATTCCCATCACATATGAAGTTGGCGCACCGCCGCGCGCGGCCGGAAAAATTCAATGGTTGTATGGACTTGAAAACACTCCCGCGGTTGGCGGCGGTCGCGCGCCAATCGTTCTGGAAATTCTGGGTCCCAACATGCGGCCACTGCAAGTCACAAGCGACCTTGGTGGATTTTGGAAGACGCTCTATCCGCAGTTGCGCAATGAATTGCGTCGGCGTTATCCAAAGCATGAATGGCGCTAGAAAAATCCACGCCAAAGCGTCATTCCCTGCCACACGAGTGAAAATTGATCTAAATTTGATTTCAGCGATTTTTACATAAGTACTTGTAAAACATCGTTTTAAGCACTTTGATTTGAATTGCGCCCCTAAATTTCATACTATCGATCCCATGCCACGCACGACCACAAAAAAGTCCGTTAAACCCGCCCTGAAACCTGTGAAGTCCACGGTTGAAGCCAAGCCCGAAGTGAAGGCGGCGAAACTTCCAGATTTGTCGACGTACCCGTTGTGCTTGCGTTGGTTGCATGATCGAACCGACTACGAAAAGATTCGCAATGTTCAATACTCGGACAACGCTTTCAAGTTGGATCGCATGCGCAAGTTGCTCGCGCTGCTTGGCAATCCCCAAGATCAAGTGAAGACCGTGCATGTGGCGGGCACCGTTGGCAAGGGCAGCACCGTGGCCATGATCGCAAGCATCATGCGCGAATGCGGTTACACGGTTGGCGAGTTTGTGAGTCCGCATTTGGTCGACGTGCGTGAGCGCGTTGTTGTGAACGGCAAGCCCATCAGCAAAAATGATTTTGTTGATTTGATACGCAAAGTTGCCAAAGCCACGTTGAAGTTAACGGAGCAAGTGACTTTCTTCGAGGTCATGACGGCGATTGGCTTGAAGTATTTCGCCAACGAAGCCGTGGACATCGCGGTGATTGAAGTGGGCCTGGGTGGCCGTCTCGACAGCACTAACGTGATCACTCCAGAGGTGTGCGTGATCACCACGATCGACTTCGATCACTGCAAGTTGCTGGGCAACACATTGCCGCTCATTGCCCGTGAAAAAGCCGGTATTTTCAAGAAGGGCGTAACCGCTCTGGTGTTTGATCCACCAGCCGATGTGGAAAAGGTATTCCGCGATGTCGCCAGTAAAGTTGGAGCGGATCTGCGCGTGGTCAACAAGGACATTGAGTTCTCCAGCCGCTTCTGCTCAGATCCTGATCTCGGCCCGCACGCGCGCGTGTGCTTGTACACCAAGACCAGTCGATTGGAGCATTTGCCAGTGCCGCTTCCAGGCGAGCACCAGAGTTCCAATTGCGGTCTAGCGCTTTCCGCCGTGGACATTTTAAAGAGCCGCGGATTTGATTGCCCGGAAAATAAAGTCACGCGCGGACTTGGCAATGTCAAAGTGCCTGGCCGCATGGAAGTGATCAGCGAACGTCCGCGCATTCTTGTGGACGGCGCGCACAATCCCGCGAGCGTGCAAAGTTTGATGAAGTGCGTTGGAGCGCATGTTCCCTACGACAGCATGGTCTGCATCTTTGGTTGCTGCGCCGACAAGGATGTGCCATCGATGCTTGACAAGGTGAATCTTGGCGCGGACAAAGTGATCTTCACGCGCGCAACCACCACGCCACGTGCGGCGTCACCGGAAGATTTGCAAAAAATGTTCGCGGAGCGCAGCGGCAAAATGAGCCAGGTGGCCAAAAATCTGCCTGAAGCCCTAGAAATTGCCACACGCGCCGTGAGCCGCGAGGATTTGATCGTGGTCACGGGTTCCTTCTACTTGGTGGGCGAGGCGATCAAGCATGTTCAACAAGATGTGAACCACACACCGCCAACTCCCGCGCGCGCATTGAAGGACTGACGTATTTCAATGTGAACATGTTTGACTGGCTTTGGCATGTTCGCACGCCGATCAGCAAGCGCCACGCAATGATTGGCGCATGTTGATCCGCGCCGTGAACCTCAAGACTTTGTAGGCTTCGCCATTCATGACCGAGTTGGAAACCCCATTTCGATATGACGCCGCCTTCGCTGATGGAATTGAGCGCAAGTGGCAAGCATGGTGGCAGGAGAGCGGCTCGTTCATCACGCGCAATCCAGGCGACTCCGGCTTTGACGCATCCAAGCCAAAATTTTATGTGCTCGATATGTTTCCCTATCCATCTGGCGCGGGCCTGCACGTCGGGCATCCAGTTGGATACATCGGCACCGACATTGCCGCGCGCGCCAAGCGCATGCAAGGCTTCAATGTTCTGCACCCCATGGGTTGGGACGCGTTTGGTTTGCCAGCCGAGCAGTACGCGGTGCAGACCGGTGTGCATCCGCGCTTAACAACAAGCAGCGCCATTGAAACATTTCGCAAGCAGTTGAAGCGCTTTGGTTTTTCATACGACTGGAGCCGTGAGTTTGCCACCATTGACCCCGAATATGTGCGCTTTACCCAGTGGATTTGGCTGCAATGTTGGAACGCGTGGTATGACGAGTCGGCGCGGAAGGCGCGGCCAATTTCTCAATTGATGCAGCAGTTCGAGTCCGGCGCGCGCCGTGTTGAATTGCTCAACAACATAAGCAAGTTATGGAGCGAGTGCGACGCGGGCGAGCAACGACAGGCGATTGACAACATGCGTCTCACGTATTTGGGCGAGCAACTTGTGAACTGGTGCCCCAAGCTTGGCACCGTGCTTGCCAATGAAGAAGTGATCGATGGCAAGAGCGAGCGCGGCGGATTTCCCGTGATGCGACAGCCACTCAAACAATGGATGTTTCGCATCACCAAATATGCGCAGCGGTTGCTGAATGATTTGCAGTTGGTTGATTGGCCCGAGAGCACGCGCACGCAGCAAGTCGAATGGATTGGGCGCAGTGAGGGCGCGGAGATTTATTTCTCGGTGCATGTGGGCAATGATGTCGCCGCCATCGCGCCGGAAAAATTGGGCGTGTTCACCACGCGGCCCGACACGTTGTTTGGGGCGACATATATGGTGGTCGCGCCGGAACATGCGTTGGTGAAATTCGCCGTCGCGCACGCCAACTCCGCCGCGCAAAAAGAACTTAGCGACTATGTGGCGGCCTCGCGGCGTCGATCTGATATTGACCGTCAATCGCAAAGCAAGACAAAAACTGGCGTATTCACAGGGCTATTTGCGGCGAATCCAGCCACGGGCGCCAACATTCCAATTTGGACCGCGGACTATGTGCTTCTGAATTCTGGCACGGGCGCCATCATGGCGGTGCCCGCGCATGATCCGCGTGACCACGAATTCGCCAAAGCGTTCAACCTTCCGATTCGCGTTGTGGTGTTGCCGCCACATGATGCCGATGAAAATAAAATTGCGTCCGCCTCGCATGGCGGCGCTAGCGAAACTGAAGCCACGTATGTTCAAGATGGCATCGCCACCGCGAGCAGCAACGCCGAAGTTTCGCTTGATGGGTTGACCACCGCGGCGGCCAAGGAAAAAATAATCGCGTGGCTGGAGCAGCGCGGCATTGGAAAGAAGCGCGTCAATTATCGTTTGCGTGATTGGCTCTTCAGTCGCCAGCGTTATTGGGGCGAGCCATTTCCAGTTGTGTTTGCGCCCGACGGATTGCCGTACGCCATTTCAGAAAGCGCGTTGCCGGTTCGGTTGCCTGAACTTGAAGATTTCAAACCCACTGAAAGCGACACGCCTAGGCCATTGCTTGGCAAGGCCGTTGAGTGGATCAACACCACCGCCGGTGCCGCTGGCGTAAGCGCCGCCGACTTGCCGCCCCAAACCCCGGTGAAGCGCGAGGCCAACACCATGCCAAATTGGGCTGGTTCCTGCTGGTATTACCTGCGATTTTGCGATCCCAAAAATACCACGCGCTTTGTCAGCACGGAGGCCCAAAAATATTGGATGGGCGATCGCGGCGTGGATCTGTATGTGGGCGGCTCGGAGCACGCCGTGTTGCATTTGTTGTACGCGCGTTTCTGGCACAAGGTGCTTTTTGATTTGGGGCAAGTCACCACTCCGGAGCCATTCGCGAAACTTTTTCACCAAGGCATGATCACCAGTTTCGCGTATCAGCGCGCCGATGGTTCACTTGCGCCCGCGGACACCGTTCAAGAAATCAGCGACGGCGTGTTCACGGAAAAATCCACCGGGCAATCCGTGAAGCAAGTGATCGCCAAGATGAGCAAGAGCTTGAAGAACGTGGTGAATCCCGACGATGTGATCGCCAACTTTGGCGCCGACACATTCCGCCTGTATGAAATGTCCATGGGTCCGCTTGAGGCGTCCAAGCCATGGAATACCCGCGACATTGCAGGCAGTTTCCGATTTCTGCAGCGCGCATGGCGTCTTGCGGTGGATGAGCGCACCGGCGAGTTGCTGTTGGCCGCAAAGTGCGACGCCACGCTTGAAAAACTCCTGCACCGCGCCAGCAAAAAAGTGGGTGAGGACATTGAGCGATTGGCATTCAATACCGCTATCGCCACACTGATTGAAGTGGTCAACGCCGCCACGCGCAGCACAACGTTGGCTAGCGCGGCCGACGGCGGCTTGACGCGCGATCAACTGATCCGCTTCGTGAAATTGCTGGCGCCTTTCGCGCCGCACTTCGCCGAGGAAATTTGGAACAAGCTTGGTTGCACCGAGGCGCTTTCCACCGCGAGTTGGCCAACCGTTGACGCAACGCTGTTGATCGACGATGAAATTGAACTCGCCGTTCAACTGTGCGGCAAAGTGAAGATGCGCTTGCTCGTTCCATCCACCGCGGATGCCAACGCCATAGAAAAGATGGCTTTGGCCGATCCAAAAGTGATTGAAATGCTCGCGGGTAAAACCCCTAAGAAAATTATCGTGGTTCCGGGTCGGCTTGTGAATATTGTGGCGTGAACCGAGGCGGCGTCGCGCGCGCGGATCTTGAACAAAAACGAATCGCCTTGCGCCATTGGCTGCAACACAGCCCGAAAGCACAGGCCACAACGCAAGCATTCTTGCCACCGATTGGCGCAATGAAAGTGGTTAACATTGTCATCCCAAGTCTGGGTCCTCACACTCGCAATCTCACGGAGCAACACCAATGATCATCGCAACAATTTTTGCCAGCGTTCTTGTTTTACAAGTGCAATCCACCGCGCCAATTGCACCCGCTGCAAAAAACATTCCGCCCATTGCCGCAACTCAAAGCGCCAACATTGGACCAACTATTGACGTGCCCGCTGATTTAGCGGCACTTGTGCCCACCGACGCCGTTGCTGTGATTTTTATACCCAACGCCGCCGCGGCCGAGGCGCTTTCCACGCAACTCAGCTCCATTGGTGGGCCAATGCGGGGCATGGTCGCGTCATCCAAAGCCGTTGAAACATTGCTCAAGACCAATATAAAAACCACGCTGGAAATTCCATCGGATCAGCCCGTGCTGTTCTGGGTTGTGATGCCCGTGTTCGATGAGAATGATCCAAACCAAGACGCGATGGGTGGCCCGGACATTCGCTCATTCGTGGCTATGAAAATTCCCGGCGCAACAAATGAAAATGTAAAATCCAAAACCAAGCGCACCAGTTTGGCGCTGCTTCCCAACGACATGGTTGTGGTGGGCGCGCAAAAAACTCCATATGAAATTCCAGCGGCTGGCGCGGCCACGTGCGCGCTGTTGAAGCAACTTCCAGCCGGCGCGGTGAGCGGGCGACTTGATCTTGCAACAATCATGCGCGAGCAAGGTGACAACTTGCGCATGGGTGCGAGTTTTATTGGCATGGCTTTTTCACAAGGACAGGTGAACGAACCCGGGGCCACCGCGGAACAGAAGGAAAACGCCCAGATCAAGCAGCAAATGGGCAACGCCATGGGCGATCAAGCCACGCAGTTGATCGATTTGTTCGCGGAGCTTAAAAGCGCTTCATTTTCCCTGGGAACCAACGGAGATCAACTGAATGTTTGGACCGATTGGACGCGCGACGCCGCATGGCCAGCGGGAATGACGCAGCAAGAGTGTGCCGCCGACTTGGCTTTGCTTCCAGCCGGCATGCCGATGTACGCGGGCCTTTCCAAAAGCACTTTGGGAATTGCCATGAACAAGCAAGTCACGTTCGACGACGCCATGATGACAATCGCCAGCACGCCCGAGCAGAAGCAAGCCTGGACTGATTCAATGGAGAAGACGCGCGTCATGTTCAGCATGATCACCGGTGGCGCCGCGATTGGGTTTGGCGACATGCAAGGCAAGCCCAGCTACACAGTTGGATTTCGAGTCAGCGACGCCGCCGCATTTCAAAGCTCTTGGAAATCCATAATGGAAACATTCGCAAAGACCGGTTTGTACAGCGACATCAAATGCGTGAGCGCCGTGGATTCAATCACCACCACGTTGACGCCCAACGCCAAACGCATGAAGCGACTTGCAAGTGCGTTTGGGCAGGATTTAACGCAAGAGCAAATCGACGCCATTGATAAAGCCGCCCAACCCATGACCACGATCATGAACTTCAAGGGCAACAATGTCACCATGGTCTTGACTCCCGACATGGGTACAGAGGCGCTTCAGTACACTGTTGCGCCAACCAACGACATTCGCGGTCAAATCAATACAAATTCATGGGGAAATACTGATTGGTTTGCCACGCTTGATTTGCGCGTGATCGCCGGTCTTATGGCCTCTACTGAAACCAAGGGCTTCACATTGCCCGAAGGTCCAGCGAGCATGTTGTCCATTCGCCAAGGTGTGCAAGGCGGCACGCAGCGCATTTCCATTGCAACCGATTTGAAAAGTTTGGGAACATTGATGGAGCAATATGAAAAAGAATCCATGCGTGTGCGCATGGAGGCGCGCAAGAAAATCAGCGATGCAAAATCCGCCGCGAACAAAGGTGATGCCAAAGATGGCGAGGCCAAGGCAGGTGATGCTGCTGGGAAAGATGGCGATGACGACGACGATGACGACAATGACGATGAGGGCAACGACGCCGCGCCGGATAAGTCAATGTCTGGCGCTCCGTAAAAATTCACGCGCCCTAAAACGCAGCAAGCCTCGCACGAGGACGAGGCTTGCCAATCATTTTTTCGTTCGGTGAAAGGGTTAACGAACGCTCCGTCTCGGTCCCATTCTTACGCGCACCGGAACTGGCGTTGGCTTGGAGCCCAGCACAATTCGTACGAGTCGCGTCAGCAGGGATCGGACGGAATCAAATGACATACTTCATATCTATTCCAAGTAGCGCGCAATGCAAGTGACACTTATGAATTCGTCACAAATTAGATCAACAACTTTGCCGCAAGATCCCATAAGATGCGCCGCCCACTCTGAGAGAGCTTGAATGGATGTAGAACCAGACGATTTAGAGCCCAACGAGCCCGACAACGACGCCCCAAATGGGTCGCCATGGACGCTTGAAGATGCGTTTCCATCAAGTTGGGTGGTTTTTTGGCCGCATCAAGAGGCGCCCACGCGTGAGGAGATTGGCAGCGCCTTCGCGGCGTGGCTTGGGCGCGACATTGACGCGCAGTCGCCAGAAAACGAAGAGGACAGCGTGTTGTGGGTTATGGCTTTCACCATGGATGGAATTGATGCGCCGGCGGTGGTGTGGGCTGAGTCTGCGATTCCAATTCAAGACGATGAAGGCCTGCAAGCGATCCGTGATTGCAAGTGGGTTGTGCGCATGCAAGTGATCTTGCCCCAGAGCGAGCCGCATGAGGCGTACTTTCGCGTGGTGTCGTTGTTGGCCGGCGCGCTCGGTGATGTCGCGGGAATTTTGGACGCGGTCACTGGTCAATTCTTGCCGCGTGAAACTTTGGAGAACGGATTTCTTTTGCCCGAAGCCAAGCCGCACGAGCGTTGGTTGTGGCGCGTTGGTGGAGTTGGCGTGGCCGGCGAAGAGGCCAATGAAGAACGTCCCACTCTTTTATTCACCACAGGTTTATGGCGCTGCGGCAGGCCTGAACTTGAGTTGATGGAAATTCCCGCCAAACATGTGCGCGCCGGTTTAATTTTAATCGATGCCATGGCCGGGCTTTTGTTGGAAGGCGACATGCCAGAGGTCGGTGAAAAAGTTGAAGTTGGTCCCGGCCTAGAAGTGTGTTTGCAACCATGGCAAGAAGTTGCGGCCACCGTGCTTGATGGCGCGCCTGGCTCCAACACATTCCGCGCCGCCGCACGAAGCGAGGAGGGTTTTTCCCCGCTGCTTGGAGTGCGCGCGGTGGTGTGTCATCCGGATCCCGTTGGTGAATTCAAAAAAGTTTGGACATGGCCCACGCAAGTCATCGCCGCGCTGGAAACTGGGCACGCCGCGCTGTTCGCCACCGAGCACGCCATTGACGCAACAGCATCCCGCGCGCGTCGGCACTTCGATGTTTTCGCGACAGCCTTCGCAAGTTTGCGCCGCAGTGGCGACGCCGCGCATCAGGCTTTGGTGCAAAGCGCGTTTCAAGTGCAGGCTCCGCTTGAAGGCGGTCTGGATCCAGACCGCGTGGAGCAGGCGTGGTTTATTGTGCGCAAGTTTGATGGCGATTCGCTCGACACCGTGTTGCTTGATCAGCCGCATAGCCGCGCGGATTTAAGCGGGGGATCAAGCGTGCGTGTTCCCGTGGCCAACATCACGGACTGGCGCGTTGAGCTTCCCGAAGGTGATTTAAGTTCTGAATTGTGGACGGAATTATTGCCGGCGGTGGATCGCTTGCGCGGCATTTCATAAGCCAACAGTTTCTCACGGGCGTCTCGCTGGATTGCATGGGCAAACGCATCTCCATTGACTGCGTTGGGAATCCTTCGTGGTTACACTACAAACATGGCCGCATCTAGAAGTCGCAATACTGATTGGCAAAAAAGTTTGCAGCAAGTTCTTGAACGTCGTGGCGCTTTGGAGTTGGCGGTTGCCCGCCCCGACGGCGCCCCTGAAGATGGCGTGGACATCATGTGGCGCAGTCAATTGATCGGGTTGCACGACGAAATGATCGAAGTGGAATCTCCGCAAGCGCTTGGGCGCACGGTGCAATTGAAAGAAGGCGCGAAGTTGGTCGCGGCGTTTGTGATTGGACAAAATCGATTCGCATTCCAAACCACCATCTTGCCGGGGCCGGATAAAACTGCGCACACATTGTCGCTTTATTTGGCGAAGCCAGAATCCATCGAGCGCTGCCAAAGACTGAACGATCGATTTGATTTGCAGGGATTGCAACTGCCGCAAGCCACCATGTGGCCGTTGCTTGACCCACGCAGCGTGGGTGTGGCCGAGCGCGCAAATGAGTTGGCGTTTGATTCACATACCCGTGGAGAAACTGTGGACGCCGGCGCCACTGGTGGCGGCGACGCGCTTATGCCAACCATGGGACCGTCTATTTCAGGCACGCTGATGAATGTTGGCGGCGGCGGCGTGGGTATTCGCATCGCATCAAGCGAAGCGGGCGCTCTTTCACGCCATCGCATTTTCTGGATTCGCATTTCAATGGGCAACGATAATCCCGTGCCGTTGGTGGCTACTGGAAAACTTGTGCATACGCATATTGATTCCATGCACAACACCTATGCGGGCATTGCATTTGATTTTTCATTCAATCCAGCGCATCAAAAAACAGTCGCCGCCCAGATCGCGCGCTATGTGGAGCGCGTGCAAGCCAAGCAGATTTTGCCCCGCTGATTGTGGAGTTGCCACTTGTGGCTCGTGGCAAATATTTGTCGGCAACAAAAAGTATTTACGCCAACACATGCGTCGCAATTGTTGATTGCCTATGGGCGTTCACAAGTGAAATTTTATATATGCGAAGGTTCGGTGCAATGAGTCGCCTGCTCAAGCACACGCAACTTGGCGTGTGTTTCAGACACTTCTTCCGCGGGCTTTGAATCGCTGGTTATTCCGCAACCAGCGGCGTACGTAAGCGTGAACGCGTTCGCGGCGGTTTGGACCAAGGTGGCGGTACGAATGGCCACGCTTAATTTCATGGCGCCTGAATCGGCGAAATATCCAATGGCGCCGCAATAGGGCCCGCGCGAAAATTTCTCCAACTCGTCGATCACTTGCATGGCGCGGATTTTTGGCGCGCCTGTGATGGACCCCGGCGGAAATGTGGATCCAAGGAGCGCAGCACGGTCGCAACCGGTTGTGAGTTGCCCATGAATTTCCGCCACGCCATGCACCACGGTGCCATGCGTTTCCATGCTTCTTGCCTCATGCACTCGCACCGTTCCAGATTGGCACGCGCGCGCCAAATCATTGCGCATCAAGTCCACAATCATGTGCAATTCAGCCGCGTCTTTTTCGCTGCGAGCCAACTCCTCGCTGCCCACCTCGCTTAAGCGTGTGCCTTTGATGGGGCGGGAAATCACGCGCCCGCGCGCGTCAAGTTCAAGAAAAAGTTCCGGACTCATGCTTGCCAACATTCCCGCCGGAGTTTCAAGCCACGCGCCATATCGCGCCGCGCTGCGAGCAAGCGCGCAATATGCGAAGGCGCGCGGGCAACCACGCAATTCGCTGTGCCAACGCCGCGCAATGTTGGCTTGAAAAAGATCGCCAGCGTGGATCAGCGCGATGGTTTTCTCCACGGCTTGGGCATATTGGGCGTCGGAGATTTCCTCTTGAAGCGGATCACATTCAAATTCCTCAACTGGTTCGGCGTCGCGTAAATGAATTGAATCAATCGCGCCCCCGATGGACCACCATTGTTGCCGCTCATGATCAAACACAAACGCTGTGTCACAACGCGCGGCTTGCGCCAATGGCCATTGCGCGGAAGTTGCGCGCGCCGATGGCTCCAACACCGCGCCAAGTTCGTAGGAAAATTGCGTGAACCAACCCGCGCCCATCGGGGGTTCACTTTTCGCCAAGGTCGTGGTGGCGGCGCGCGCCACATCAAGCGATCGAACCCATGCCAACACATCTTGGGCGGACATCCCATCGCGGGCGCGCAATGTTTTCCATTCGCTTGGAACACCAATCACGCTCACGCGAGACCAACAGGAATCATCGCCGGACAAAAGGGCCGCCAACGCCACTTCAGTAGGCCAACGCCTCAGCACATCCAGTGGTTGCAAATTCCAGTCCAGGCGTTGAGCGGTCGACATGCCATGATGCTAGGCATTTCAAGCCAATTTGATTTGATCGTGCGAAAAAATCCAAAATCAATATCCTTACAGGTTCGCGGCATCGGCCGTATTTATTTGGTTCAACTCACACAAATCAGAGGTTCTTCATGTCGCTTGCCACACCACCACGTTCCAGTTCCCGTGCTCAAAAAAAATCAAGCCGTTCAAGCGTCAAAGTAAAAAGTGCGATGGCCAAGACTAAGAATGTGAAGTCCAAGAAAAATTCTGGCGCTTCAAAGTCCATCGCCAAAAAATCCCTCGGCGCCAAAGCCGGCAAGTTGATTTATTTCTTCGCGGCCAAGGGCACCGAAGGAAGCGCCGACATGAAGACATTGCTTGGCGGCAAGGGCGCGAACTTGGCGGCCATGTGCTCGATTGGCTTGCCCGTGCCTCCGGGTTTCACCATCACCACCGACGTATGCAACTTGTATTACGCCAATGGCCGCAAGATGCCGCCAACGCTTCTGAAGGAGTTGAAGGCTTATGTTTCGCGCTTGGAAAAATCGGTTGGTAAAAAATTTGGCGACGCGCGCAATCCGTTGCTCGTATCGGTTCGGTCCGGCGCGCGCGACAGCATGCCCGGCATGATGGACACCATTTTGAATTTGGGATTGAATGACAAAACTGTTTTGGCGCTGAAAGAAGCCACCGACAACGGCCGCTTCGCATGGGATTGCTATCGCCGCTTCATCCAAATGTTTGGCGACGTGGTCATGGGCGTGCAGAAGCGCAATGAAAATGAGCACGATCCATTTGAAGATGTCATGGCCACACTCAAGAGCGAGCTTGGCGTGCAAGAGGACACACAGCTCACCGAGACGCACCTGCATGAATTGGTGAAGCGCTTCAAGGCGCTCATTCTTGATCGCACCGGCAAGAAATTTCCCAATGATCCAATGGAGCAACTCATTGGCTCCATCGCCGCGGTGTTCCGCAGTTGGATGAACGACCGCGCCATTGTGTACCGCGCCAAATATAAAATTCC
>SYAD01000228.1 GCA_005789005.1 Planctomycetia bacterium | reverse complement strand
TCCTTCACTTCCGCTTGCGATGCGGTGTCGGTGCTTCTGCTGGCAAGATCAAATGCAAGCAACACCAAGGTCGCCAAGTCGTCCGGTTTATCGCAATGATGAATTGATCCAAGCGCCTCGTCGCGCCATGCGGAATTGCACACAATGGGCGAAATCCTTATCGAATTTTTAGTTGTGGCGCGACCAAGAAATCCAGGCACCACGGATTCCAACGTGAGCCTGAAATTGGTGATCATCTCAAGTTGCAGATAAGCCCCTTCAAGCGGGCTTTTCAACAACGCCATCGCGGCGGACGTGCGGGCAATGTCCACAACAAATGACATCTTTTCATTGCGCGCAATCTGAATTTGTTGATCGATTAAAATTACAATCGGAGGCAAAATTTGTGGAATTTTCCCGCCTGAGATAAGTTCCAAAACCAGCGCGGCCCTTGATTCAATGGGTCCATCCGAAGTAATTGCCAAATTGAAGGGGCTTTGATTCGTGATTTCAATTTTGCATGGCAACGATTCAAATGGCTTTGCGGTGGTGGCGAGAAATTCGGCGCTGACTTTCACGAACGGAGTTTCATCCTTGGCTAGCCTAAAAAAATCCTTGGGCAATCGCGCGAGCGCCGCTTGAATCTCGGGGGCTTTGTCGGATGGTCCCACTCTCTTATTCACAATCTGAAATAATTGATCGTTGGCGTAAAGGCTAATCCCATTCGAACGATCCGCGCGGATAATCGCGACAAATTCTTGGGCCGCCTCTTTTGTATTTCCGGATTTCGCAAGCGCCAACGCGTATCCAAGGCGCGCGCCTGGATTATTTGGAGCAATGGGCCTTAAAATTTCAATCGCCTCGGTGGTCAGGCCCTCGCGCAATTTCATCCAGCCTTTGAATTTTAATTTAGCCTCTGGCGAAAGTAATCCCATGTCCTCTATTTCCTTAAGCCAAGATTCAACGGATTGCGTGTTGGCGCCAAGGACCACGACCAACCAAGTTTTTGCCAGTAAATAATTGGCCCGCTGCGCGGGATTCTCTTTTGCGTTTTCAAATTGTTTATCCAAGACAATCTCCGCGTCCGCGAGCGCCTCCTCCACATTGGTCAAGGATCCGCTCTTGCATATCAGGGCGTGAATCGAGTTCATGGTGGCGGTCATGTCGGTCAACGTTTCCACAGGCAATCCACTGTTGATTTGTTCCTTGGCAATTTCGAACACCTGCTGCTTGCGGGTCTGAAACAAGTCGTCAGCTTTTTGATGTTTTCCCATACCCCACCGAGCCAACATTTGCTGGATGAGCAAGCCTTCCAATTCGGTGCCCATTACATTTTTTTCCGCGATGCGAGCCGCGATGCTCAGCAACATGTCCGCCGGTTCGTACATCCCCTGAGTTAAACAAATGTCGGCCAATTCCTTGTAATACGAAATTTCATTTGGATTGGCCAGGATTGCCTCAACAAGCGCGTTCGCGTTGATGGTGATTGAGGATGATGTTTCCAATTCATACGCCGCCAATTGCGAAGTGGCCGCGGGGAATGATGGATCCAACTTTACCGCTTGGCGCAACTGCATCAGGGACGCATCGCCATCGCCGCGGCGACGAAGTAGAAGTGAATAATCAAACGCAAGTCGGCTGGCGACTTGCGTTGAAATTTTTGAGACCGATGACGGCTGCAAGAAATGCTCATAGGCCGCAATGCGCTCATCCGCGGTCATGCTTCGGTCCACAACCTCGTTCAGCCGCGAAAGGCGCATGACCAAATTGTTTGGAGACAATTTACAAAGGCGTATCACGGCTTCATTTGCCGCAACGTTCGCAGACGACATGCTCCCATTAGTGGCGTTGGAAATCTCCAAAACACCGCGCCAGCCTTCGGGGTCGTTGGGCGCCAATTCCGCGGCTATTCGCGCAATTTCCAAGGCTCCGGCATAATTCTCGGGAGAGGGCTCTTCGGGCTCGGAAATCATTTGCATGGCAGCGCGTCCCCAGGCCACGCTTAATCTTTGAAGCGCCTCGGCTTCAACGGTTTTCTCCGCCGCTGCCGATAAAGCAAAAGATAGGACCATGGTCGCGAATGACAGCATTATTTATTGAGTGTAACCTTCAACCCTGAACAGTTTTCCTAGCCCTGCGCAAACAGTTGAATAAATTTATAAATACACTTGAAATTGATATGAGATATTTCCAGCAACTCACTATTTTATTGGCGCTGATTGCCCCAATTCATTTTGCCGCGGCGCAAACTACGCCTGCGCCCACGCCGACAAAATCTGCCCCGGCCGCAAAGTCGGAGGCAAAATCTCCAGCGCCAAATAAAGAGTTGGTGACCAGCACCAAACCAATCGACGCCGCCGGTCAAAAGCAAATCTCGGAATTTATCGCCAGTCGTTGCGGCATCATGTTGGATGGCGAACAGGCGCAGGTCAGACTTGCGGCAACAGAAATACAGTCGGTATTGCGCCAGCCAACCGCAACGCCAATATTTCTAAGAGCTTGCGCGGATAGCCTGAAGCCGTTCGTAACCAAAATAATCGCCACCAATGACGCCTTTCGAATCAACAACATTTTGCAAGTTGTCAGATGGACCCGCAACGCGGAGGCCCTGGATATCTTGATTCAACAGTCAACTACAGAGATACAAAAAAGCGCAGCGATTCGCATTGGCTCAAGTCGCCTGATGCCGGGTTGCGTGGCCAGTTCAAATCTCACGGCTCCGCAAATCGACAGCGCGGCGAGGCGGATACGCGAAGCCGCTGAAAGTGAAACTCAATGGGCCGTGAGCGTGCATGAAATGCAGGCCTTGGCTTCGTTAGTCACAGTTGCGCAAGAGGCGAAACTAGTTGCGCAACTTGACTTTGCTCGCGCGGAATTTCTAAAGGCGCTCACGGCAACCACGACACAAGTGTCCAAGCCCGATGGTCGTGAACAAATCTTCGCGCTTCAACGGGGTCTGATTATTTTGCGCGACATGCTTCTGAAGACACCCAAGGAGGAAATGGCGAAGATCTCCCCCGCAATCCGCGCCATCACGAAGGCAACCAAACTGATTGCCAAGGAGAAAGCGCCCACGATCGAGGGCTTCGCTAAATCCGCGGCCAACGCCGAAATTGTGGCGGGCGTCATCGACAATCTTATTGGGATCAAGGAGATCGATCCCAAATCCAAGGGCAGTTGATTGCGTTCTTCGGGCATCATGCCCCGCGTGCGAATTCTTGCTCCATTTATTTTTCTCGCGTCGCTGATTCTGATCAGCGTGTGGCTTGATCGACCCGATCCGCGCGCCGATGTGGTGTACGCCAACACCTCCGAAAATTTCACGCTTGATCCGCAACGCTTGAGCTACCAGCACGACGTGCGTACTTCGCGGAGTTTGTTTGAGGGCTTGGTGAATGTGAATGGCGAACATGGAACGCCTGAGGCCGCCGTTGCCATGAGTTGGCAGCGCGGCGAAGATGGCCGCACTTGGACCTACCACTTGCGTGACGACGCTCGTTGGTCAAATGGCGCGCCCGTGACCAGCCACGATTTTATCTACGCATGGCGCCGCGCTATTTTGCCCGATCTTGCCGCGGATTACACCGGCTTCTTTTTATCCATCGAAGGCGCGAAAGATTTCTTTGAGTGGCGCGTGAAAGCTTTGGCGGAATTTGCAAAGAGCCCTGGTGGCGCGGACGCCGCGGACAAGCTTTGGAAAGAAACTGAATCGCGCTTTGCAACGCAAGTTGGTTTGTCCGCGCCGGATGATCACACGTTGGTGGTCAAGCTTGCGCGGCCTGTGGCGTATTGGCTTGATTTATGCGCGTTTCCAGCCATGTTTCCGGTGTATCCACCATTGGTGGAAAGTTTCACGCGCATCAATCCGCGCACCGCGCAGCTTGAACAAGATCCTGGTTGGACCAAGGGCGGCGTGCTTGTGAGCAATGGTCCGTATCAACTTGTGCAGTGGCGACCCAAGCGATCCATGCGCTTTGAAAAGAATCCGTATTACTGGAACGCCGCAAATGTTTCCAGCCAAACAATCGAAAGTATTCCAATTGAGGATCCAAACACGTCGGTGTTGGCGTTTGAAAATGGCGACATTGATTGGCTCACCGACACCATCGTTGAATATCGCGGAGACATGTTTGACGAGGCCAAGCGCGGACTGCGAAAAAATCTACATGTGCTTGACGCGTTTGGAACGGATTTTTTCTCCTTCAATTGCCGGCCAAAGCTTGCCGATGGCCGCGCGAATCCGTTCGCCAATCCCGCCGTGCGCCGCGCCTTCACGCTTGCCGTGGACAAGGCCACCATTGTCAACAACATCACGCGCTTGGATGAGACTGTGGCGACAACATTTATTCCACCTGATTCAATTCCCGGATATCAAACTCCAACCGGACTTGCGTTTGATCCCATCAAGGCGCGCGCCGAACTCGCGGAGGCTGGCTGGAAAGACCGCGACAACGACGGCGTTGTGGAAAATGAAAGCGGGGAAAAGTTTCCAACTGTTGAAATTATGTACTCCGCGGGAAGCCCGCGCTACCGCGACATGGCCGGCGCGTTGAGCGCGATGTGGAGCGAAACCTTGCATATTCAATCGGCGCCGCGCAGCAGAGATCCGCTTGGATATAAAGACGCGCTCAAGCAAGGCGATTTCATGATCGCCCGCGGTGGTTGGTATGGCGACTACGGCGACCCCACCACGTGGCTTGATTTGTGCCGCACTGGGGACGGAAATAATGACCGCAAGTACGCCTGTCCGGAGTTTGACGCGTTGCTGGACAAGGCCGCCAATGAACTGGATCCCGCGCGTCGATTTCAAATTTTGCAAGACGCCGAACGCATCATCACCGAGCGCGATCTTCCGATGATTCCAATTTGCCACTATGTCACGGTGTACATGTATGACCCCGCGCGATTGACCGGTCTCAGCCGCCATCCGCGGCTTGAGCAATATCTTGGCCGCTTGCACATAAAAAAATAATCGGCGTCACGCTTGTTGAATGCGCGGATCGATCCATGCGTACAACATGTCCACGACCAAATTCAAGATCGCAACCAGAAGTCCGTACGCCAGCGTTATGCCCATGATCAGCGTGATGTCCTTGCCCAACACCGCGTCAACAAAGTGGCGACCCAAGCCGGGAACCGCGAAAACTTTTTCCACCACAAATGAACCCGTAAGCGCCACCGCGGTGGCTGGGCCAAGCCAACTCAGCACCGGCAGAAATGCGTTCTTCAACACATGCCGCACCGCGACTTGTGGGCGGGATAAACCCTTGGCCCGCGCGGTGCGCGAATATTCCGTGGTCATTTGCTCGATCATTCCAACGCGGACCAATCGCGCCACGGCCGCGGAAAATGGCAGCGAAAGCGCGATCGCGGGCAAAACAATATTTGATACGCGCCCCCAACCACCAACTGGAAACCAGCCAAGTTTCGCGGCAAATACAAGCAGCAACAACGCGCCGATCACAAAACTTGGAACGCTCACGCCAACCATGGCAAAAATTTGTCCCGCCGCATCAACCACGCCGCGCGGTCTTAATCCGCTCAGAACTCCCGCGGTTAATCCGATCGCCAATGCCAACAACATGGCGGCGCAACCAAGGGTCACGCTCACTGGAAGCGCGTCGCGCAGAATTTCATTCACCGTCCAATCTGGCTGGCGCAAACTGGGACCAAGATCAAATGGCCGCGGCGCGTTTCCCAGCGCCCAACTCACTCCGCTGGCTTTGCCCAAGTACTCAAAATAAAATGCCACGGGGTCGTCCAAGTGATATTGCTTCTTCATGGCCTCCACAACTTCCGGTGGAGGTCGCCTGCCCTCTGGATTTTCCAGCGGGTTTCCCGGTATCAACCACGCCAATGCGAATGTGATGGTGTACATCGCCAAAAGCAACGGTGGAATCAAGGCGAGTCTGCGCAAGAATAAAGACAACATGGGTATCAAGATCCTAGCCGCAGGAACACTACACTGAACACTGTATGACCCGAGCGAAAGCTGGAACAATTCTTCAACAATGCCGCGCGCTTTGCGTTGCGAGCTGTTGCTTTGTGTTTGCAACTGGCTGCAACACCATGAATGGTCCTACGGTGATTGAAATTGATTCCATTGATTATTCCAAGGCATTTGAAGCGTGTATTGAGGCAAGTCGAAGCGCCGGCATGCCTCCGCAAGCCGCGGATCGAACCACGGGCATTATTGAAACAGAGCCCCGACTAATTGGTAGTTGGGTTGAACCATGGCGATTTGTTTCCACCGGCGCCATGCAGAAAGCGGAAAACACCGCGCAGTTTCAACGGCGGCGCGTGCGATTTGTGTTCACGCCAAAAGATTGGCAGCCTGAATCCATTGAAGCAATCGCAACTATGACTGGCCCGGCGGCGCCTGGTTCCACTGATGACCTGAAACGATTTGATTTGGAAAATTACAAAGGCCCGCTTGAAATCCGCGCGCGAGTTTTTGTGGAGCGAAACTTCACCGATGGCATGCGCATCAACACATGGAGCGCCACGCTAACAACCCAAACACAAACACCCAAGCCAGGTGTCACCGATGGCTCCACGCGCGCGCAAACAACTTGGACGCCAGTTGGTCGCGACGAGGCCTCCGAGCGAACCATCATGGCGGAGATTCAATCCATGCTGAACGAACCTTCTACTTCAAGCCAGACAGCCGCCGTACCGTCATCATGAACGAGCGCTTCATGGCGGCATGCATGCCAATAGTGACACCCACATAAAGCGCCACGCTTGCCATTGCTCCAAATATAAATGACGAGGTAAGAAGCGAGGCATTGTCCAGGCTGGCGGTGATTGAATCCGCGGGCATCACCGCGGCAAACACTAAATTCATCGGGCTAAATGATTGAATCGCCGGTCCAAGCACCGCGATATCTTTCCCCGCGGCCGCGCCACAAATTCCAATGGTGGCCGCCACCGCCACCACCACTCCAATGGCGCCGATGGTGCTTGCAATCACGCCTTTGGATTTAATGCTCCAACTTAATCCGGTCATCACCACAAATGAAACGAACGCCGTGAGCACAAACGGAAATACCACCGTCGATATGGGCAACACAATTGGAACATCCAACTTGCTGGTGCCCACAAGTTCCATCGTGGTCACGCCGCCCGCCCGCAGTCCGTTGCTCAACACATACGCGGCGGCCAACAATAAAGTGATCGATGGCACCGCGATCAAAGGCCACAAGACTGTGATCAATCCGCGTAATTTTCCCGAGAGATATTCGCCTGGTTGAATTGGCGTGGTCAACAAAAGATCAAGCGATCCATCCTCGCGTTCGCGGCTGACAGCAGTCGCGCTTGCGCCCGCCGCCAATAGCACGGCGATCACCACTTCACTTATCACCACGGCCGCCAGAATCACCCGAAGCACCGGCGCGTTGAATACGCCAGCGCGATGCGCGCCAAGAAGGACAAACATCAACAGGCAACCGCACGCCAAATATCCCCAACGTATGAGCCTGGCCGCGGGTGTTGAAAGCCTGAGATTGACCTCCCACCAAGCGATTGGATTACGCCAAACATGCCGTGGAACACGCTGATTTTTAGAATTCACATTGCGCACAAACCGCGTCCACCATTGATTGGCGCTCTCCACCCGGCTTCCAATCAAGCGCACCCGCAGCGCCGCGAATGCGGTCAACGCAAATGCAACGATGCATGCGAGATATGTTTGCGCACGAAGTGGATCGCCAAGCCAAAGTTGCCGCAAGGCGCCGACATTGTCGGAGGTGAAATCGCGCGGTCGATATCGGTTGGTCAACAACACGCTCTCAAGGGTGAGAAATGGATTCATTGGAGTCCACACTGTTGTCCATGATGCGTCCATGCCCACGGCGATGGGCGCGCGCGCCACGCGATCAAGCGCCGTGGTTGCCGCCAAATAAATAACCACCACCACATAGAAAGTAAAAATACTTCGCTTGCCAGCGTTTCTAAAAACACTCAGCGCGATGGCGATGGAACCCATCACCAACGCCACCAAAAATGAAACTTGCAGGCTTGCGATCACGCTTGCGCCGCGCACGCCGCCAAAAATTTGCGTCATGATGAAAAGTGGAAATGTGGACAGCAACAATGCCACCACAAAAAACAATCGGCCAAATAAGTTGCCAAATATTATTTGCGCGCTCGACAAAGGCGTGGTCAATAAAATTTCCCACGTCTTGGGGTTGCTCTCCTGTGCGATCGCGCCAGCCATGAACACTGGAGTTAAAAGACAAATAGCCACCACTTGCCCAAAGCTCATCAAGGTAAATGCGCTGGCGCCACGCTGCGCCAAATCTTTCAAGGTGCCGCTGGAGGGTCCAAGCAGCGAGAAAAAAACCAATACCATCAATATCCCCAAATACACCGAGCGAATCAGCAAATGCCGCCCGCGAACGCTGCCCCCCTTCACAATACGCAGCGCGACCGCGTTGTTGGGGCCAAGGGCAAAGATCCAATTGAGAAACCGCGGCATGCGCACAGTCTAAAGGCTATGCCCCCAAAGAACCTGTTGACCCTAAACACAATTCAAACCATAATCAAACTTCTTAAACCAATCGGACCGACACGATTGGATTCCAATTTTCACGGATCAAGCCTTGGAGGGCTTCCCCGATTTACTTCACTTCACTTTGAGCTCGAATTTGAACTCGAGCCACTCAGCGGACACAAGTCCCTCCAATGCGGCGAGCATCTCACGCGTCGCCAATCCGATTTTATATAAAGGAGGCGCCATGCCTTCACCGATGATTTTCTCGCCGCAACTCGCGGCGATTTCCGCCACTGATTCCGTTTTCACTCCCTCCTCGATTGTTTCAATTGCCATACTTGGCGTTTCGGGCGCGGTGGTTGTGTCCATGTGGGTGCTTGCCGCGCGCAAGTTGCAACGCATGCGACGTGAAGGCGAGCAACTGATAGAGAAGGCCCGCATTGAGGGCACGGCCAAAGCAAGCGCTCTTGAACTTGAAGCCGAACGGCGCGTCGCCGACCGCCGTGCTACCGCAGACAAACAGATCGCTCAATCACTGGCCGAGACCAAAGAGGCGCAAGAACGCGTGAGCCGCCGTGAAATTTCGGTGGATAAACGTTCAGAGCAACTGGAGAACCGCGAGGGCGCGATAGAAAAACGCGCGCAATCCCTGCAGGAAAATGAGGCGAAACAAAAGTTGGTGATTCAGGAAACCCAAGATATTCGCGAGCAAACTCGCCAGCGCCTTGCCGAAATAAGCGGCCTCACACAAGAGCAAGCGCGCGAGCAATTCATGCAGGAAGTGCGCGACCACAGCCAGCGCGACGCGGCGCATTTACAGCACAAGATCATTGAAGAGGCGGAACTGAAAGCCCGCGAGCGCGCACGTGAGATCACGTTGATGGCCATGCAACGCTACGGCGGCGAATCCGCAACGGATGCCACCGTGCGCTCCGTAAAGATTCCATCGGATGATCTCAAGGGCCGCATCATTGGCCGCGAGGGCCGCAACATTCGCACCTTCGAGCGTGCCACCGGCGTGGATGTTCTTATTGATGACACGCCGGGCGTGATCGCCATTAGTTGCTTTGACCGCGTGCGCCAAGCCGTGGCCGTTGAAGCGTTGCAACGACTTGTGGCCGATGGCCGTGTGCATCCAGCGCGCATTGAAGAAGTTGTGGAGCAATCGCGCCAAGAAATCCATGAGCGCATGATGAAGGCCGGCAACGAGGCCGCGGTGGAGGCTGGGGTACCCGGCCTGCATGTCAAGATTATTGAAATGATGGGGCGGCTTCACTATCGCACCAGCTATGGCCAAAATGTTTTGCGCCACTCCATTGAGGTTGCGTTCCTAAGCCAACTGATCGCGGATCAACTTGGACTTGATGGCACGGTGGCGCGGCGCGCTGGTTTCTTGCATGACATTGGCAAATCCATGGACCATGAAATTGAAGGTGGACACCCGGCGATTGGTATGGATTTTGCAAAGCGCCACAACGAAAAAAGCGAAGCCGTGCTCAACGCGATCGGCGGGCATCACAACGATATTCCAACCACAACTCCGTACACGCCCATCGTCACCACGGCCGACGCGCTGAGTGGCGCGCGTCCTGGCGCCAGGCGCGAAAGCATGGAGCACTACATCAAGCGCCTTGAGCAACTCGAGGAGATCGCGTACAAACAGCAAGGTGTTTCAGAGGCCTACGCCATTCAGGCCGGCCGCGAAGTGCGCGTGATTGTGAACGCCAAGCAAGCCGATGACGCGCGCTGCTTCATCATCGCGCAGGAAATCGCCAAGCAGGTCGAGGCCGAAATGACTTTCCCCGGCGAGATCAAGGTCACGGTTCTACGCGAGCATCGCGCCGATGCAATTGCGCACTAGATCCACAAGCCCAGCAGCATGATGGCGACCACCGCAAGCGCAATCCACACATGAAGCCAATTGCGTTGCAGCACAAATCCGAACCCCACCACAAAGGTGCGCAGAAATGGCATGGCGATGCCGCACACGATTCCAAACATCATCAACGCCGACGCATCACCGACACCAATAGCGTGGGTAAAATCTGCAAGTGAATGCCAGGCGGAAACCGCCGCGCGAATTTGCGTGTGCGACAATCCGCGCGACCACGCCAACCCTTGCCCCACGCAGATCAAAGTAATGGACGTGATGGCGATCACCCACAGCGCCCAACGCTGAATTAGACGTAAAAACAGCTGTAATTGACGAGATCGCAAATACTCCGCCTCGTGCTCCAAGGATTGCAATTGGTTGGTCATTTGAACATCTCCCTACCGCCCTTGAACATCATTTGCAGTCCCACCAGCACAATCACAACAAGGAATATTTTCTTAAGCGTGGACACATGAATTTTTGGAACCAGCCATGAGCCAAACATCGCGCCCGGAACAATTCCAATCAGCACCGGTCCAGCGATCGTTGGGTCCACCATTCCGTCGCGCAGATACACCATCACGCCGGAGGCCGCGGTGATGCCAATCATAAAATTACTGGTGATGGTGCTCACGCGAAACGGCATTCGCATGCATGTGTCCATAGCCAATACTTTGTAGGCGCCCGAGCCGATACCCAACATACCGCTCAACAAACCAGCGATCGTCATCACGCCAAGTCCCACGGGAACTTTTTGCACGTAATAAACTTTTAGGCCTTCTTTAGTTTCCTCAACCCCATCCAATTGCAGAACGCGACCCCACCAAGTTTGGGGCAACACGCGTTCGGTGTCATCCACCGCGCGCCACGACAACGCCCCCGTCGCCAACAAACTCACCCCAAACAGCATGGTCAACACATCGCCTGGAGCGAGCGTGGCCAACACCGCCCCCGCGATCGCGCCCAAACCCGCGGCAACCTCCAGCGTTACGCCCACTCGATAATTGCTCATGGAATCGCGGCCGCGAATAAGCGCCGCCGCGCCGCTGGTGGTGACCACCGCCACCAAACTCGCGGCAATGGCGCTCTTTACATCCACGCCCAGAACAGAAACCAAAACTGGAATCAAGATCACGCCGCCGCCAAGGCCAAGCATGGCTCCGAAGCAGCCACTTAAAATGCTGACCGCGATAATAATCAAGTCAAACAGAACTGGATCGGTTGCCTGCACGGTTGATGTTGTAGCAAATATCGCCGAGGCGATTTGCGCTGACAAAAATAAAGACGCTTTAAACATCACGCACGAAATGATTTGACTGCGCACAAAAAACATAGCCCGCGCGGGTAGACTCTCACCATGATCCAATTTCTCATCGCCGCATGTCTTGGCGCGGACGCGTCCGTTGCCACCCCTCAATCCACTTCGGCTCCAACACTTGCCAACGGCGTGAGTTTGACCGTGTACTCCAGCGCCGACGCGTCCAGCTTTGATCCGCAAACTTGGATCGCGCAGCAACGGCAAGGCAACGACCCAACCGCCGCGTATCAAGTGCCCGGCTTTGGAGTGATCCGAGAAATTCGCGGCGTGGACATGCCGCAAGGCGCTGGCTCGCTGGCCTTCACGGATGTCGCGGCCTTCATTGATCCAACCACCGTGGCGTTTGAAGACTTGACCGACCCAACCACCGTGGTCACCAACCAACGATTTGAATTTGATCTTGTAAGTCCACAAAAACTGCTGGAAAAATATGTCGATCAAAAGATTTCCGCCATGGTGGACATGAACACCGCGCCCATGCGCGTGGATGGAACGCTTCTTGCGGCGCGCAATGGGCAACTTGTTGTGCAAGGCGCCGATGGCGGCGTTCAAATTGTGAATCAATCAAACACAACATTGACCCTTGGCGCGCTGCCAGGCGGATTGCGCACACGTCCAACTTTATTGTGGGATGTGATCTCCGCAAAGTCTGGCGCGCATCAAGTGCGAACCAGCTACCAAACTTCCGGCATCACTTGGCGCGCTGATTACAACTTGATCCTTGACCCCACCGACACCAAGGCAGACATGACCGCGTGGGTTTCCATGCTGAACGTGTCGGGCCGCAGTTACGACAATGCGCAATTGAAATTGATCGCGGGCGATGTGCAACGTGCTCAAAGCAACAACAACCGTGGACGAGGCGCGCCGATGATGATGAAAGCCATGGCGGATGGCGCCGCCGAGGGCTTTCAAGAAAAAGCCTTTTTTGAATTCCATCTTTACACGTTGCCTCGCCCCGCAAACATTCCAGAAAATTCCAGCGAGCAGATCGCGCTGTTTCCAACCGCGCGCAACATTCCCGTGGAAAAACTTCTGGTGTACGAAGGCTCGGACATCAATGGGTTTGGCGGCGGCATGATTGACCAGCCGGAATTTGGCGCCATGGGAAAAACCAAAGTGGATGTTTTTGTTCGCTTCAAAAACGAAGCCGCGGCAAACTTGGGAATGCCACTTCCAGCGGGCAAATTGCGTGTTTCCAAGCGCGACGATGCGGACGGCTCGCTTGAATTTATTGGCGAGGATTTGATCGGCCATACGCCGAAAGATGAGAAAGTCCTGGTGCGCCTTGGCTCCGCCTTTGATGTTGTGGGCGCCCGCACACAAACCGATTTCAAATCCGACCGAGGTCGTCGCGAAATGACCGAGTCATTCAAGATTGAAATTCGCAACCGCAAGGACAAGCCCATCACCGTGCTGGTTCGCGAGCCTTTGTATCGCTGGAGCAATTGGGAAATCACAACCACCAGTCAGCCGTTTGAAAAGAAGAACTCGACCACCATTGAATACACCCTTGATGTGCCAGCCAACTCCGAAAAGCTGATCACCTACTCCGTGCGCTATCGCTGGTGATGCAAACTCTCACAGAAATCAAAGCCATTCTCGCCTCGCGCGGCTTGCGTCCCAAGCATCGCTTTGGGCAAAACTTCCTGCATGATCACAACGTGCTACGCGCGCTTATGAAAGCCGCGGACATTCGCGATGGCGAAGTGATTTTGGAAGTCGGTCCTGGCACTGGCGCCCTCACGGATCTTTTGGTGCAAGCCAACGCGCAAGTGATCGCTTGCGAAATGGACCGCGATTTGGCGGCGTTCAACCGCGAGCGCTTTGGCCAGCGCATCACGTTGATCGAAGGCGATTGCCTTGCCACCAAACATTCACTCAACCCACTGATCACGGCGGCCATCAACAACCGTCCATTTCGCATGATCGCAAATCTGCCGTATCAAGCGGCCACTCCGCTGATCGCCATTTTGCTCAATGACTTTCCAAATTGCATGGGAATGCATGTCACCATTCAGCGCGAAGTTGCGCAGCGGCTGAATGCCGCGCCCGACACTAGCGAGATGGGCTTGCTCAGCGTGATGGCGCAATTTTACGCGCGCATACACATGGTCGCCGAAATTCGACCTGGAAGTTTTTGGCCAGAGCCGGAAGTCACCAGTTCTATTATTGAGCTTGCGCCGCATCAACCGCGCCCCGCGCTGCCCGAGCGCCTTCATGCGCTGCTGGAGTGCGCCTTTCAGCACCGCCGTAAACAATTAGGTTCCAGCCTTGCGACGCATTTTAAATTGCCGCCAGACTTTGACCGCACGCGTCGCCCTGAAACGCTTTCATTGCAAGAGTGGATCACCTTGGCCAACTTTCAAATCGCCGGCGAGTGATTGAAAAATTACATCAGCAGGGATACGCCGCCCAATCCCAGTTCTGACTTATTGCGCGGGATCCGGTCCGTTTTTATATTTCATGCGAATCATGTTGCCTGGCGCAACATGCTCAACCTCGCTCATGTACGCGCGCATCAACATCAAGCCACGGCCTGATGGAATTTCTAAATTTTCCTCCGCGGTTGGATCGGGCACGCCCGCGGGATCAAATCCAACGCCTTCATCTTGGATTTGAAACTCTGCGCTTTCGTGGTCAATTTTGCAATGAAACTGAACCACCTTGCCTGGCTCACTACGGTTGCCGTGGCGAAATGCGTTCACGATCGACTCTTCCAAACACAAGCGAATTGCGAACTGCGCGAAATCCGTGTAGCCATTCTGAATCAAAGCCAAAGCAACGCCTTCTTGCACCTTCTGCAAATCAGTACGAAGCTCCGTGAGGGTTTTATTTTGAATGTATGGTTCGCTTCTCAACTGGATTCATCCACGAGATGCAAAATGCGATCACTTAAAATTTTTCATGGCGGATTCCGAAGTGTCCGCAATTTGAAACATTTTATTCAACTTGGTGATCTTGAATATTTCAAAAATGGGCTTGGAGATATCGCTCAAATAAAGCTGGCCATTCTTCACGCGCACGCGATTGTGGCACGTGATCAACACGCCAAGCGCGGCCGAGGACAAATGGTCCACACCATTGAATGAAATCAGCACCTTTGGCTGGGCGGCGCCATCAATCACCGCGACAATTTCCTTGCCAATCTGATGGATCACAACTTCATCAATGATACTTTTCTGCATGAAGGTGATTTTTTTCACGCCAGCTTCATCTGAAATATTAAGGACGCTTGTTGGATTGCTCATGATAACTCCGTTTGTAAGAAAGACCTGAGAGACGCGGTGGATTCAAATCCGATCACATACCCGCGTCGCCATTGGCTCCATTTAATTGATTGCGCAGGCCTGGAAAGAGAACGTCTTCGGTTTCTTGTTGAATCAAAATTTCTGGCCGAAGCATCATCAACAAAGTTTGTTCCGTCTTATTGTTGATTCGATTGGTGAAGAAACGATTCACAACAGGAATCTTGCTCAACACTGGAACGCCAACTTCCACTTCGTAGTCACTGGTCAGACGCTGTCCGCCAAGCACTCCAGTTCCTTTGTCTGGAACAGTGATCGTGGTTCCAATGGAAGTATTCAAATACTTTGGCGTTTGGAATGTATTGGTGGATGTTGTGCCGATTGGAATTTGACTTCCACCCGCAACTGATTGCTGGAATTGAACCGTGTCAAATGTGACTGGTCCTTGCAGGGAAAAGTTCACGTTCAAAGTGACGTATCTGCGATCCGCGCTGATCACGCCTTGCAAACCAAGCGCAAAACCCTCGGAGATTGTGCTGATAATTGGGGTTCCCGTAACGCCCTGTGTTTGGGGTTGCGTGTAACCAGAAACATACGAGGTTGTGTTCTGTACCGTGATGAACGAAATCTGACCATTCTGCATGGTCAATCTTGGCGATGTCAGAAGAACATTTCGCTGATCCGCTTGCGTCGCGCGGACCAACAAATCCACTTGCACGTCGTCTAAGAATGTCATTCCAACCGTCATGGCTGGATTCAGCAACGCTGTCGCGCCGAACGCGCCCTTGATACCAGCGGCACCAAGCGCGTTTACAAGCGGCAAGCCTTCTTGCTGAACGTTGACCGCTGACAAACCGTTGCTGACGGAACCGTTGGCATATGTTTCACCATTTTTGACCACTCCAACTGGCGTACCAACTGGCTGAGTGAGATATTGAATTTGACCTGGCGTAGTCGAAGGCAAACCAATTGCCTGCCCTGTAGCAACCGCGTTTGCTGGAGCGAGACCGTTGCCCGACGCGCCACCCACGCCGGCAAATACAACTGGATTCTTCATCAAACCAGTCCTGGGATCACTCGCTCCAGTCTGGGAGTTATTTTGAAAGAAGAAATCACGCAAATTAAAGTTGGGATCCGCGGCTCTGGCATTTTCATATTGAGCGTTGTTGGTGTTGAAATAAATGTCAAAGTCCAAACCAATTTGCTCAAACCAATCACTATCGATCTTCAGTACTCGAACTTCAATGTTGATTTGCAAAGCAAGATCCGCACGAATTTGCTGCAATAAATCAGCAATGTTTCTGTGCGTGTCTGGCCGAGCCGTAATGATCAACTTGGTGTCGAAGGGCTCCATGCTGGCACCCAAATTCCACGCATCAGGATCAACGGTTTTCTGAATGAGATCTTTAATAAATTGAACGCGTCCTACGGATCCATCGGCAGTGATAAATGGAGTCAGTGGGAAAGTTCCACCGCC
>SYAD01000227.1 GCA_005789005.1 Planctomycetia bacterium | reverse complement strand
CAGCCAAAGGACACTGCAATCCGAAGCTCAGTGCAAAAGCGCGAGATGGGCCGAGCCGCATGGGCTCGCGTGCCGTCAAACACCACCATCCGATTGGGTTTGACCATGGCGCAATGCTCGATTTCGCCATCGTCACCGATCACGATAAAGTCGCCGCCCCAGTCTTTATCCCACTTCAGTACCGGGTACCAAACCACCGACCTAGCCCTGCCTGAAAACTCGGCGGGGAAGTCCCTGTGCAATGACGCCTCGTCACCAAAGGTCTGTGCGTTGGCCCAGACTCGGGTGAGTTGGGTGTCGCCAAAGAAGCGCTGCTGAACTCGCTTGGTCACTTCAGCCAGGGGCCCGCCTTGCGACAAAAAGGCGGCAAGAGTCAGGCTTGGGTGCCAGACATGACTGTCGTAGTGGTGTTTATTGGTGCCTGGCAGAACGTAGTTTCGGTGCCAAAAGGCAGCTGGTGATTTTTCATGAGCACGACTTCGAGGTCTTCATCGATCCCGATGGCAACAAGGAGTCGTACTACGAACTTGAATTCAACGTGATCGGCACCATCTTTGATTTATATCTCTACCGCGAATATCGCCTTGGTGGAACCGCGCATCACGAATGGAATTGCGATGGAATCAAAGGCGCGATCACCAAGTTGGGCAGCGCGAACAATTCCACGGACACCGACACAGGTTGGCGGATCGAAATTCAAATTCCATTTAGTTCTTTGCGTCCACCAAGCACGGTGAAAAATGATGGACCGGAAAATATTCGCAATGGGGACACGCCCGCAATTGGCGAGCAGTGGCGCATGAATTTTTCCCGCGTGGAATGGCAACTTGAAAAAGTTGGAACTGGTTATGTCAAAAAGCCAGGAACCCAGGCCGACAATTGGGTTTGGACCCCGCAATGGGCGGTGGACATGCACCGATTGGATCACTGGGGGCAAGTTCTATTTACCAAGTAATTTTGCGGCTTTAGGCGCTATTTTTGCTATTTCCAAGATTATTTTTGCACAAAATTCAACAAAGAATGCAGCCGCAAAGCGTGGTTGTGCGGATAGACCCACTCGCAAAGGATTTTTCATGTCAAACCCAAAACCATACACGTCATCGGATTCATTCTCCTTGGGCCACTCGCCGCAAGATCAACGCTTGCTGCTTGAACACTTGGAGGTGATTCCAGATCCAGACAATTTATTTCATCAAGTATTGCAGCAGGCATTGTCCGCCGCGCAAATGACGGGCATGCGTCGTTCGCATCAACTTATGTTGGCGCAACCAAAAAATGAAATCGTAGTTCATTTTCCCGTGCTCATGGACGATGGACAACATCGTCTCTTCACCGGCTATCGAATTCAACACAACAACGCGCTTGGTCCATACAAGGGCGGTCTTCGATTTCATCCACATGTCACGCTGGAACAAATGAAGGGGTTGGCCATGGTCATGACGCTCAAGTGCAGCCTTATGCGCCTTCCATTTGGCGGCGCCAAAGGCGGCGTGCGATGCAATCCGCGCGAGTTGAGCTCGGATGAATTGATGCGGGTCACGCGCCGATTTTGTTCGGCGATCAGCAATCAAATTGGTCCCGACTACGACATTCCTGGACCAGGCGTGGGAACCGACGCGCAAGTCATGGCTTGGTTCGCCGACACGTTTGCGCAAACCACTCCAGAGCATGGTCGACAAGATGTCACTCGCGCCGTCACTGGCAAGCCAATTGAACTTGGCGGTTGTCCCGGTCGCGATCGCGCCAGCGCCATGGGAATGGTCATGGTGCTTGAGGAATTGCTTCCAGATTTTGATTTGTCTTTGGAGGGGTTGCGTTTCAGCGTGCTTGGATTTGGAAAAGTTGGAAGCTGGACTTCGCGCATTTTGCAGGAGCGCGGCGCATTATTGGTGGCGGTCATGGATGACACGGGCGCATTGCGCAATGACCGTGGCATGGACGCCGAAGATTTGGCCCGACATGTGCAATCGCATGGCGGAGTGCTTGGATTTACCGAGGCCGCGGCGGTTTCGCGGGCTGATTTTTTCAGCGCCCCGGTTGATGTGTTCATTCCCGCAGCGCTAGAGCGCATGCTGGACGCGGAAGCCGCGTCGCTGATCACCGCGCGCGTGGTGGCCGAAGCCGCGAGTCTGCCAACCACCGCCGAAGGCGATGAAATTTTTCTTCAACGCGGCATCGAAGTGTTGCCAAGTATTTTGTGCAACTCTGGCGGACTTGTGGCCAGTTACTTTGAATGGATTATGAACAAGGGCTCGCAAATTTGGACCACCACCGAAGTGGAGGAGAGATTGAGCCAGCAAATGATTTTGGCGGCGCGGCGCGTGCGCTTGGCGCGGCATCGATTTGAATGCGACCTGCGCACCGCGGCGTTGTGCGCCGCCGTTGAAAATATTGGCCGCGTGCATGAGTTGCGCGGCGTGTTTCCATAGGCCGCGATCATGGGCGGCTTTGATTCGCGCGCCACAGCGCGGATTTAGACCGCGCTCTTTGCGCCCATGAATTCACCCGCGAAGTTGATGAGCCACCAAAGCCGCCAGCTCGGCCGCGGCGGGATGGTCAATACCGCCCGGCTTCCACATGATTCCAAGTCCGCTTCCATCGGCATATTTTGGAATGATGTGAAAGTGCACATGCGGCACTTCTTGATGCGCGAGCGCGCCATTATTCTGCAGCACGTTGTACGCGGTTGCGCCAGTTGTTTTTAAAATTGCGCCGGCCACCAAGGGCAGGGCCGCCCCCAATGCCATGGCGCTTGCCGCGGAAAGTTGATGTAAATAAGCCGTTTCTTGCTTGGGAACCACAAGCGCGTGTCCGGACGAAAGTGGATTGACATCCAGGAACGCAATCACCAAGTCGTTCTCAAAAAGTTTGTGGCAGGGAATTTCGCCGCGGATGATGCGGGTAAATATGCTGGCCATGTTTGGCAGCGTACCATCGCAACCATGCCAGCCGCGCATAAAAGCAAAGTCGCCTCGCAACGCATCAACAGCAAGTCCGCCGGCGCCACGTTGCCCAATGGCGCGGCGCTTCGCGCGATTTTGGCGGGCTTTCTAGATGAAGATCTTGGCGCCGCGGGCGATGTGACAAGCAACGCCATGATCGCCGCGGGACGCGTGGCCACGGCTTTGGTTGTTGCTCGAACCGATGGAGTGCTTGCGGGCGCGCCGCTTGTGAAGGCGCTTGCCAACATTGTGAATCCCTCGTTGCGTGTTCGCGGTTTCCTTCGCGATGGAGATCGATTTCACAAAGGTCAACAACTTTTTCGCATTCACGGATCGCTGCGCGGCATTCTGCTGCTTGAAAGAACCTTGTTGAATATTCTTGGGCGCCTTTGTGGCGTGGCGACTTTGACCAACGCATTTTCAAGCCGCGTGAAAGCCACCAAAGCCAAGGTGCGAGACACGCGCAAGACAACGCCCGGATTGCGCGCGTTGGAAAAATACGCGGTGTGTTGTGGCGGCGGCGTATCGCATCGCGCTGGATTGTTCGACGCCTTTCTTGCCAAGGACAATCATGTGGCGGGCTTGAATCCACACGACATGGCCATGCAAATTCAAAGCGCGGCGCACACTGCGCGCCGCAAGCACAAGCTAAAGTTCGTCATGGTGGAGGTGGACAATCTGCGGCAATTGACGGCTTTGCTGCGATTTTCATCCGACGAAGTGGACGCCATTCTTTTGGACAATATGTCCTTGCCACATTTACGCAAGGCCGTCGCCTTGCGCGATCAAATGGCGCCACGCGTGCAACTTGAAGCCAGTGGTGGCGTGACGCTGCGCACCGTGGCCGCGATCGCAAAGACTGGAATTGATTTTGTCAGTGTTGGCGCCATCACGCATTCGGCGCCGCAAATAGATTTGGCGCTTGACATGCAATCCAAAATTTCAAAAGGGACGCGCCGATGAGCGCGGCGCATGAAAACTCATTGGCAAATGACCACGCCTCAATGGGCGCGCATCACATAAACTCCAATCCCCCAGCGTCAATCGATCGTTGGAGCGAGTCGATTCAATCCACTCTTGCCGGACTCACGCATTTCAATTGCGCCTTGGTGAGCGCTGAAACTTCAAGCACGCAAGACGCCGCGGCAGCATGCGCGTTGGGTTGCGTTGTGACAACTGGCAGGCAAATTTCTGGTCGAGGCCGGCTTGGAAATCTGTGGGCCGACACGGGTGATCAAGGACTCGCCGCCACATTCGTGGTGAAGCCGCAAACGCCTGATCGCTTGGCAATGGCCGCGGCCGTGGCCACCGCGTCAACGCTTCGCGCCATGGTGAGTCATGATGTCGCGGCGCGAATTGGCGTGAAGTGGCCCAACGATATTGTGGTTGCGCGAGCTGGCGCGGCGCCGCAAAAAATCGCGGGCATATTGATCGAAAGCAAAGACGATCGCTCGCTGATTGGAATTGGAATCAATGTCGCGCAATCAAGTTTCGCGCCGGAGATCGCGCAGCGCGCCATCAGTCTGCTGCAATTGGGCCAGGAATGCGATCGTTTGGCGGTGTTGCTGCGGTTGATTCAACATCTTGACCACCAACTTTCCGCATCCAATAGGGTGATGGAGGAGGACTACCAAACGCTTGATCGCACCGCGGGACTGCGATTGAAATTTCGCACGCCACAAGGAGTTGTGGAGGGAGTTGTTTTGCGATGTGATCCTTCCATTGGGTTGTTGGTTCAGACATCGCAGGGTGTAAAAACTTTGCCAGCAGCCACTACCCGTGTTGAACCGTAACACTTATTCTGCCGAACTATAAACATACATCCATGTCCGCCGCACTCTCCATTCTTGTTCTTGCCTTCTGCGCCCAAGCCGATGCTTCGCAGGCAGGCGCGTTGGTGCCAATTGAACAAGGCGTGGCCGATCGTTCCGCAACCGCGACTTCGCTGAAAGTTCAACCCGTCGAATTAAGTCAATCAACCAACTTTCAAAAGTTGTTCGGAGTGGCGGGGCGCCCCGATCTTTTTGTGCGCTCCCAAGGCGGCCTCTACGCGGTGTTTGATCAAGGTTCATATCGCACTGTGAATGGCACCACATATATCCAGTGGCCAGCGGGAACAACGTTTCATATTGGGCAGCCCAATTTCACAGCCATCAAAAGTGGTGGAATCCGTGGCGGGCAAAGTGGCGCCAATCCACCGCCGGGAATCATGTTGCAACAAAAATCTTCGCAGGGGCCAGATCTGCGAATTGGCGATGCGCCCGTTGAAGGTTTGATCAAAGTCGCGCCAATGCAGGAACGCGTGTTGAATGAACCGGCGTCCAATAGCACGCCGGCCCGCGTGCCGGTGAAGGATGTTGGATTTGGGCATAACAGTGTTGAGGCGACATCGCCCGCGATTGTTGCGCCAGTGAATGCAACTCCAGCGGCAACTCCAAATAATAAACCTGCGGCCGCGCGCGATGAATCCCCCAAGGATGCCACGGCTTCATCGCCACCCAAATCATGACGCGCAAAATAATCCGCGTGCTTGAGGCGCTTTCATTTGTTTGTTTGGGATTCATCACCGCCGCGCCCGCGCAGATTTCCGTCGCCATGGAACATCCCGCCGCGGTGCGTGGCGGCGTGCTCGCCATTCCACTGCAGCGACAATCCTCCAGCGACGCGTGGCCAGCGCGATTGCAGATTCAACCCAGTGGCGGCGGGCCAGTCTTTGAAGGTGTGGTCGCTTGGATTGGCGCGAAGCAAATTCCGCTTGCGCGAACATGGACTCAATCGCAGGAGCAACTTGATATTCGTCCCATCGCAAACGCGCCGGCTGAAACCGATCCAGAAAAGTCGGGAGCGGTTGTGTTGTTGGCCAAATCGCCGCGGGATATTTCTGGCGCGCTTCGCGTGGCGAACTCCACTGTCGATCCAACGTGGCTTGAACTTGCGGAGGTGGAGCCCGATCCAGCGAAGTTGCCGTTGAATCTTCAAGCGCCGTACGCGTTGCCTGATCCAACCGCGCCAAGCGAATGGTTTCGTTGGTGGTTGCTTGCCGATCAAGTGGATCGCAATCCACCGCCACCGGCGGGGGATGAAATTCAGCGGCTATTCGCGTTGCACCGCGCGCAATTATGGCAAGCGGGAATTGAGCGCATGGAGCGGCAAAGTCCCGGCGTTGCCGCGGAAATTCGCGAAAGACTCACCGCGGTGTGCGTGGAGCCCGGCGCCAACACAACGGATGGCGCGCGCGCCAGTTGGATCGCCAACGCGGATTCCTTGGCCGCACTTTTATCCAATTTGATTTCAGCCGACCGCACTGACGAGCAAGCCATGCAATCTTCGCTGACTCTCATTCGCGGCATTTCGCCGGTCACAATTTGGCCGGAGGCGGATGATGGCCGCGGCATTCGATTTGCAGCATGCAACGCATCGCCCGAGGAGATCGTGGTTCAATTCGCATGGGTTGAAGCGCCAAGCCTGGCGTCGTTGGCCATGCTTCTGCCAGCCAACGGTGTCGCGCATATCACCATCGATCGTCCCGCGGAATTGTTGCACGATCCCATCACTGGGGAACCAAGTCCAACAATCGGTTCTTTGTTGATCACATGGCAAGGCAATTCAATTCGTCTGAATGTGGCGCCCGAGAAAAATATACTTCGGCCGCCCGGGTATTCGTTCGGATTATTTCTTCCAACTCTTTCATTGGCCGACGCGCAGACTGGAAAAATCCAACCCGTGCCCGCCGCATGGAGCACCACCGCAAGTGTGCGGCGCAAGTTTGGACATTGGGAAATATTCGCCGAATGTTTGCGCCAAGACGTTCGCTTGGAAGATGAATTGGATTTCAGAATCGGTGACAGTGATCGGCAGATGGCGCGCATTCGTGTTGGCGAGGCTGGAGTGCGCAATGTGGATTCAACAAGTCCCGGCGCCGCGCCCGAGGTTCGCACGGATTCATTCGTGGATCGTTGGCGTTGCGTGGTGGAAATTCCAGAGGAATGGTTGCCCGCTGACGCCAATGGTCGCCCTTTGGTGATTGGTATTTCCCGATTCACAAACGGACCGGAGTCGCGCCAAACTGCGATCGCCGCGGCCACTCCGTGGAGCGTGGGGCCGCCGTTGATTTTGTTGGAGGCTTCAAAGTGGATCGATCCTCCGGTGCAGCGCGTGATCACGTCACCATGAATCTCTATACTCGACCGATGGCTGTCGAGAACAAAATGCGCGTTGTCGCGCTTCTCAATCAGAAGGGCGGTGTTGGAAAAACCACCACCACTGTCAATCTTGGCGCGGCGTTCGCCGCCAGTGGCTTGCGCACTTTGCTGATTGATCTTGATCCGCAATCCAATCTCAGTTTGCACTTTGGCGTGGAGGCATCCAATGATGAGCCGCGTCCGAGCAGCACAAGTTTGTTCGCCAATCCGCCATTGCCGATTGAACAATGCATGACCCAGGCGCGTGAAAATCTTTGGTTCATACCCGCCGATCAAGAGTTGGCTCTTGCCGAAGGTCAACAAGATGCGCAACACGTTTTAGCCAACGCATTGCAATTGGTGCGGGACAAATTCGATGTCGTATTGCTTGATTGTCCTCCAGGACTTGGCGTGCTGAGCGTGAACGCGCTCACCGCGGCGGACGAGGTGATTGTTCCAATGCAGGCGCAATATCTGGCGCTGCGTGGCTTGGAAAAATTATTGCAAACCGTTTCAGATATCACCGCGGGACTGAATCCCAAGTTGCGTTGCACTGGCGTGGTGTTGTGCATGCATGAGAGCCAGTCCAGCCATGGCCGCGCCGTGGTGGAGGAAATCCGCCAGCACTTTGAAAGTTGCCGCGAAAGCGATGTGCCTTGGAAAGATTGTCGAGTGCTTGCGCCGCCCATACGCCGCAACATCAAGTTGGCAGAGGCGCCATCATTTGGTCAAACTATTTTTGATTACGACCCCAAGTGCGCCGGCGCGGACGACTACCGTGGCGTGGCCAATAGTGTGTTGGCCATGTGGAATGAAAATTCATCCGTCCCAGCGGCGCAAGATTCATCGGCATCTCCAGCATGAAGATCGCGATTCTTGGTGCGGGCCTTGCGGGTTTAACGGCGGCGCGCACATTGCAGCGCGCTGGACAAAGTTTCACCATGTTTGAAAGTTCAGACCGCGTGGGCGGACGCGTGGCCACGGACATGGTTGACGGATATCAAATTGACCGTGGATTTCAAGTGTATTTGCCCGCATATCCAGAGGCGCGGGCGTGGCTTGACTTGGACGCGTTGCGCCTGCAACCACTCGCTTCGCAAGCGCGGTTGTTCACGGGCAAAACATGGATTGGCATTGGGCATCCACTGCTTTGTCCCAGCGCGGCGCTCTCTGGATTTTTTCATGGACTGATCACACCATCCACCGCGATAGGTTTGTTGCCGCTGGCCATGGCCGCGTTGCTTGGCAAGCAACCATCGCAACCCATGAGCCAAGGGATCACGGCATACGCATGGATGCGCGACCACGGAATCGCCAAGCGCTTTCAAGAAAAATTCGCGCGCACATTTTTTGGCGGCGTCTTTCTAGATCGCTCACTTGAAACAGATTCCGCAATGCTGGACTTCACGCTTTCCATGTTCATCCGTGGTGGCGCGGCGGTTCCGCAGTTGGGCATGCGCGAAATACCAATGCAACTTGCGCGAACTATTCCTGTTGAACACATCCGATTGCGTTGCCCGGTGGCCGCGGTCACTCCCTCATCAACAGGGTGGCGCGTGCAACTAGTGGCGGGTTTGGTTGAGCAGTTCAACGCGGTGATTGTGGCCATGGATCACAGCGCGGCCGCCAAGTTGCTGCCCACTCTTTCGCCGCCTTCGTGGCGCGGCACAACGCAATTTTCATTCACCTGTTCACTCGATCAACTTCCAGAATCCCTGCGCCAACCTGATTTGCATTTGGACGCCAGCGGCCAAGGGCCGGTGAACCATCTCATGTGCATGTCATCGGCGTCACGCGATTACGCGCCGCATGGCATGGCTTTGATCAGCGCGAATTGCGTTGATGTTTCGCTTTCAAGCGCGGGACTTGGCAACCTTGAACAGTTGGTGCGCGCGCAGTTGAGACAGTGGTTTGGCGCACGCGTTGACGCATGGAAACTTTTGCGCGCGCAAGATATTACCCACGCGCTTCCCCGCCAAACTCCCCAAGATTTCGCCGCGCGTCCCACAGCGACACAAGGCAACGGACTTTTTGTGGCGGGCGATTACGTGAGCGAGGGATCCATCGACAGCGCTATGCGCTCGGGGCGGCTGGCGGCGGAGTTGGCTCTGCGCTTTGGCGCACAATCACCGTCGCCTCGCTCATCGATGGATTCAGTTGTCCGGCCCTGAAATTTAATTCAACTTCGCGGTTGCCCTTGCGAAACACCAGATCGCCTTTGGTTGGATGCACGCTTCGCTTGATGACTTTCCATCCTTGCTCTTGAAACAAGGCCACGGACTCGTTGGTGAATACCACCACGTCCACGATCGGTCCACGAAAAGTAAATTTTCCACCGTCAAGCGTGCCGCCGCGCTGGTCAATATTGCTGCTGTGGCGGCTTTCCATTTCAGGTGGCGCGGGAATATCGCTTTCCAAAATCATTGGGGGACCCGAACTGCATCCAGTCGCAAGCGTTGTCAACGCCACCAATAGAATCATTGCAGGAAGAATTCGTTTCATGTCGATAGCCAAGGATACAGCCGCCAACTTCAAGGAGCATGCATGAGGGGTATGGATCATGTCGTTTGAAAAGCATGCACGAACCGTCTCCTTGTTGACTTTGGTCAGTCGATTTTCTGGTCTTGCCCGCGATGCCGCGCAAAGCCGAGTGTTCGGCTCTGGACCAATTATGGACGCCTTCTTTATTGCGTTTCAACTTCCCAATTTGTTTCGCCGACTTTTTGGTGAGGGCGCGCTCGGCGCGTCGTTCACTCCGGTGTACGCCAAATTGCAGCAGGACGCGCCACACAAAGCCAAACTCTTTGCGTCGGTCACAATTGCCCTGCTCGCAGTTGTGTTGGCCGCGCTCACTCTTGTGGGCGAAGCCGTTGTGGTTTCGTTGCCAATCTTTTTCCCTAAGGAACAACTTGCGTATCAATTGATGGCGATCATGTTGCCGTACATGCCGCTGATTTGCGTGGTGGCGCTGATGGGCAGCATCTTGAATGTGCACGGCAAGTTCGCCGTTGCCGCGGCCAGTCCAATCATTTTAAACGCGGCCATTATCGCGGCGTCGATTGGCGTGTCGTACATGCATGGTGGATTGGAGCGCACTCGCCATATTCAAATTGTCGCGTGGAGCGTGCTTGTGGCGGGCTTGTTGCAATTGGCATGGATGATGTGGAGCATGCGTGGCTATGGCATTCGCTTGTCTCTGCAATGGCATGGTTGCCGCGACTCGCTACGCACCATGCTGACAACCATGTTGCCCATGATGCTGGGGTTGGGCGTATTTCAAATCAACACCTTTGTTGACAGTGTGATCGCCAGTTACCCCACCCTGGTTGGTCCCACTATTTTAGGAATACAATTTCCGTTGATAGAGGGCTCCAACGCCGCCATGAATTACGCCACGCGCCTGTATGAATTTCCACTGGGCGTGTTTGGCATTGCCATTGCCACCGCGATTTTTCCCACACTTTCGCGACAAGCATCCCAACCAGCGTTGTTCGCGCACACATTGCGCCGCGGCATTCGACTGGCGTTGTTCATCGGACTTCCCGCGAGCGCTGGATTGATCGTGGTGCGAACACACCTGACTGCGGTCGTTTTTCAAGGCGGAAAATTTTCGGCGGACGACACCATTCGCGTGGCCACTATCTTGCTTGGTTTTGCCCCAGCCGTCGCCGCCTTTAGCGTTATGCAAACTATGACGCGCGCTTTTTACGCCTTAGGTGACACCACCACGCCCACTCGCATTTCAATTTGGATGGTGTGCTTCAACTTCATTTTAAATTGCACTTTGATTTGGACTCCACTCAATACCTCGGGTCTGGCGTGGAGCACAACCATTTGCGCATTCATTCAAGCGGCAATTTTAATGTATCTACTTCATGACCGCGTTAATAATCTCTTTGACATTCACACGCGCATGGCCAGCGTAAAAATTTTCGCCGCAACACTTGTCATGACCGCCATCATCACGGCCATTGGCTTGGTGCTTCCCGCCGCCATTCAGTCATCCACCGGCGTGGTTGCGGTGGGGACGACGTGGGGACAATCACTTGTGCAACTATTGGTCCTCACTTTTTCCGGCGTGATATGCATGTTCGCGCTTGCCAGATGGTGGCATATGCCCGAATGGAAGTGGACTTTGGGGCGTATTGACGAGGATATTCAAGCCATGGATGCCGGACCGTAAATAAGCCATAAAGCTCGGAAAAAAAGCATTTTTTGGCACACGGATCAATTCATGTGCGGTAATAGGTCTTGGCTCATTCGTCCGGGGGAGATTAACCATCTACACACCGAATGCGCTGACTGCGTCCACGGTGGACGCAGTCTTTTTTTTACTGCTGCGTCACACACTCCAACACCGTGCCCCGGAGGTGAAGTGCAAGATGAGGACAATGAAAGGGATTGAAAATCATCTTTGCAAATTTGTGAGGACAGGTCGCCTGCCCTCGAAGTAACGCGACGGAGAGAGAGTGAAAAGGAAAGTAGTTCGCGAGCGCTGGGAATCGCTCGTCAAAAGAAAGACCTCGGATCGCAGGAGGGTGCGACCCGAGGTCTTTTTTTCAATCAGAAAAATGAGCGACGCTTAACGCGATGGAGCCAAGCCTTCGGTATTGGTCACTGGCGGAGTGGGAGTGACTTGATCCATGTTCACAATCGGTTGCATGGTCATCGGATCGCGCAGGGGCAAATGTTTCACCTTGCCACCAAGCAAATCATCCATCTTGGCGCGGCCCGTGCTGTCGCCAGGGCCCACGGTGTTCCAATCGCCAACCACTAGCAAAACCATTTCATTCGGAGTGACATACTTTTGCGCCACGCGTTGCAGGTCCGCCGCTGTGACCGCGTTCACTTTGTCGCGAAATGTTTGCCAGTAGTCCTTTGGTCGATTGGTCCACTCGTCACCAACAAACACGCCAAGCATGGCGGGTTTGCTTTCAAATGTGCGCGGAAATGTCTCAATAAACTGACGCTTGGCGGTTTCCAATTCCTCGTCTGTCACGGGTTGGTTGCGCACTTTGTCCATCTCTTCAAGCACAATCTTCGCCGCCAGCGCCACGGTTGGATTCTTGCTTTCATAACTGGCCGCGAACACGCCGGGGTAATACACCTTGGCCGCAAGTCGGCTACCCGCGGAGTACGCCAAGCCTTCATTGCTGCGAACTTGTTGCATGATGCGGCTGGTGAAACCACCGCCACCCAGAATGTCGTTCAGAAGCAAGTATGGAATGTAGTCAGGATCATCGCGCGTGATGGAGCGCATGCCGATACGAACCTTGCCTTGCGGAATATCTTTTTGCACGTGGTAAATGCCTGGAACAATTGTGGTGGTAGGCGCTGGCGGATCCGCCATCTTCTCGCCGCGAGCCCAGCCATCAAATGCCGCGTTGAGTTTGGCAAGCATGGCTTCTGGTTCAAAGTCGCCGCTCACCGCGATAATGACATTGCCCGGATTGAAAATACGCTTTTGAAATTCGCGCATCTTCTCTGGCGTGATCGCTTTCAAACTTGCCTCGGTCGCGTCCAACGACTCAAAGTGGTCGCTGCCGTACATCAAACGATTCCACTCGCGGCCCATGATGGATCCCGCGTCATCGTTGCGTTGCTTCATGCCTTCGAGAGCCTGTCCACGATTGGTTTCCAATCGCGCCGCGTCAAAGCCTGGATTGCGCAACATGTCCACGAACAACTTCAGACTTTCATCAAAGTTGCTGGTCAAGCAATTCATGCTGGCGCTACTTGTGGTGTCGCCGCAATTGGCGGAAATTTGCGTGGCCAGAAAATCAGTCGCCTCATCAAATTCAGCGGGTTTCATAGTGGTTGTTCCACCTTCGCGAATCATGCGCCCGGTCATGCCAGCAAGTCCAACCATGTCCTTTGGCTCCAGGTAACTGCCACCCTTGAAGGTCATGCTCAGCGAGATCAGCGGAAACTCTTTGCTTGGGGCCATGTACACCGCGGTGCCATCTTTGAGCGTGAAGCGAAACTTGGTGGCGTCTGGCGCATCGAATGTCAGCGGACCATATTTAATTTCCTCAGGGCGCTTGGGCACGCTTGTTCCAGCGGTTTGTTGCGCCGCGAAAAGAGGAAGCGCGATTGAAGCCAGCACGAGTGTTGCGATTGTTGTTTTCATTGTGTTGTTTCCGTTGAAGAATTGAAATGTGTTCAGTTTGAAATGATTCATTGACCACCACCCTTTGGCGCGGTTGCGTTTGGTGCGGCAGGTGTTGCTGTTGGCGCCGAAGCCCCAGCATCTGAAGCCTTCACCTTCATCTTCGCCGCAGGTTTCGCCACCGCAGGCGCCGTGGCATCGGCGGGAGCCGCCGCAGGCGCAGTACCACCACCAGCCTCAAGCTCCGCAATTCTTAGTTGCATTTTCTTCTTCATGTAATCAAGCATGGGTTTCATTTGAGGTGGAACTTGCGCGCCTTGCGCTTCCATAGCTTCTAAACCTTGACGAAGTTCCGCAGGATCAGTGGTCTGCATCACTTGCGCCGCCATTTGCTTGGCGCGGGAGCGCATTGGCGCTGGCAATGCGGCCAAATCCGAATCTTCGCCCGCCGTTGCCGCGCCAGGCTTGCGCTTGTAAGTGGCCACGCTGCGGTTGCTCACATCAAAGTAGGTCTTGGCCACGCGTTGAATATCGGCGGCGGTCACGGCCTGCAATTTCGTTGGCATTGCGTTGAGTTCCTTCCAGCCCAATGAATTTTCCGCGAAGGCCAATTGCACCAGTAGCGAAAAATTACTTTGCAAACGACGATAGCTGTCCGCCGCGACTCCATTTTTCACTTTTTGCAATTCACGCTCTGGAACCAACTCATCCTGCAACTTCTTCAGCTCGCCATACCACGCTTGCTCAAGTTGCTCTGGCGTGGAGTCGCCTTTGGTTTCCGCGCCAAAAGAAAATGCGCCGGCGTATTTACGGCCGTCATAATTGGCGCGCGCGCTTGAGGCAATGCTGCTGCCCTCGATCATGGTCTTTTACAAACGACCAGGGCGGCCGTTGAGAATCTCGCTCATCATGTCAAGGGCGTAGCCATCCTTGTGGCCAAGCGCCACGGTGTGATAGCGCACATCCACTTCGGGTTGGAAATCTCCCTCGGCGTTCATGCGTTGCTCGGCCATTTGCTTGGTCTCCAGCGTCACAACTTGCGGTGGCTTCACTTTGCCTGGCTCAAGTCGGCCAAAGTATTGCTCAATCTTCGCCTTCACATCGGCGGGTTTGAAATCACCAACAATAATGCCCACCAAATTGTTGGGACGGTAGTAGGTGTTCCAATATTCCATGGCGCCGTCCATGGTGTAGCTGTTCAAGTCACTGGTCCAGCCAATCACGGGCCATGAGTAGCCGCTTGAAATCCAGAACATGGCTTCAAACTGCTCTTGAAACCGGCCGGTTGGCGTGCTTTCGGTGCGCAGTCTGCGCTCCTCATGCACCACGTCGCGCTCTGAATAAAATTCGCGGAACACGCTGTCCATCAAGCGGTCGCTCTCCATCCACGCCCACAACTCAAATTTATTCGATGGCACATTGATAAAGTAAAATGTGAGATCGTTGCTGGTGAAGGCGTTCATGCCGCTTCCGCCGGCCTTGGTGTAGACCTGGTCAAATTCGTCCTTAATAATGCTGGATTGCGCGGATTGCTCAAGCTCCAACTTGGAGATTTGTTTTTGAATGTCATCGCCTTGCGCTTTGCCGGCGTCGGTCTTGGGCACCGCTGCCAAATCCTTCTTCAATTTGGAAATCGCATCGGCCGATGATCGACCTTGTTGCTGATCCATGACCTTCTTCAGTTGCGCGCGCAAGTCCTTCAACTCCGGCGTGTCGTTGTCTGGATTCCACGGATCATTAATTTCGCCCTTGAAAAACCGGGTGTATTGCGTGGTCCACGCCATCTGATTAATTTGATTGCGCAGCGCCTTCTGTTGCGCGCGGTACTCGGCGTCCTTCTGTGGATCGAGCGTGCCAATAGTGTTGGTTCCCTTGAACATCATGTGCTCAAAGAAGTGGCTGATGCCAGTGATGCCAGGTCGCTCATTCACCGAGCCGACTTTGGCCAACCAACCCGCGGCGATCACATTGGGTTGATCGGTGCGCGGAATTAAAAGAAATTTCATGCCGTTGGGTAGCGTGAATTCTTGCACATCCACTTGCTGGGCCGAAGCGGTTGCGGCGGCGACTAGAAGTGACGCAAGAACGAGCAGTTGTCTCATGAAAATCTCCTGAATGAACGTGATTGAATGTTGAATAAAACTCAAGCGCCAGAATTGGCGGATTTGGATGATATACGGACTTTCAACTTGCCAAATTGCAATTTCCTGCAAAAGATTCTTGGACACTTGCGGTTGTGGGGGTATCCTTATGCCATGTTGAAGACCCAAGCGATGATGGTGATATGTATCGTTCTTGGCTGGGCCGCTTCGGCGTCCGCCCAAATTCGTGTCTGTCACTACAACATCGCCGGCTACCAAGGTGATGATGCGGCAATGAAAGCTGTTCTTGCCGCCATGCATGACGACAACAAAATGGGTTGGGCGCAGCCGGTTGATATTTTTCTTTTCAACGAAGTCAACAACACTGCTTGGCCAAAAATTATTGCCGCGGTCAATGCGTCGGCTCCCGCTGGCGTGACATACACGGCTGGAACCTACACCTCCGCCAGTGGAGAAACTTCCGCCTCTGGCGCGCAAGCAATGTTTTATCGTTCCGACACGCTCACTGAAATTACAAGTGGGCACGCGGATATTTTTTCAGGCGCAAGTCGCTACTGCGATCGTTGGCTTATGCAACCCAAGGGATACACAACCACGCTCTCTAAATTTTATGTGTACGGCGCGCATTTGAAAGCCAGCACGGGCAGCGCCAATGAGGAAATTCGCCGCACAGGCATGGTGGCCATTCGCGCCAATGCCGACGCTTTGGGTGTTGGCGTTCCAATCATCTACACTGGTGATTTTAATTTTTACAACAACACCGAAACTGGATATGTCGCTTTAGTCGCCGCGGGCAATGGTAAAGGCGTTGATCCTTATGGAACTGGAAATTGGACCGGCACCACGAATTCATGGAAGCAAACACAAGCTCCGATGATTGTTGGATACAACGGAATGGTTGGCGGCGGTTTGAATGATCGATTTGATTTTATTGTGCCAAGTCTTGGCGCAGCCGATGGCAAAGGCATTTCCGCCATGACCAGCACCATGCGTGTGCCTGGCAACGACGGCAACCACTACAACATCGACATCAACGCTGGAAATAACACGTATTACCCCACGGAAATCGCTCGTTCCAATCTCTTGGCTGACAACTTGGGCATGGCCAGCGACCACATTACGCAACTGATGGAGTTTCAAGTGCCAGCCAAAATGTCGGCGTCGCTTGTTAACGCGCCAACCCGCGTGATTAAAAGCGCGCTGGCTTCGATAGAAGTGAAAGTGCAAAATGTCGCGCCGTATTTTTCAAGCACCGGCGTAGATCCATTGGTGTTCTCCGTGGCATGCACCGGCAGTGTCAGTGGAACCGCAACCGGCACCGCGCCACTTGTGCCAAGTTCAATCAGCAAATTTGTCACGCTCACCACCTCGGTTGTTGGAACGGTCACTGGCTCAGTGAATGTCACCAGCACAAACGAAGGCGTGGAAAGTCCATCCATCGCGCTGCCTGTCTCCGCGCAAGTGATTCGCGCCAGCAATCCAACACTCAATTCAATCACGGATGTGGACAGCGTGAGTTTGTCATTGAATACACAACCCAACCTTGGCTCCGTCACGGTGGATGCCGGCGTGCGGAATTATTTGTACGACGCCAACCAAGCCAAGCTTGATGTTGACAGTGTTTCATTCACGGGCACTGCCGCAAGCCGCTTGTCCATGACGTCAGGTCTGGGCGCGGGCTTGACCACGGGCACGCGCACGCTTCGGTTTGCCTTCAACAGCAATGGAGTGGCCGCTGGAACGTATGCCGCGGTCGCCACCGTGCGCACCAGCGATGAGGACATTCTGGGCGCGGCGTCGCGCAACATCACGGTTAACTTTGACATAGTTGTTGGCTCGGGCGTGTTCGGCGATATCAGCGGCGATGGTTTTGTGAATAGCAGTGATTTGGGCTTCGTTCTTTCGGATTACGGAGATTGTATTTCTGGCGTTCCTTGCATTTCCGATCTCAATGGAGACCTTGTTGTGGATTCCGCGGATGTTGGTTTGGTGCTTGGCGCGTTCAACTAAGCGGCGCTTATTGCTTGGGCGCGCAATTCGCCTAAACCATATCTAAATATAAATCAAATATTTTCCTGACCAAACCTAAATGGAATTGGTTGTTTTTTGATGCACAATAATTCAATGTTCATACGTAAACGAATTTCATCGCCATCAAAAGGAAACAACATGCAAGACGTAAAGAAGTCGTTCGACAATGCAATCGCCCTGTCTTTGTCGGCAATGTTTGCAAGTCAAGTGATGGCGGGAGGGCTGATTTTGAACGAGTACAACGGGGTTGGCTCCACCAAGTATCTCACGGAAGTGATTGGTGATACGGACAAGGGTGTTGATTCATATTTTGGTCGCGTGCTTGGCAATGGCGGCAACTGGATTGAATTGATTGTCACGCAAGATCATCTCGATGTCCGCGGCTGGAAATTGCTCTGGGCCGAAAGCTTGAATACGGCCACCAATGGAACAGATCTTTGGTATGGCAACGGCTTGGTTGAGCAAGGCATTATCACATTCTCCAACAACGCCGCCTGGAGCGATTTGCGCGCGGGAACAATCATCACAGTCTGCGAGTTTGACGCCTCAAATTCCGCTGGAGCCAAAAATGACGACTTCACATTTGATCCATGCAACGGTGATTGGTGGCTCAATGCCCACACATGGAATAATCCAACCTATTTCACCACCACCACCAACAAAACTCTTGATGTTCCAGGCAATTTCAGCACAGGGAACAACGCTTGGTTGATGGAAATCCGCGACGCCTCCAACACAGTGGTTACTCCGGCCTGTGGCGAAGGCGGATCCATCTGGGGAGGTAGTGGCGTAAGCAGCACAGAGATTGGCAAGCTCGAAGCGCAACCCACCGCCGATATCACCAACGCCTCGTATGACGACGGCGACAACTCCTCATTTGGCTCACCAAACTCTTGGAAGGATGCGATCTTTGTGACGTGCAAAGTGCATCAGGATTTGGCCACATTGCGCGCACCGGCGCTTGCCGACTGCGCCTCATGCACGCCAATGTTTTTAAATGAATACAACGCGGTGACGTCCGCTGGATATTTAAACGGCGGCACCTTTGAAGTGGACGCCGATGGAGGCGCATCCGCGGACACGCGCTTTGGCCGCGTGCTTGGAAACGGCGGCAACTGGATGGAGTTTGTGGTGGTGATTGATTGCCTAGATCTTCGCGGCTGGACATTGGCGTGGGAACAAGTTGTTGTTGGCGGCACTTCCGGAACGATCACATTTGGACAATCAAGCCAACTGTCTTGCATTCCATCGGGCACCATCATCACAATCATCGAGAACAACGCAAGCAATGGCGGCGTGGACACGGATTTGTCCGTTGACATTGCAAGCGGCGATCGTTGGATGAATATCGTAAGTAGCGATTCGTCAGTCATTGCGGCAACAACCAGCACCAAAATAGGCGCTAGTTTCGGCTCCTTTTCCACTAGTAATGACGAATTTGCGGTATCCATCAAGAACACCAGTGGCGCAATTGTCGCGGGTCCATTTGGCGAAGGCTCGGTTGGATATTTCCTTGGCAGTGTTGGCTCGGACGATGTGTGCCGCCTAGAAGAAGATCCGTCGACTCACATTTCGCTAGTCAGCGACTTTGATGACACCGCGCGCTTCAGCACATTTGGCGCGCCAAATCAATGGGCCAATTGTCCCGATGATGGAACAGTGATCTCGCAGAATTTTTCCGCGCTAGGCGAGGGCGTGTGTCGGGTTTGGGATCCAGCGGATTTTGATCGAAGCGGAGGCGTGGACAGCGCCGACATTGGAACATTGCTTGGAACTTTTGGGCCGTGCCCGCAATCGGGACCGTGCCCCACGGATTTAAATAAAGACGGTGCCACCGACTCGGCTGATCTTGGAGCACTTCTAGGTTCATTCAACTGATGCGCGCGCAAGACTCAATTCAAATTACACCGCGGCGTCAACAGCGTGCGGCATTCACATTGATCGAATTGCTGATTGTTGTCGCCATCATCGCGCTGTTGCTAGGCTTGCTTATTCCAGCGGTAAACCATGTGCGAACCCGCGCCAAGGAAATGGTGAGCCAAAACAACATGAAGCAATGGGGCGTTGGGTCTGTCAACTTCGCCACTGAACGCAAGGGCATGCTGGCATGGGAAGGCGAGAAAGACGCCAATCAAATGCCGCGAAATTTGGCTGATCGCCAGCGGTGGTGGGCAAATGTGGTTCCGCCATATGTGGATCAACCGGCGTACGCGGACATGGCTACGTTGGATGGCGCGATTCCGGTGCCGCCGAGTGGTGGTTCAATTTTCATTGATCCATCCGCGCAAACTCCTTCGGGATTTAGCAGCGGTCAGAGCGTGTTCACGGGTTGGACTGTTCCAAATTCAAAGGCCAAATTTTTCTTTTGCTATGTGCCAAACTCAAATTTAAACAACACCATCGAGGCGCAGATGGATGCGCTTCCGTCAACGGACGAGCGCAGCACCGCGAAAAAATATGATCCTAAAACAACGGCCGTCACTTCCGATTGGATCGACGCTCGCCGCATGCGTTTGAGCCGCATGAAAAAACCCGCGCTTACGGCGGTGCTGATGGAGATGCGCACAACTCCAGAAGAGCTCAACGGGGCGGGCACGAAAAATGGAAAGGCGCCAGAGTTTTGGCATCCGTATTACGGCGAGGCGCTCAATCGCCATCGTGGTGATTGGCAACGATTCTCCGCGCGGCACAGAAATGGCGGGCACTTTCTCTATGGCGATGGACACGTGGACTGGTACGAGAATCTAGTGGCCTGCACACCCGCGGGCGGCAGCGAGCCATCAAAAGAAAAAAACGTGGATTTCAATCGGGCCGATTTGATTTGGGATCCATTGGGTCCTTCATACAAGGATTGATTTCAAGCGCGAGCAGAATCTTTTTTGCGGGGCAATTGCAGCCGCAAGCATGCTGGTTTTGAACGCGGTAATTCAAAGCAATTCGCTAGAAATCAGTGAAAGGCCGAGGTGGGATTTGAACCCACGAATCACGGATTTGCAATCCGTTCCCTTAGGCCACTTGGGTACTCGGCCGAGACCGTATCCTTGCACCGAACGCCTGTCGCGTCAACGCAATGAGCACTTTAATTTGTAAATCTTTTGGAATCATTTTAGGAGCTGCGATTTTTTCGCAAGCCCTGATGCCCCATGCGCAAGCACAAGCCATAAAGCCCGCCACCGCGCCGTCACAACCGGCACCAACTTTCACGCCGCAAGCGGTTTCTCCAGTGGCGACGCCTGGTGTTGCGCCAACCGCGGCGCCACCAATCGCGGCAACTTCCACGATCGCGACTCAAGCAAGCACGTTGAAAATTACGCAACGTCCGCCGTTGTTGCCCGAGGGCGCGTTCCTCACTCAAGTCCCTGGATCTCTTGAGCCAAGCGAAGGCGATCGCGGCTGGGTGTTTCGATTCAGGGATTCTTTTCAAGGCGAACCAGATCGCGTGGTTCAACTGCTTCCGTCGATCACGTTGGCGGACATGATTCGCAATCGATCAATGGCGCCTTCGGGAGCGATTTCTAAATTTCTACTCACAGGCCGAGTGACTTTGTATCACGGCGAGAATTTTGTCATGCCACTTTTCGCCACCACCATTAGTGAATTTCCAGCGCGTCAATCAAGGCCAACGATGGCGCCGCCTGGGGCGTGGTATGGCTCCAGCGAAGCGGTGGCTCTGGCGCAAAGCAACAATCAATCGGCGAATGACGCCAGCCAAAATCAAACGCGAGCCCTTGTTCGCCGCGCGTTTCTTTCAATCGCATCTCCGTTGTCCCCCGAGGCGTTGGCGGCGGAGCAATCTCAAAAACAAAAAATGATCGGCGGTATTTCCGCTCAGGATATTGAGCAGGAACTTGTGGCGCGCGTGGGGGACATTCAACGTTCCATGGACACCGCGCGCTTGCCCGCGCTGAATCCCGACGCGCCCAGTGACATGAAATGGTTGCAGCCTGGCAGGCGCTTGCAAGATCGACTTGGCACCGTGATGCGCGATCCGGTGAATGGCGTTTGGCGATTTGTGTTCGAATCTAGTCGCGGTCGTGTGGGGGAGCGCGAGGCGGAGTTGCTGCCATGCAAGTTGACCGAATCCCTTGCCAAGCAAGCGCAGTCTCTCGGCGGTCTAAATTCCGGCGTTATTTCAGGGGAAATCACCTTGTTTGAGGGGCGGTCCTATTTGCTACCAACAGCATTTGGCCCTTCGCGCGCCGGAAAAATGTTGACGCGTTAAAAAAAATTCACGGCGCGCGTTTTTTTATTTTGAAAAAGTCTTGCTACCCTCAATCGCCTATGGCATATCCAGCAGTCACCATCAACACGGAACTTGGCGACATTGAAGTTGAGCTTTGGAATGACGTGGCGCCCGCGCATGCGGAGAATTTTCTCAAACTCGCTAAAAAAAGTTTTTATGACGGACTTATTTTTCACCGCGTCATTCCTGGATTTGTGATTCAAGGGGGTTGCCCCAACGGCGATGGAACTGGTGGTCCGGGTTGGCAAGTCAAGGCCGAGTTCAACAAGAAAAAACATATGCCCGGCACATTGAGCATGGCCCGCAGCGCGCATCCTGACAGCGCCGGCAGCCAATTTTTTGTGTGCCTTACGCGCGAGCAATGTCAGCACTTGGACAATCAATACACGGCGTTTGGTCAAGTCATCAAGGGCATGGATGTTGTGCAAATGATCGCGGCTTTGGAAGTTGATGCGCGCTCGGGTCGGCCACTGAAACCAATCAGCATGAAGCGCGTTATCTCATCTGCGGCGATTTGATTGGGCTTGAAGTGTTGGCCAATCCAGGCCTGACGCGCTGGTCGCGCCGATTTTCTCCGCGCGCGCGCGCGGGCGCCGCAACAATCTCAACGTATTGAATCTTCGGCGCGCTCGTGGGGCGGCCCGTGGTCGCATCGGCGATATTCGCTTGGGCTATTTTTTGCAGCGCATCACGTCCCGACACCACGAATCCAAAAGTGCAATATTGATCGTCCAGCCGGGCGGTTCCCTCGCGTGACAGCGCGAAATAAAACTGGCTGCCCGCGGAATTTGGGTCATCGCCGCGCGCCATTCCAACCACGCCTAGATCATGCGGCAAATCGCTTGGTTCCAACGCCAAGTTCCAGCCAGGTCCGCCATCGCCGGTGCCGGTTGGATCACCGCCTTGAATCACAAAGGGTTGACCATCGCGGTTCATTGGAACAATGCGGTGAAAAATAGTGTTGTTATAAAAACCTTGATCGGCGAGCGTGACAAAGTTTCGCACCGTGGCTGGCGCCGCGTCTGGCGCCAACGCGATTCGAATTGGACCGGCGTCCGTCATCACAATCGCGTCAACATCAATTTCCGTGCGAAAGCCGCTCAAAACAATTGGTTCCGATGCGATCCATTGCGCGGAGGCCGCGACCACTTCTTGATCGGCGGGATTGAGCAATCGGTCGCCCCAACCAACCACGCGCGTGTAGGGTTCGTTTGAATCCTTGCGAAACCCACGCATGGTCCGCACCGATGGTGGCGGTCGAAGCGGTTCCAAAACAATTGGCGCGCCTATGGGTTTTGCATCCTCAAAAAGTTGTATCCACACAGCTTTGGACAGATCCTCAATTGTGGGAATCATGGAGCGTATGTCAACGATGCCGGGAGTGACGCCAAGATCTCCCAAAGATTTTCCTTTGGTGTCCAACACTTCAATCGTGAGTCTGCCGTGGGTCGATGGCGCAAGCACTCGAACCTCAACGGGTTCTTGAGCGCGGTGAAATCTACGCGCGCATTCAAGCGACGCGGATTTCGCCAGCGTGCTTCGCTCCATATTGGAATTTTGTTTATCGATCGCATCAACGCTTGAGGATGCCGCGATGATTTGTCCGCCCTCGTCTACTTTGGGCGGAACAATAGTTTGCGCGAAAGTTTCCGAATCTGAAATCGCTGGCGTTTCAGCCAAGGTGGTTTGGTCGGCGCTTTGACACGACGCCAAAACGCAAATCATCGCCAAGGCGCAATATCCCAGCGTTTTCCAGAGGTGGACGCCCAAACGCGTTGATTCTTTGCAAGCCAAATGATCGCTTTGTTCAGGCATGGCGATTCCACTTTATAGTGTCCTGATGCAGAGTGCCATCGCCCAAACTCGGTTGATTGTTGGACTGGAGATTCATGTGGAGCTGTGCACGCGCAGCAAAATGTTCACGCGCGCGCCCAATCCGGCCCATGTGGACTTTGATGGCTCCGATCCAAACTCGCTTGTGGACCCGTTGGTGGCCGCGCTTCCAGGAACGTTGCCCGTGATGAACCGCGCCGCCGTGGAAATGTCCGCGCGCGTTGGCATGGCGCTTGGTTGTGTCATCGCAAAACAATGTCGATGGGATAGAAAAAATTATTTTTATCCAGATCTTCCAAAGGGGTATCAAATCAGCCAGTACGACCAGCCTTTGTGTGGCGAAGGAAAGTTTGAATTGCCCATGGACGATGGCTCCACAAAGACCATTGGAATAATTCGCGCGCACTTGGAGGAGGACACCGGCAAGCTTGGTCACGAACTTCCAGGTGGCCGCCATTACGACGGAAGTTTGGTGGACTTGAATCGCGCGGGCACGCCGCTGCTTGAAATTGTCACGGCGCCAGACTTTGCCAGCGCCGCCGAAGTGGTCGCATTTGCGCAGAATCTTCGGGTTTTGTGCCGCTTTCTTGGCGTGACCGAGGGCGTGATGCAGAAGGGGCACATGCGTTTCGAACCCAACATTAATGTCGAGATCACGCTGCAAGATGGCACAATCGTGCGCACGCCCATTGTGGAGGTGAAGAACTTGAATTCATTCAAGGCCGTGAAGGGCGCGATTGAATATGAGTTTGTGCGCCAAGTGGAGGCGTGGAAACAAGATGGCCGCGTGATGGGCCGTGGCATGAAGGCCACTCGTGGATGGCTTGATGAAAAATTGGAGACGGTGTTGCAGCGCGAAAAAGAGGATGCGCATGATTATCGATATTTTCCAGATCCCGATCTTGTTCCCGTGCAAATGGACGCGGCGTGGCTGCAAAAAATTCGCGCCTCGCTTACCGAGCAGCCGCTCAGTCGCCAGCGCCGCTATCAACACGAGTGGGGATTGTTGCCCGTTGACGCGGAGAACTTGGTGGCCGAACGCGACGACTGTTTCTATTTTGAGGAGTGCGTGGCCGCCGCGGGGGCAACTGCGGCGGCGGGATTTGCGGTGGGAAAATTATTGCTCAACGCGGGCTCCAAGCGCGCCAATGAAAAGAAATGCCTGATCCATCAACTCGGCGCAACGCCGGCGCAAGTGGCGGAACTTGTGAAATTGCGCGAAGCCAATGATGTTGGCCCGCAAGCCGCCGATCAATTGTTTGGATTCATGTGTGATTCGGATGACACGGTTTTGGCCTTGGCGCAAACGCACGGACTTCTTCAAGTGCGCGATGACTCCGCGCTTGACGCGTGGGTTGAGGAGGCAATTCTTGCGCAGCCGCAAGCGGCCATTGATGTTGCCGCGGGCAAAGACGCCGCGACCGGACGCTTGGTGGGGCACGTTATGAAACTTTCAAAAGGCAAGGCAGACGCCAAGAGCATCAATGAGCGTTTGATCAAGCGACTGAGAAAATAAATATGAACGTTCAAGCAAGCACGCACACTCTGAAACGCAACATCAAGAAATTGCGCGGCAATCACGCCGCGCGTTATCAAAGGAGCGCGACATGAACGAGCCAAATCTAGAGCCGGGTGAAGTGGTCGTCACGCATGAAGCCATCGCGCGTCGGTTGCCCGTGCTTGCCGCGGAAATCGCCGCGTCGCTTGGCGGCAATGTGGACGGTCTTGTGATCATGCCAGTGCTCACCGGCGCTTTGGTGTTCGCAGCCGATCTCATTCGTTGCATTCCAAATCGCTTGCGCATCGATCTCATCACCGCTCGCAGTTACGGCGCGGGCACGCACAGCCAAGGTCCAAAGCTTGAGGGCGGCGTACCCGAGGGCGTGAAGGGGCGCCATGTTCTGATTGTGGATGACATTCTTGACAGCGGACGCACCATCAAGTTTTTGCGCAAAAGTGTGCAAGAAAGCGGCGCTTTAAGCGTGCGCGCCTGCGTGTTGTTGCGCAAGCAATTGCCCGAAGCGTTGGCGACGCCTTGCGAATTTGTGGGATTTGAAGTTCCGGATTTATTCGTGGCGGGATACGGTCTTGATTGCGATGGTTGGTTTCGAAATCTTCCGGATGTGGTGGCGCTGCGTCCATGCGGACAAACACAAAATTTGGTGCGCTAATTTTATTTCACTTGCAGTTGCGCCCACGGTTCGCCCGCGCGCGGTGAAGGCAAGCGTTCACCCAACGCGCGCATGATTTCCGCGTCTTCCTTGGACAAAGTCGTTGGCGGCTCAATGCGCACAACGGCGTAGAAATCTCCAACGCCTTGCGCGCCCTGAATACCCTTGGCTTTCAAGCGAAGTTTGCGGCCGCTTGGGGTTCCAGCCTCAATTCGAATTTCCGCGGAGCCTTGCAAAAGTGGAACGGAAACTTTCGCGCCCATCGTGGCTTCAACAATGGAAATTGGAACGTCAAGAAGAATGTCAAGTTCGTCGCGGCGAAACCACGGATGCGGCGCCACCTTCACGGACAAAACCAAATCACCGTTGGGGCCACCGCCAGCGCCCGCGCCGCCCTTGCCACGCACGCGCAATTGTCCGTCGGAGGAAATGCCCGGCGGAATGCGAACATCAATCACAATCGCGCCGTTTGGTCCTTGCAAATCGATGTGATGCATTCCGCCCAACGCGGCGGTCATAAATCCAACTTGAATTGTGGAGGTTAAATCCTCGCCGGGTTGCGGTCCGCGCGCGCGCTTGCCACGACCGCGCCCGCCACCGCCCATGAAATTTCCAAAGATGGATTCAAGCGTTTCGGCGTCGGCGCCGCCAAAGCCGCCGCCACTATTTCCTCCGCCCATGCCGGATTGCGATCCACCAGCGTGGCCAAAGCGATCGTATTTGGCGCGCTTATCCGAGTCTGAAAGAATGTCGTAGGCGTCCTGCGTTTCTTTAAACATGGCCGCGGCGTTTGCCGCCTTATTTAAATCAGGATGATATTTTCGCGCCAACTTGCGGTGCGCGCTGCGAATTTGATCCGCGGTGGCGTCGCGCGCAACCCCAAGAATTTCGTAGTAATCACGCGCCATGCGTCACTCCGCGGTTTCAGCTTTGCGAAACAAACTGTACAGCGCGTCGGCGCTGAGAGCTGAATATAATTTTTCTCGAAAATCTGGATTCGTCATCAATCGACTCACCCGACCAAGCGCTTGGATATGTTCGGACACGGCTTCGGGCGGACTCACCAACAACACGATCAAGCGGACTGGCTTCTTATCGATCGAGTCGTACTCCATGGGCTGCGCGGGCTTTCCGATCGCCATGGCAATGCGCTTCACCGAGGAACTTTTCCCGTGGGGTAATGCAAGGCCTTCGCCAATACCCGTGGAGCGTTGCGCTTCACGCTGCCAAACAATTTGTTTCACCGCTTCAGCGTCAGCCACCGCGCCCGATGCCGCGAGGGCATCGATCAACTCGCTGATCACGCCACGCTTGTCGTGGGCAACCAAAGGAACTTTGACGCAATCAATATTTAGTACTTCAAGAACATTCATAGGAAATTCTGGCGATTTGGTGAATGCTACCAAGAGCATGCCTTATTCGGTCATCAATTATCCGTGATTTGTGAAGATTGCCGCGAATGCCCCATCCTGCCACATAGTGGGGGTTTCGCCGGGCAATCCTTGGGGAATATTGCGCTCACTGCGGCGCATTGGCATCTTGATCCGCTGCGAAATCCAAGTTGCCATGCGCTCATTTTCCTCTTGCTCAAGACTGCATGTGGCGTACAGCAGCGTTGCATTTTCGGCCAACAGCGGTCGATGGTCGTCCACGATTTTTCGCTGCAGCACAATCAGGCGATCCATCATCTTCAAATCAAATCGATATTTCGCCTCCGGCCTTCGCGCGAACACGCCGCTGTTGGAGCAAGGCACATCAAGCACAAGCACATCGGCTTTGCCAAACCACTTTCCAATGTCTTGTGGAGTGGTCACTTGAATGTTGTTCAGTCCAGCCAGGCTGGCGCGGCGAGCGGCGTCGGTAAGTGACGCGCGCCTGTCCGCATCTGGTTCGCTGGCGATGATTTGCGCGCCAGGATATTTCGCCGCCAGTTGCAATGTCTTTGTTCCTCGGCCAGCGCATGCGTCAATAATAATTTTGGGGGCCGACACTTCCAAAAGTGAAACCGCAAGCGCGCTGCCAACATCTTGCACGCGAGCCAGTGGATATTTTTCCAGCGCCGCCAGAAGCGCCACGTGCGAGCCATTCCAAATTCGCGCGCCCGGAGCGCCGTGCGCCGCGGTCTCTGGTTCATCGGCTGGAAGTCCGTACAGAACAAGCGGCGGATCCGTGAGTCCATGAAAACAAATTCGCCGCGCGTCTTTCACGCTCATTCGATTTGTCCAGCGCAAAACCACATCCAGCGGATGGCTTGATTGTTGCGACAGGCGCTCGGGCGCGGAACTGGCGAACACATCCTCCGACAAGCTCCACGCGCCGCCATCTTCAAGAGGCAGGTGGTAGCGCTCTGGCGTTTGAAATTTCGCAAAGGCCTGCGTGGATAATTTCTCCACGCGCAGCGCCGCGATCTTGCGCAAGATGGCGTTCACCATTCCACCTGCGCCCACGCGCACGGCGGTCTTGGCCCACTCCACAGTTTCATCCAGCACCGCGTGGTCGGGCACGCGGTCCATCAATAGCAATTGCGCCGCGCCACCCAATAACGCCGCTTGCATTCCAGGTTGAATGGTGTGCCAAGGTCGATCGAGCAACGGCGCGATCACCGCTTGCAGCGTGAGCCAACGTCGAACAACTTGCAATTCAATGGTGCGCCCAAGCGCGCGATCGCGTGGCTCGATGGCGCTGTCTTGCGCGGCATCAACTTTAAAGTCAAAGCGCGGCCACTCGCGCGCGCACAAAGCAATGCGTTCATATGCCGCGGCGCGTCCGGGATTCAACGCTTGGACCGCAAGCGTTGCGCGGCCTTTGCAAGAGCGGGGGCGTCCTCAGTTTTTTCCCACGTGAATGTGCCCTTGCCGCCTTCGCCAGGCTTGCGGCCAAAGTGGCCGTGCGCCGCGGTTGGCGTGTAGATGGGCTTGAGCAAATCCAAATGTTTGATGATGCCCGCTGGAGTCAGATCAAAGAAACTCTGAACCAACTTGGACAATTGCGCGTCGGCAATTTCGCCGGTGCCTTGCGTGTCAATATGCACGCTCACAGGTTCCGCAACGCCAATCGCGTATGAAAGTTGAACCTCACACACTTTCGCCAACTTCGCCGCGACAATATTCTTGGCCATGTGGCGCGCCATGTACGCCGCGCTGCGATCCACTTTGCTCGGATCTTTGCCACTGAAAGCGCCGCCGCCGTGCCGACCGCGGCCACCATATGTGTCCACGATAATTTTGCGACCAGTCAAGCCGCAATCACCGTGCGGACCGCCAATTTCAAAGCGGCCTGTTGGATTTACAAACACACGAATGTTGTTGTTCCACCATCGTCCAAGCGACGGCTTGATAATGTGTTGAATCACTTCTTGCTTCAGTCGATCTTGCTTCTCGTTCCACATGGGCGCGTGTTGCGTGGACAAAACCACGGTGTCAATGCGCGTTGGAATGAGCCCGTCGTATTCAACGGTGACTTGGCTCTTGGCATCGGGGCGCAAGCCTTCAATCCCGCACTTCTCGCGGATATTCGCTTGGCGGCGCACAAGATCATGCGCCATTTGAATTGGCAACGGCATCAGTTCCGCGGTTTCATTGCATGCAAATCCAAACATCATTCCTTGGTCGCCGGCGCCTTGCGCCTTTTTCTTTTTGCTCTTGGATTGCTTGGTGTTCACGCCGCGCGCGATGTCCGGACTTTGCTTTCCAAGCGCAACGCTCACGCCACAACTGCGTCCATCAAATCCCTTGTCGGCGTCGTCGTAGCCGGCCTTGAGCACGGTGCTGCGCACAACGCCCGGAATATCAACCCAACCAGTCGTGGTCACTTCGCCAGCGATCACGCACAGCCCAGTGGTCACCAATGTTTCACAAGCCACGCGGCTCTTGGGATCTTGCGCCAACATGGCGTCCAAGATGGCGTCGGAAATTTGGTCAGCCAGTTTGTCGGGGTGGCCCATTGACACTGACTCGCTTGTGAAAAGATGCTTTGATGCCATTCCAGTTTCCTTATTGAAGGTGTTGTGAGAAGTGTTGTTAAAAGTGTTTCAAATTGCTTTACGAATGAAGCGGACCATGGTAGCGGGCGCTTTGATTCCTGTGACGTCCTACACTATCCATCGGAGAACCCAATGAATATTCCAATGCAACTCTCGCGAATTTTTATTCGTGAAATGACGGACATGCAAATCATTGAGCTTTCGGAAGTGGGCGGCACGCGCGCGTTTCCGATTGTGATTGGTTTGCCCGAGGCTTTCGCCATTGAGCGGCGACTGAAAGGCATTGAAATTGCACGGCCGCAGACCCACGATTTGCTGGCCAACACCATCGAGTCGCTTGGCGGCGAGTTGCTCCGCATTGAAATCACCAAACTGGACAACGGAACTTTTTTCGCCCAGTTGATAGTGTCCAAGGGCCAGCACGAGATTGAAATTGACTCGCGTCCATCCGACGCCATCGCGCTTGGAATTGCCAAGGGCGTTCCAATTTTGGTGGCCGAGGAAGTGCTTGAAGCCGCCAGCGCCCAAGCCGCGGCGGGAATGAATCCAGTGCCGGAGATCAGCGCCGACATGGAAGATGAAGACGACGATCAAGAAGATGAAGACGAGAATTTGTGAGTGACAACGCAAACTGACCGCGCCATATCTTGGGTTGTATTTGATCTTGGCGGAGTGATCGTTCGCATTCACCACTCTTGGCAGCAGGCCGCAACGGTTGCGGGAGTGCATGTCGCCAACAATGCCGCGCATGATCCCACGCGGCATCGCGGGGCGGAATTTGGAAAAATTGTTTCTGAGCATCAGCGTGGCGTTCTTTCGCAGGATGATTTTTGCAAAGGCGTGAGCGAGTTGACCGCCAGTCTTGTGAGCGCTCGCGATGTGGCGCGCATTCACGAGTCCGTGATTGTTGGCGCGTATGAAGGCGCGGAGCAGTTGTTGCTGGATTTGAAACAGCGCGGCGTTTCCACGGCATGTCTCTCCAACACCAACCAGCGGCACTGGGAATTGATGGAATCCATCGCGGCTTTCGCGGCAATTCAGCATCGCCACGCCTCGCACTTGTTTCAATTGGAGAAGCCAAATCAAGCCATTTTTCAGGCATTTGAGCGCGCCACCCAAGCGCGTGCCGCGGACATTCTTTACTTTGACGACATTGCGGAAAATGTCGACGCCGCCACTCAAGCGGGTTGGCGCGCGATACAGATTGATCCGCAGTGTGAAACTGTGCCACAAATCCGCCGCGCCTTGGTAGCGCACGGAGTATTGCCATGAAAATTTTTTCCCGATCACCCCTTCGCTTTTGTGTTCGTCCGCGCCTCACAATTTCTTCGCGCGAGCCCCGCCATGAATGAATCTGCGTCAAGCGTTCCGCGCGAAGTTATTCCAGCGCCACTGTGTCAATGCTCTTTGCTGCAAGCCGCGCCACTTGCGGGAAAAATAAAAATTCGCCCCGAAGATTTTCTTGTGGAGGAGCTTCCACTTTATGATCTCACCGGTGATGGCGAACATTTGCACATGGGCATTCAGAAAATTGGAATTCGCCACGATGAACTCATCGACATTGTGGCGCGCCACTGCGGCGTTTCGCCACGCGCCATTGGCTACGCCGGAATGAAGGACAAGCACGCCGTCGCGCAGCAATCGCTGTCCATTCACCTGCCAGGTCAGCCCGATCCACGGCCGCTTGAGCATCCGCATGTGCACATTCTTTGGACCAAGCGCCATCAAGCCAAATTGCGCGTCGGTCAATTGCTTGGCAATCGTTTCGCCATTCGCGTGCGCGACATTGAGCCTTCGTGTATTCCAAGAATTCATCGCGACCTGTATCGATTGTCAAAGAGCGGTGTTCCAAACGCGTTTGGCGCGCAGCGATTTGGCTATCGATTGAATGGCCACATTCTTGGGCGCTTGTTGGTGTTGCAAGATTGGCAAGGATTTCTCGATGAATTGCTTGGCGTCACGGGCACGCCATTTCCAGAGTGGCAGCAAGATCGCCGCGACACATTTCACAAGAATGAATTTCGCGCCGCTATTGCGCACTGGGCCCAATCTGATCTTGCCGAGCGCGCCGCGTTGAAGGCGTTGTCCGAAGGCGCCACGGCCAAGGCCGCCGTGAAAGCCATCAAGCCGCAAATGCGGGACTTCTGGATTTGCGCTTTGCAGTCGGCCATATTCAATTCAGTTCTTGATCAACGCTTGCGCACCAACACGTTCGACCATCTCATCGCGGGTGACTTGGCGTTTCTACATCAGGGCGGCGCCATATTTAGAGTCACTCAACTCATGCTTGACAGCGATCAAGATGCGGCAACTTTGCAAACACGCCTGAACGAATTTGAGATTTCGCCAAGCGCTCCGCTTGCAGGCCCTGGAGTGATGTGGGGTGAGGACGCCGCGTTGCCAATTGAACTAAACGCCATCGCGCAATTTTCCCTCGAGCAGCAGCAATTTCTTGATCCAGATTTTCAGCCATCCGGTTCGCGCAGACCGCTGCGAATTGCGCTGGCTCATCCGCAAGCCGAGGCCGGCGTGGACGAGCACGGCAACTTTGTGCGCGTTGCGTTTGATCTTCCCAAGGGCGCGTACGCCACCAACGTGCTGCAAGAATTATTTGGCGGCGCAATCGCGCAGGACAATTTATAAATTTATCGAGTCGCCTTCAAAGTGGCCCGCGCTTTGGACCGCAAACGTATTTTAAATCGCCATCAACGCGTTGTGTGTTTGCTTGCGGATTTCTTGAACAT
>SYAD01000226.1 GCA_005789005.1 Planctomycetia bacterium | reverse complement strand
CCTGGCGGTTGGGGCTTTATTTTGCGGGAAATTGGCGGTTCTGGCGAATTGCTGCAATCTGGCGCGGAGCATGGAACCACCAATAATCGCATGGAATTAACCGCGGTTATTCGTGGATTTGACTCAATTTCAAAGCCGTCTCAGGTGCGGGTGATTTCAGACAGCGAATACGTGGTCAAAGGTTTAAAGGAGTGGTTGAGCGCGTGGAAAGTCCGTGGATGGAAGACGGCCGCCAAAAAACCTGTCAAAAACATAGATTTATGGCAGCAACTTGACCAAATTAGAACCATTCATACTGTGAATCCGGTCTGGATTCGTGGCCACGCCGAACACCCCGAGAACACAAAATGCGACGAAATGGCGGTTGCAGCCATTGCGACCCTGCGAAATCGGTGAACTTGCGTTACACTTCTCGACCCGGTCTTTCGACCAACAAGTGACTCAATTATGCCAACGATTAATCAACTCATCAAAAATCCCCGACGCAATCCGCCAGCCAAAAGCAAGGTGAAAGATCTTGCTCGTTGCCCACAGCGACGTGGCGTGTGCCTTCAAGTGAAGACCGTGACACCAAAGAAGCCGAACTCCGCGCTTCGCAAGGTGGCGCGTATTCGTTTGAGCAACGGAAAAGAAATCACCGCGTATATCGGCGGCGAAGGCCACAATTTGCAAGAGCATTCAATTGTCTTGGTGCGCGGCGGCCGCGTGCGAGATCTTCCTGGTGTTCGTTACCACGTTGTGCGCGGCATTTTGGATTGTCTTGGTGTTGATGGCCGCAAGAAGGGTCGTTCGTTGTACGGCGTGAAGAAGAAGGCCGCTTCGGCCAAGAAGAAGTAATTAGAAATTAGAAATGTGCGCGCGCTGTATGGCGCGAATGCATTTCAAGTTTGGGTTTGAAGTTTGTATTTATAGTTTGGGTTTGAAATATTTTTTCGGCAAATTTTCGGCAAGTAATCAAGGAGCTACTCTACGGGCGCGTTGCCCATGCCTTGGTGAACTGACGTCCCATTTCGGGATGCCGAGCCACAGGAGATCCCCCAATGGGCGGACGTATTACGAATAGCGAAGCGCAACTGCAGCCAGATCCTCGTTACCAAGACAAATTGGTGGCCAAGTTTGTGAATTGCATCATGTATGACGGCAAGAAAGCCACGGCCCAAAAGGTTGTGTATCAAGCCTTCGACACCATTCAAGCGCGTCTTGAAAAGGAAAAGTTGGACACGTTGCCTCGAACGGCGATTGAAGTGTTTCAAAAGGCGATTGAAAATGTGAAGCCAGTTGTTGAAGTGCGTTCAAAGCGCGTCGGTGGCGCCAATTATCAAGTGCCAATGCAACTCAATCGTCGACGCGCGCAAAGTTTAACTTTCCGCTGGATTATTGAAGCAGCCCGCGCTGAAAAGGGTCGACCAATGCACATCAAGTTGGCCAATGAATTGTTCAGCGCTTGCAAGAATGAAGGCAAGGCCGTTGCGACGCGTGAGAACACGCATCGCATGGCGGACGCCAATAAGGCATTCGCTCACTTTGCTTGGTAAGTTGGGCTTGGTAAGTTGTTTTTCAATGTGAATTCATGGCGGCGATCCTTCGGGGTCGCCGCTTTTTTTAGCTTAGTCATTTGGTCTTCAACGTGAATTCATGGCGGCGATCCTTCGGGGTCGCCGCTTTTTTTGGCCTAGTCATTTGGTCTTCAACCTGAATTCATGACGGCGATCCTTCGGGGTCGCAGTTTTTTGGGCGTTTCTTTTTTTGCTCAAGCGTGGGACACTCTCAACATGCCACAACGTCAGCGTCATCAACGACAAATCACTTTGCCCTGGTGTGGCGAAGAAGGTCAATCGCGAATTCGTGGCGCGCATGTGTTGGTGGTTGGTTGCGGCGCGCTTGGTTGCGCATCCATTGAGTGGTTGGCGCGCGCGGGTGTTGGTCAGTTGACATTGGTGGACCGCGATGTTGTGGAGTGGTCCAACTTGCAGCGTCAACAACTTTTTTGCGAGCGCGACGCGCAAGTCGGCGCGCCCAAGGCGGAGGCGGCGGCGCGGCGCGTGAAGGAGATTGATTCCACCATTCGCGTGCACGCCTGCGTTGAGCATGTGAACGCGGAAAATGCCGCTGATTTGGCGCGCGGCGTGAATGTGATTGTGGATGGCTTGGACAACATTGAGACGCGCTTTGTGTTGAATGATGTGTCCGTTCGCGATGGAATTCCTTATGTGTACGCGGCGGCCGTCGCCATGGAAGGTCGATGCATGGTTGTGTTGCCGCGCGATGTTGCTATTGATATTGACAAGCGCATTTCCAAAGACGTCGCCAACACTGCCGAATCGAAAGCCACCCACTTCGCGGCGCGCGGCGCGTGTTTGCGTTGCGTGTTTCCGGAAATGCCATCACCCGGCGTGTTGCCAACGTGCGATCTTGCTGGCGTGCTTGGGCCGTTGGTTGGAATGGTCGGCGCGTTCGCCGCAAGTCAGGCGTTGTTTTTACTCGCGGGACGCGCTGATTTGCTTGAACGAAAATTATGGAGCGTGGATTTGGCCGCGCATCGGCACGCAACGATCGCGGTTCCAGTTGATGAGCTTTGCGCGTGTTGCGGCAAAAAAGAATTTTCATTTCTTGAGCCATTGAATGAAGCGTCGCGCGTGGCGCACTTGTGCGGGCGGGGGGCGATTCAGGTTCTGCCCACTCGGCGGGTGAAAGTAGACGGCGCGGCCGTGGACATGGATTTGTCCGCGCTGCAAAAACAATTGCTCGACCATGGACAATTCGCAATGCGTGGCGGATCTCTGCATGGACAACTGCGCAATGTTGCAGGGCTTGGCGGCGAACCTGTTGAATTAACTATTTTCGCCGATGGCCGCGCCATTGTTGGCCGTTGCAGCGACGAAACCATTGCGCGCTCCATTTATGATCGCTTCATTGGCAGTTGAGAAAATTTCAAATTCACTTTGTTGGAGCCGGGAAATCGGTATAGGATTCATCTATGACAACAGCAACCACCACAAGCGTAGGAATTGGATCGATGATCGCCCCAGGACTTCTGTACGGCATCAGCTATGCGGAAAAACTCTGCAAGGATATTCCGACCGACAAGTTTGGCCATTGTCCAATGAAGGATGTGAATCATCCGCTGTTTTACATTGCGCACTTGGGTTTGTACGCCGAGCGCATTCTTGAAATGATTGGCCGCAAAGATTTGGCCAACTCGATCGATCCCAAGCAGGAAGAGTTTTTTAAGAATGGCGCGCCGTGCCTAGAGCAAACTGGCCAATATCCAAACAAGGATGTTGTGTTGAAAAATTTCCTAGAGCGCTACAAGCTCGTGGCCGCCACGCTGCCGAGTGTTTCAGATGAGACTTTCTTGCAAGCCAATCCAATGGGCGGACGCATGAGCGAAATGTTTCCAACAATGGGCTCGGCAGTCATGTTCATGTGCGGCAGCCATATGCAAATGCATCTTGGACAAATCAGCGCGTGGCGACGAGTGATGGGCATGGGCAGTTGCAACTGAGTGTTGCCAACTGAACAATCCTAAAGCATTTCATGCACAAATCGCACATTCTTGCATTTGACCAAGGAACCACCAGTTCGCGCTCAATTGTTTTTGACGACATTGGCGCGTTGCGATCCGTGGCTCAGCAGGAATTTCACCAATCATTTCCAAACCCAGGTTGGGTGGAGCACAACGCGCAAGAGATTTGGAACACGCAACTAGAAACTGCGCGTGAGTGTATGAAGCGCGCCAAGCTTGGTCCGCGTGATATTGCCGCCATTGGCATAACAAATCAGCGTGAAACAACGGTGATTTGGGAGCGCGCCACGGGTCGACCCATTGCGCCGGCCATTGTGTGGCAAGATCGGCGCACGGCTTCCATCATGGACAAGCTTCGAGCCACAGGTGTGGAGAAACGCGTGAACGAAGTCACGGGCTTGCTGCTTGATCCGTATTTCAGCGCGTCAAAGATGGCGTGGATTTTGGATCATGTTCCAAACGCGCGCGCGCGCGCGGCCAAAGGCGAATTAGCCGCCGGCACAATTGACTCTTGGTTGCTTTGGAAACTCACTGGCGGTCGTGCGCACATGACCGATGTCACCAACGCCAGTCGCACAAGTTTGCTTGATCTTAAAACATTGCAGTGGAGCCCAGAGATGCTTTCCATTTTCAATGTGCCCGTGGAAATTCTCGCAACGGTTGTTTCCTGTGATAGCGAATTTGGCGTGAGCGATCCGGCGCTCTTTGGCAGCGAAATTCCAATTCGCTCCATGATTGGGGATCAACAAGCCGCGCTCTTTGGTCAGTTGTGCCTGGACAAAGGAATGGCGAAAAACACCTATGGAACTGGGTGTTTTATGCTTATGCAAACTGGCACACAGCCTGCGATGAGCAAGAACAGATTGTTGACCACAGTGGCGTGGCGCATGGGAAATCAGCCAGCGCATTACGCGCTTGAAGGCAGCGTGTTTGTTGGCGGTAGCGCGGTGCAGTGGTTGCGCGATGGCCTTGGAATTATTCGCAAGAGCTCCGACGTAAATCTACTTGCGGAATCTGTTCCAGATTCTGGCGGAGTGTTTGTGGTGCCGGCGTTCGCTGGACTTGGCGCGCCAACATGGGATCCGCGCGCGCGTGGCTGCATACTTGGACTCACTCGCGGAAGCACCGCGGCGCACATTGCGCGCGCAACGCTGGAAGGCATCGCGCATCAAGTTGCGGATATTCTTGAAGCCATGACCAGCGATGCGGGCGCGCCGGTTGGAATTTTGCGCGTGGACGGCGGCGCCAGTGCCAGTGACTTGCTGATGCAAACGCAAGCCAATATTTTAAACGCGGCCGTGGAGCGACCGAAGGTGACGGAAACCACGGCGCAAGGCGCCGCGTTCATGGCGGGCATTGCCAGTGGCATGTGGAAAAACATTTCAGAACTTTCCAAGAACAGAACGGTGGACCACGTGTTCAAGCCAAAAATTTCAGATGATCAACGACTTTCTCAGCGCGCCAATTGGAAACGCGCGCTGGCCCGCGCCGGTGATTGGGCGCAAGACGAATCCAAAGGAGCCACTTCATGAGCGCGGCGAATATTCAACTGCAACGCGTTGACACATTGCGCCAACTTGGCGCAGATCAATTTGATGTGCTTGTGATTGGCGGCGGCGCCACGGGTTTGGGCACGGCGGTTGACGCGGCCAATCGCGGCTACAAAACCGCTTTGGTTGAGGCGCATGACTGGGCCAAGGGAACAAGTAGTCGCAGCACAAAGTTGGTGCATGGCGGCGTGCGCTACTTGGAGCAATTGGATATTGCCTTGGTTATGGAAGCGTTGCACGAGCGTGGTTTGCTGCATCAGAACGCGTCGCACTTGGTGCACCCGTTGGCATTTATTGTTCCACGCTATACATGGTGGGAAGGTCCGTTCTACGGAACTGGCTTGAAGTTGTACGACGCTCTTGCCGGCAAATTAAATTTAAAAGCAAGCAGCATGCTTTCAGCGGCGCAGACCATTGAGAAAATTCCCAACGTGCAGCGAGAAGATTTGCAAGGCGGCATTGAGTACTACGACGGTCAATTTGACGACGCGCGCCTGGCGGTGAACTTGCTGCAAACCGCGCAACAGTTTGGAGCCGTTGCGGCCAACCGCGTGTCGGTCACGCAAATCGTGCATGACGGCGCCCGCACCAGTGGCGCCATGTGTCGCTGTGAAGAAACGCAACAAGATATTTTCATCCGCGCCAAAGTTGTTGTGAATGCCACCGGTATTTTTGCCGACAGCATTCGCCGCATGGATGACCCTAAAGCCACGGCCATGATTGAGCCGGCGCAGGGCGTGCATTTGGTGTTGTCAAAATCTTTTCTCGCGGGCGACACCGCCATTATGGTTCCCCACACCGATGACGGACGCGTGTTATTTGTGATTCCATGGCACGACCGCGTGATTGTGGGAACCACCGATACCCCTATGAAAGTGGCTGAAATTGACCCTAAACCATTGGATGAGGAAATT